>JAJSZW010000067.1 GCA_030262895.1 Deltaproteobacteria bacterium | reverse complement strand
CAGTATATTCTGTTTTAATCCCCTTTGCAGTTAATGTTTGTTTTGTATAAAGTTCAACTTTAAATATGTCATTCTTTGCAAAAGAAATATCATTGTTTTGTACTTTTTGAGCAAATACACCATCGTTAATTTCAGCAAAAAACGTATTGGTTCCATCAGAAAAACGCCATTTGTTTTTTTCTTGGAAAACAACACTTACTGCTTGTAAGCTTGTTATATATGTATGTTCTTCAATAACTTCATCTTCTGGTTCAGGCGCAATAAAATATTTAGCTTCTTCTTTTTTTATAATAATAAATTTATCTGTTTGATCAGGTGACAATTGCCCTGCACATGCGAAAGAATCAACTCCTTCTTTTTCTAAGGGAACCGTGATTGCCGACTCTATTGCTTTTCGTATTTTGTAACTTTTAAGTAATTCAATTATTTCTTTTTCAACTGTATAAGAATCTTCATCAACATATATCTTTGCTTTATTGTCACTACTTATTTCAATTTTTGTGATTGCTCTATTCCGCAACCATTTTACTACCTGCAGAAGCCCTTTACCGGTTTGTACAGCAGATGTTGCAATAAAGCCAAGATAGCCAAGGAGCGTTGCCCCTGCAACAGCAATTCCCGATTGCAGCCGGAATGCCTTAATATAGCGAAGTAAGGATTTTGCTTTTCGTAAACTTTTTCTTAAATTTAGTCCAAAACCAGCGACTTCTGCTATTTTTTACCACATTTTTTTGTAGACAAAAACGAAAACGTTTTTTATATAAGCATGACAAATTCTATCTACAGGAGGAAATGTCATGCCCAGAAAAAATAAAAAGAAAGAGCGGTGGCCTAAAAAGAGTAAATTCCCCTCAAAAATTAATTTACGAAAACATCTCAACGCAGATGCTTTGTTCATGTCTATTCACCGTGAATTCGAGCAGATATCTGAATTCCGGACCGGAGATATCAAGATAAGCATATCCGATGCTTTGATGTCGGCTTTTGCCATGTTTTCTCTCAAGGATTCTTCATTGTTGCAGTTTGATAGCAGAAGAAAAGACTTAGCTGAATGTCAAAATTTAAACAACATCTACGGCATCCGGAACATTCCCAGTGATTCCAGGATGCGTGAAATCTGTGACAAAATAGATCCAAAGAAATATCTGTCTCCAATATTTAAAGTTCCTTTCCGACATCTACAGCGTGGCAAGGAGCTGGAACAAATGATTTTTTATAAGGGATGCTACCTTTTAAATCTGGACGGCACCGGTTTTTTCTCATCCAAAAAAATAAGCGCTCCATATTGTATGGAAAAGGTAAATAAAAAAACTGGAGAAATTACTTATCATCTTCAGATGTTAGGGGCGGCAATAGTTCATCCGGATTTCAAAGAGGTCATTCCTTTCTGTCCTGAGATGATTATCAAACAGGATGGTATGACCAAAAATGATTGCGAACGTAATGCCGCCAAACGCTTTTTCGAACAATTAAGAAAAGATCATCCCCATTTGCCGCTCATTGTAAACGAAGATGCTTTAAGTCCAAATGCACCCCACATCTGTCATATGAAGAAACATAACCTCCACTACATTCTTGGTGTCAAGCCTGGAGATCATAAATTTCTCTTTAATTTTGTGGAAAATGCTGCTCAGGATGGCCGCACCATCGAGTTTGAAATCGAGGACAAAGAGAATCCTGAAATAACACATCGTTTTCGCATCCTGAATGAAGTTCCACTCAATCAGTCAAACCAGGAATTGCTGGTCAATTTTATAGAATACTGGGAACATTCAAAAGAAACGGACAAAATAACTTATCATAACACATGGATAACTGATTTTACCTTGACCAAAGAAAATGCTTATATAATCATGCGCGGTGGTCGGGCACGCTGGAAAATAGAGAATGAGACTTTCAACACGCTTAAAAATCAAGGCTACAATTTTGGACACAATTACGGGCTGGGGGAAAAAAATTTAGCTGTAGTTTTTGCAATGCTTATGATGCTGGCCTTTCTTGTCGATCAAATCCAGCAACTGTGCTGTACTCTATTCCAGTCTGTATGGAAAAAACTCGGAAGCAAAAAATCGTTGTGGGAAAGCATAAGATCCCTGTTCAAATGTTTTCAGTTTGAATCGATGGAAATGTTGTACAATGCCCTGCTTTATGGCTTTGAGGTTGAACCTCCAGTCATTCTGTTCGATACCTCCTAATACAACTCTTTGCAGTTTGATACTCAGAGCACAATTAGTAGCAAGAACTGAATGATGCCAATCTGCCGAAGCAGCAAAAAATAACGATGAGAGGCTTGAGGGATAGGTTTATGCTTTAGCCGATAGCGCTGGCCGAGAAAACGCGAAAATGCCTACGGTCATACAGCATCCAGGCACTATTTGGGTCTTTTGGGTCTCATATTCCGTCTCAATTCACCGAACGTTTACATGGTAAAGGAAAACTGTCACTCAAAAAGGGAGGTGTCGGGAATTGCTGATAATGTAACTCAATGTCAAGTTATTTACTTATTTATGGATGTCCCCAATTCCGTCCCCAATTCAAAGTTAAAGTCGTGCCGATAAAAAACAGAATGGCCTACCTTCTTTCCACCTCATAATATGAATATTTGATCCATATTATATCCCCAATCTTTCAATATTGACCTCACATATAAATCTGGCATCATAAAATCTAAAGTAATCGTTTCAAATTGAGATAGAAATTCAATTGGTTATCAAATATCCTCATGTGTTAAGTTTACAACCCAATGGATGGATTTGAAGGATAAAAAATATAACTCAATTTTGAAACCCTTCGGTATTGCCGATCTTACCGCATTTTTCTGCGTTGAAACGCTTTCGCAATATTACACTATGGCTTCATGCACTTCGCCTTGAATCTGCGGTAACCTCAACAATTGCTCAATTTAGGATGTAATATGTAGTTATACTCTTACAAAAATAAGTAGTTGCACTGATTGACCCTTGGATGTCAAGGTTGCTATTTAATATCAGGTCTACGTTATTTTTATAGACAAGCTGGTGAAATAGCAAATTTTCTTGCTTAATTTGTTTTTTATAAATTCGAAATTCGAAGCACGAAATACGAAACAAATACGAATTTTCCAAATACTAAATTCAAAATTCAAAACAAATGATATTTTCGAAGACCTTGATAAATATTGCGTAACTATCTGTAAAGTTTTGGTCATTTGATATTCGAATTTTGATATTGTTCCGGATTTCGATATTCTGATTTCGCATTTAAGCATCTTGAAAATACTTCTAATTGACTAAGTTGTAATCTACTTTGACGTTTTCCTGTAATTAATATTGTTGATTAACGAACAATCATGGCCGGAGGGCCGCGGAAATAAATATGCGCCACAATTTTGGCCCGGATTCGAGGTACGTCAAGGGGCGTATGCTGGATGATGGAGAAAACAAATAGTGAACCCTTATCGCATTGTACTCGCCGATGAGCATCTCACATTTCGGCAGGGAATAAAAAACATCCTTGAGGAAACAGGGAACCTGAAGGTGATCGGAGAGGTGGGCGATGGTCTCAAGCTCCTTGATCTCTTAAAAAAAGAGACTCCTGACATGATAATCTTGGATATATCCATGCCGAGTTTTCGCAGACTTGAAGCAATCCTGGAGGCCAAGATTATCTCTCAGAACGCGAAGATATTGGTACTGTCCATGCATAGAGACGAGGAATATTTGTATCGTGCTATCTCAAACGGTTCTCACGGCTACCTGCTTAAAGAAGATGCTGATACAGAGCTGTTTGCTGCCATAGAAAAGATTCGGCAGGGGGGTTTTTACGTATCGCCCAATTTATTCAGTGACTTAACCCATAAGTTCAGCGAGACACGTCGTAAGGGGGACACGCGATGTTATCATCTGAAATCCTTACAATACGCAAGCAGGAAGGCTTAACCCAAGTTCGACAACCGTCGATACAGTATTCCCCATGATATAAACAAGTTGCAAATTTTTCGATGATTTTTTCAGCACTACATTTTATTTGTTTGATGTAGATCAAGAAAACCAAGATTTAAAACCAGTCGCTGCCTGGGTCCTGCCGGTGTACGAATCGATTCGATGAGTTGGTGCTGAATATATTTTTTGCCTTTTACTGTTTTGCTTTTCTCTCGAATATATATGAGAGCTTTATATCATTAGCAAATAGGCATGTCACTAAATATATTTTCAGGCACTACATTGGGCTCCCATCCTATCGGTATCAATAATATCAGTAGGTTACAACCGTGATATCGCTATTTTTACACTTTTTGACTATAATTTTGTCGAACTTGGGTTAAAGCTCGTTGCCGAGGAAGTTTCGAGCAGAAAGATTGCCGATCTTCTGTCTATAAGCATCCGCACAGTAGAACATCACCGTTCCAATATTATGAGAAAACTGAACATCAAACAAGCCGCCAACCTGGTAAAATACGTCATCCACAAGGGCTACACTTCGACCAGCACCGACCTCTCTTCGGTGGAATTCATGCGACCCCATTAGGAACGGGGACAAAATAACTTCCCCAAGTAGGCGCATAGATTTGGGTCAAATTTGTTCGATCTCAAATCACAAAAGTTGATGGAATAGCGGGCTATTTTGATATTTTTGTGATTTGAGATCGGGCAAAGGTGGCCTGAAGCTGTGATGCATAGTTGGGGAAGTTATTTCGTCCCCGTTCCTTAGTAGTGTTTGAACGAAAACCCCTACCACATGATTTGTTGGGTTTCGCTCACTAAAACCATATTTTGGTAATTGCTTGATATTCGTAGGTTGGGTTGAGGTACGAAACCCAACATAACTGATTACGCTCAACCCAACCTACCAAAAACCGGACTTTTCTCGTCCAGACGCTAAGTAGTTATACCTACATAAGAATAAGTGGTTATTCCTACCTATGAATAGGTAGTTGCACCGATTAATCCTTTGATGTCAAGGTTGCTACACTGCCTATATTAAGTGCAGGCGATTCTTGGCAGATCAACGCTACGATTTCATCTGACAAGGCGGGACTATCCATAGTAGCCATTTTGGATTGGTATAGCCACCAGTCGTATCCTGGGATTTGTCGATCCGCCTTGAGACTGTTTTCCGATAAAAAACAGAATGGCCTACCTTCTTTCCACCTCATAATATGGATATTTGACCCATATTATATCCCCAATCTTTCAATATTGACTTCACATATAAATCTGCCATCATAAAATTTAATAAAGTGATCGTTTCAAATTGAGATAGAAATTCAATGAGTTATCAAATATCCTCATGTGTTAAGTTTACAACCCAATGGGTGAATTTGAAGGATAAAAAATATAGCTAAATTTTGAAACCCTTCGGTATTGCCGATCTTACCGTATTTTTCTGCGTTGAAGCGGTTTCGCAATATTACACTATGGCTTCATGCACTTCGCCTTGAATCTGCGGTAACCTCAACAATCGCTCAATTTAGTTATACATAGTTCTACCTGTATATAAATACGTAGTTACGCCGATTGATTCCTGGATGTCAGAATTGCTATACTAAAAAAGCGAGTTGATCTACAAGTCCTTTGGTAAGGGCGAATGACGAGTGGTTTGAACACCGTATTCTTACCCTCGTCAACAAAATGTAACTGCCGGTAACAGTCGGCTGATGTTCTCTCTTTCAGAACTTGACGACAGATCTGTTTACTTCCCAAATCTCTAAACATCGTCGGCATGTATGCAAGATTGTCCCGAAATGGCCAAATCTTGAATAAATTTTGAATTATAAAATAGGGAGGGAATCAAATGAAAAAATTACTTTTTATCCTGTTGTCTTCATTCTTGTTATTATCCTTGTTTTCTATCTCTCTTGCTCAGGCACAAATTACATTGCCGACCGAAACAACCTCATTGTTTTCGGGTTCCGGCGTTTGTGCCCAGTGCCATGATGATCTCATTGATCAAAGCGGTACGAATGTTTCCCCTGTTATCATGTGGCGTTCAACAATGATGGCAAACGCTGCAAAGGACCCTCTGTGGCGAGCGAAGGTTTCGGCGGAAGTCGCAGATCTTCCTGATTTGCAAGCCGCCATCGAAGAAAAATGTATCAAATGCCACGCACCGATACTTTACAAACAGTCGGCCCATGACGGACTGACGTGGTCAATTGCAGATATAGAGAATGACCCGCTGGCAAGAGATGGTGATAGTTGTACGGTCTGCCATCAAATTCAAGCCGATAATTTTGGGGAGGCAGGGAGTTTCAGCCCTGGGTTTAAGATTTTTGATATACGCGAAATCTACGGCCCCTATGATAATCCGAACTTTGGTCCAATGCTGAGACATTCAAACTACACGCCGGTACTTGCCTATCCAGGGTCAGGCTATGTCATAAATGATTCAGAACATTGCGCCACCTGCCACACGTTATTCACGAGCTATGTGGGCGAGGATAACAATCTGATAGAGGGTAGCTCTTTTCCGGAACAGGTGCCCTATCTTGAGTGGTTAAACAGTGGCTATCCTTCTCTGGGTGCGGATAGAACTTGCCAGGGGTGTCACATGCCGAAGACCCTGGAGCCGATCAATATTTCCACAGTAGGTGCGAGAGGTGCGAGATGGAAGCGCTCGCCTTACTGGTACCATTATTTTGTCGGCGGAAACGTACTGATGCAGAACATTTTGAAAAATAACATTGACACACTCGGTTTAACAGCTACCGAAGAGCATTTTGACAGCACAATACTCAAAGTAAAAGACCTGTTAACAACTCAGGCCGTGAACTTAACCGCCAGTTCTACTATTACGGATACGGGGTTGAATATAGATGTCGTCATTGAAAACCTGGCAGGGCACAAATTACCGACCGCTCTTCCTCTGCGTCGCGCCTGGATTCACCTCAAAGTTACAGACGCAAGTGATAATATAGTTTTTGAGTCTGGTAATTGGGATGAAAATGGGAAAATTATCGACCCGAACCCGAACCCTGACCAGGACTTTGAACCCCATCACGATGTAATCACGAGTGCAGATCAAGTGCAGATCTACGAAGGCATTATGCAAGACGTACTTGGTCAGGTAACCCATACCCTCTTGAGGGCAGCGAGCTTCGCCAAGGACAACCGAATTCCGCCAAAGGGATTCACGGAGGCATTCGCCGGTTATCCGACACCTTATACATACAATGACGTGGCGATTGTCGGCGTGACGGACGACCCCGATTTTAACCTTGACGGCAGCGGAAAAGATACGGTTCACTATGAAATTTCCTCCAGCGGTTTCACCTCGCCTTACAACGTTTTGGTTGAGTTTTGCTATCAGACGGTCACACCTGGAGAGGTTGAGCACTTGAGCAGTTACAACACGACGGAAACCCAGCTTTTTGATGATCTGTACGCACAGCCGACAACCGATAAGGCACCGGTTATTTTACAGTCACTGGAATTTACGATTCAGTGATACATCGCTGGACTTTGTAAGTTTTTGCCTGAAAATTTGCTGCTTAACGCGTGTTGGAGGGATAAACACTTTCGATTCTACTCCAATTATGCTCCCGGGCAGAGTCCAGTGACTCATTCTCTGAGGCTCTGCCCCACTTTTAAAGGAAGAAGAGCTCGACCCCGCTGAAATTGCGATCACTTAACGGGATATTGCGTGGTTAGTCGATAGATAAGGAACGGGGACGAAATGATGGGAACGATTAAAGATGCACCCGACTATTCCGAACTCAGGCGACGAGCAAAGGAAAAACTGAAAAAAGCGACCAGCGGCAGCGAAGATATCTCCGGAGTCTCGACCGAAAGGATGGCGCGTCTCATCCACGAGCTTCAAGTTCATCAGATAGAGTTAAAAATGCAGAACGATGAACTCCGCAGCATACAGGATGAACTTGAAAAGACGCTGGACAAGTACTCTCATCTGTATGACTTTTCGCCGGTCGGTTATCTTACCTTGATTGAAAAGGGGATTATCGATGAGGCCAATCTCACCATTACTTCCATGTTAGGGGTAGAGCGGAGTGCCTTGATCGGAAATCCTTTCACCCGCTTTATTCTGAGAGATGACCATTACATTTTTTATAAGCATTGGCAGCGTCTTCTGGAAACGGAAATACCCCAGGCCTGCGATCTGCGGCTTGTTAAAAAAGACGGTCATGGGTTTCATGCCCGTTTAGAATGCATGGTCATAAAAAACAAAGGTGACGATTTCAGGCAGATCAGGGTGGCGGTTAGCGATATTACCGAACAAAATCGATTGGAAGAGGCTCTATCGAAGAGTGAAAAAAAGTACAGAGAAATAACAGAAAATATGTTGGTGGGAGTTTATCAGGTCACTTTAGATGGCAAACTGTTATTTGCTAATAAAAAAATATCAGAAATGTTTGGCTATGATTCTACCAAGGAGCTAATAGCAGCGATAAACAGTGTTGAAGAACTTTATGCCAGATCAGAAGAAAGAAAAACAATAACTGACGAAATTATTGGCAAGGGATTTATAAAAAATAAAGCGGTCGAATTTAAACGAAAAGACGGTCAGAGTGTTTGGATTAAAATGAATGCTCGAAGAACTATAAATAATGACGGAACGATAATTTTAGAAGGCTTAATGGAGGATGTCACAGAATTCAAGAGAATGGAAGAACAACTTCGCCAAGTACAAAAGATGGAATCCATTGGAAGCTTGGCGGGCGGCATAGCCCACGATTTTAACAATATCCTCGCCATTATTCTCGGCAATACGGAGCTGGCCATAATAGACGTTCCGGAATCGAATCCGGCCAAAAGGTGCCTGAAAGTGATTCAATCCGCCTCCTTAAGAGCAAGCGAATTGGTGCAGCATCTATTAAGTTGTTCCCGCAAGGGCATTACTACCCGGAAACCGATAAAGATATGCCCCATAATAGAGGATTCACTCAAGATGCTGCGGGCGTCAATTCCGGCAGACATCGAAATCCGGCGGAACATTTTATGTGAATCCGACATAATCCTGGCTGACCCGACTCAAATGAGCCAGGTGCTTATGAACCTTTGCGCCAACGCCGTCCATGCCATGCAGTTTGAAGGCGGCATTCTGGAATTGAAGCTTCAGACAGTTGAATTCGGAAAGCAAAATATGGAATTAAATCTGGGAACTGGGCGCTATTTAAAGCTGGCCGTAAGCGATACCGGCCATGGCATTGATCCTAAGATTATTGGCCGTATTTTTGACCCCTATTTCACAACCAAGGGACTGGGGGAAGGCACGGGGCTGGGCCTATCCGTGGTTCAGGGAATAGTCAAGAGCCACAATGGCGCTGTCACGCTCAAAAGCGAGCTTGGGAAAGGAACTGTTTTTGAAGTGCTGTTGCCGCTGACCGGGGCTAAAGCGCAGTCGGAGAATAAGAAGGCCGAGGCTTTCCCCACCGGCAATGAGAAAATACTTCTTATTGACGATGAAGAGTCCATATTGAATTTGGTAAAAAAGAGGCTGGAGATGCAGGGATATCAGGTTAAAGCGAAAAACAACCCTGTTGATGCTTTAGAACTGTTTCGATTCGGGCCGGACCGGTTCGATCTCATCATCACGGACATGATCATGCCAAAGATGACCGGTGACAAGCTCGCAAAAGAAATTCTGAGCATTCGGCCGGATATACCGATTATCCTTTGCAGCGGTTACAGCGACAAAATTGACGCTGAGAAAGCTGCGGCGCTTGGTGTCCGTAAATACATTGAAAAACCGCTAAACATGTCCGATTTTATGATTGCTATTCGAAAAGCGCTGGATGAGACGAAGGTCTCGACTCATGATTAATTATATTATTAAATCCTAAATGCGGGACATCTATAAATAAGTAAATAACTGCTCTTTAGCGATCTTTTCTCCTCTATTTACAGCATATCCTACTCCCGGCTGAGTCATTTCTAATTGTTTCGCTAAATCCGTGCAGCTTATTCCCAACTCCCGAACTGCCCAATAGCATAACAGATCCCTGGCCTCAACTTGAACTTTGCGTCTAATACGATCCTGACCCTTTAACCGCATTTTCCCCTCTCCCTGAACTCTCCCCCTGAAAAAATGCCTTGACTACATGATATTTGACATGTAAATTGGCAATAAGCATGATATCTGACGGTATTTATGGCAATTATTATGGAGGCAGGTAATGTATGTCAAAAGGCAATTGGATTTACTAAGGATTCTACAAGAAAAATCTTACTTTTTATTCGGACCACGTCAAACGGGAAAGACATCCTTGATTCAACATACGTTAAATGAATACAGGTATTACAATCTGCTTCAAACGGATGTGTATCTGAAATTAAGCAGGGCGCCCCAAAGGCTTCGCC
Source organism: Deltaproteobacteria bacterium (assembly GCA_030262895.1). Lineage (GTDB taxonomy): Bacteria > Desulfobacterota > Desulfobacteria > Desulfobacterales > ETH-SRB1 > B13-G4. The sequence continues at coordinate 9,928 of JAJSZW010000067.1, read as the reverse complement.
AGGAAATAACAGACGATGACAAGATTGTTATCATCGATGAGATTCAAAAGCTGCCGATTCTGCTTGATGAAGTACATAACTTAATTGAAGAAAAAGGGATTCATTTTCTTCTTACAGGGTCCAGCGCCAGGAAGTTGAGGAATAAGGACGTGAACCTGCTGGGGGGCCGCGCCAGAACCAGGCGGCTGCGTCCCTTTATTCTCAAGGAGTTAAAAGGGGATTTCCAATTACTGAAAGCCTTGGATACAGGTCTGATCCCTTCCATCTATTTTTCCAATGCACCATTTGAAGATCTGGAGGCTTATGCGGGAAATTATTTAAGGGAAGAGATTGCAGCGGAAGCCATCGTTCGGAATGTGCCTGCATTCAGCAGATTTCTCACTGTAGCCGGGCTGTGTAATGGTAAAATGATTAATTATACGAACATAGCAAGCGATGCACAGGTTCCAAGGTCAACAGTGCAGGAATATTTTCAGATTCTACGCGACACGCTACTTGGCGATGATCTGCCTGCATGGCGGAAATCCGTCAAACGAAAACCGGTTTCCACTTCAAAATTCTATTTTTTCGATATAGGAGTCGCCAGATTTCTGCAAGGTCGTCGGGGTCTGGAGATGAGATCTCCGGAATTTGGGGAGGCATTTGAAGCTTATATCCATCATGAGATAAAAACCTACTGCGATTTTAACAAGGGGGGTTGTGATCTGTGTTACTGGAGGGCAACCTCAGGCTTTGAGGTTGATTTTGTCATCAACGGAAAAACAGCGATTGAGGTAAAAGGGAAGGCAAATATCACAAGAAAAGACTTCAAAGGATTGACTGCAATAAAGGAAGAAAAACTTCTAAAGAATTATATATTGGTCACTCTTGAAGATACCCCTCGAAAAGATGGGGATATATGTATCCTCCCCTGGAAAGATTTTATTACGAACTTGTGGCAGGATGCGTATATATAATAAAGAAAGGCGATAAGGGCTTGGTCAAGTGTGTATCCATATAAAACACGGTTGAAGCCATAATTAGAATTGCTGATATATTTTTATTGTTCCTTGCCTTAAAACACTCAGTCAGGTATAAAAATCCATTTATAGACTTTCAGACAAATAATTTCACTATGTTATCAGTCGTCGACGTATAACTAATACGCCTTCCTCCTTCTGGCCTTGTGAAATTAATTATCTGAAAGTCTATACATATATTTTCTGACTGAAAAACATATTACAATATAATGCAAAAAAAATTACCTATAGCAGTGGTTGGGATGGCCGGTATTTTCCCCGGAGCCCCTGATATTGATATATTCTGGAACAACATTGTCAATAAAGTGGACTCCTGTTGTGAGGTGCCTGAAGGAAGGTGGATTGCTGAACCTGAGTACATGTACAATCCTGAACCAGCGCCGGATAAGGCCTTCTCAAAACGCGCCTGTCTTATACATGATGACATATTAAAATCAATCAAATCTGATTTAAAAGACATTGATATTGATAAGGACATACTGGACGATCTTGACCCTCTCTTTCACTTGGTTCTTCATACAGGCAAAAAAGCGCTTTCAAACTGCAATATTTCAACAATCAATAAAGAACGCATTGGAACTGTTCTTGCTGCAATCGCATTGCCTACTGATTCTTCTTCTTCAATAACCAGAGAAATCATAGGAAAATCATTTGAAGAAAAACTCTTCAAAAACAGTGATTTTTCCACCAGCAAACCACTTAGCAGGGCGCAGTGTCTGGCAAGCAGAGTAACCAGCCTTCCAGCTTCTATTTTGGCCAAAGGCTTAGGGCTCGGAGGCGGAAGCTATACTCTCGATGCTGCATGCGCATCATCTCTTTATGCAGTCAAACTTGCCTGTGATGAGCTTCATTCTCTTCGCGCGGATGCCATGCTGGCTGGAGGGGTATCAAGGCCTGAATGTCTTTACACTCAAGTAGGCTTCAGCCAACTCCGCGCACTTTCTCCTTCAGGAAGGTGTGCCCCGTTTGACGAAAAAGCAGATGGACTTGTTGTGGGAGAAGGCGCCGGCATACTTGTTTTAAAAAGGCTTGACGATGCTCTGAGAGATAATGACAACATTTACGGCCTGATACGCGGTATGGGGCTCTCAAACGACATGAGCGGCAATCTTCTCGCACCGGACATTGAAGGTCAAGTCCGTGCCATGCGCAGCGCTTATTTATCCGCGGGCTGGTCTCCATGCGAAATTGATCTTATTGAATGTCATGGTGCCGGAACGCGTGTCGGAGACACTACTGAGCTTCACAGCCTGAGAAATCTCTGGGGTGAATCAGGATGGTCGTATGAACAATGCTCGATAGGATCAGTCAAATCCATGATCGGCCATCTTTTAACCGGTGCCGGTGCGGCCGGAATGATAAAGACATTTCTTGCCTTAAAACATAAAGTTCTTCCTCCATCAATTAACTTTAATAAAGCGCCGGAAAAAAGCCCCCTTAAAAACAGTCCGTTTCGTGTGCAGACAGAAGCCGAAGAGTGGATCAGAAAAAACAACAAAAGGCCGTTTCGTGCCGCAGTCAGCGCATTTGGATTCGGAGGAATAAATGGTCATCTGCTTATAGAAGAATGGTGTTCGGGTTCTGAAAATAGCACCCCGCAACTCGCAACCCGCACCCCGAAACCCGCAACCCGCAACCCGCAACCCCCGATTGCCATTGTTGGAATGGATGCTGCTTTCGGCTGTTTAAAGTCGTTGAAAGATTTCAAGGAAACCATTTTTAAAGGCTCTTCAATAATCAGAGAAAGACCTGAAGACAGATGGAAAGGATGCGATAACATTGCGGCCGGACATCTTGATGGAAAGCTTTTATACGGCGCCTTTATGGACAACCTTGCTTTGACTGTTGGAGAATTTCATATGCCGCCGAATGAAATTCCTGATATACTTGTGCAACATCTGCTAATGCTTAAAGTTTCTTCAAACGCCATGAAAGATGCGGGTCTTGTGGATAGAGAAAAACGCCCGAAAACAGGTGTTATCATAGGAATGGAATTTGATTTTGAAGCAACCAATTATCATCTGAGATGGAATCTTTATAATCTGGTTCAAAAATGGATAAACAGACAGAAACTCAATCTGGATGAAAAAGAAACCGACATATGGCTTGAATCTTTAAAAAACTCATCAGGCCCTGCGCTGACAAACATCCGGACAATAGGTGCGCTGGGGGGCATTATAGCAAGCCGGATTGCCAGGGAATTCCGTTTTGGAGGCCCGAGCTTTGCTGTTTCCTGTGAAGGCGCATCAGGACTTAAAGCGCTTGAAATAGGAGTAAGATCATTGCAGCGGGATGAGACGGATGCCGTACTTGTTGGAGCAATTGATCTTTCCGGCGACGTGCGCAACGTTATTACTACAAATAAATTAAAGCCTTATTCAAAAAACAATGAAATCCATCCGTTCGACCGGTCGGCAGATGGAACCCTGCCGGGCGAAGGCGCGGCTGCGCTTATCTTAAAAAGACTTGACAGTGCAATCAAGGACGGAGACAGAATTTATTCCGTAATAAAAGGTTTGGGATGCGCTACAGGTGATGGAATTGATACCAAATCTCCTTCAAAAAGTGCTTATACCCTATCACTCAAGCGGTCATTTCAAGATGCAGACATCTCTTCATCATCAATAAGTTATTTTGAAACTCACGGCAGCGGAGACCTGTTAGAAGATAATCTGGAATCCGAGGCTCTAAATGATTTTTTTGCAGACCTGTCTGATAATAAAAATGTCAGTTGTGCCATTGGATCTGTAAAGGCAAATATCGGGCATGCAGGCGCTGCTTCAGGTCTTGCATCATTAGTAAAAACCAGTCTGTGCCTTTACCATGAAATAGTTCCTCCTCTAACTAACTTTATCATGCCTGCAAATGACAGGTGGCAGGATAGCGTATTTCATATGCCTGCTTTTCCTCAATACTGGCTGAGAGACAGAAAAGACGGCCCCCGAAGGGCGTGCACAGCCTCATTAACTTCAGACGGCAATTGCATGCATGTTATTCTTGAAGGCTTTGAATATTCGCAAAAAAATCACATGCTGGAAAAAGTAGAAATAGAAAGGCAGCGGCCTCTGGGCGACCGGGAATTCGGTCTTTTTGTTATTGAAGGAAACAATAAAACCTCTCTGATGGAAGGTCTTGAAAGACTCAACAAAGAGCCCAAGGCTCTTGGCTCTAACATAGAAGCTGTTGCCCGAAGCTGGTATTTAAAGAATAAGCCGGTACCTGAAAAAAAATATGCAGTATCAATTGTTGCGGCTGATATTTCTCAACTCGAAAATCTGATTAATGATGCAAAAAATGCGGTTTCAGAGAGTACCCCCAAAAGAATGAACGGCATGAGCAGTATAAGCTATTCACCTGATCCCACAGGTCTCTCAGGCAAAACAGCATTTGTCTTTCCGGGTTCAGGCAACCATTATGTTGGAATGGGAAGAGGTATTGGTGTTCAATGGCCGGAAATTCTCCGCAAAATGGATGAAAAAACTCAGCAGCTCAGGACACAGCTTGTTCCACAATGCTATGTGCCTCAGAGAACGTCGTGGATGCAGGGATGGGAAAAAGAGGCCTACAAAAAAATTATATCTGATCCTTTAAATATGATTTTCGGCCAAGTAGTACATGGTGGTGTGACTGCTAATCTAATAATGAATTTCAAAATAAAACCATCTGCCGTTATCGGATACAGCCTTGGTGAATCAGCAGGACTTTTTGCCCTGGGCGCATGGTCTGATCGCGGAGAAATGCTGAAAAGAATGCGGGAGACCGATCTTTTCAGTACAGAACTCGCCGGCCCGTGTAATTCCGCCCGCAGGGCCTGGAATATCCCTCCTGACAAAGATATAAAATGGTGTGTTGCCGTAGTTAATCGCCCGGCAAATGATGTTAAAAGCATTATAAATAAATTCCCTTATGCGAGACTCCTTATAATCAATACTCCGGATGAATGCATAATCGGCGGCCAAAAAGACGATATTGAAGCATCAATCAAGATGCTCGGATGTGAAGCAATTTTCCTTGACGGCATTATCAGCGTCCATTGCGATGCGGCAGCTCCCGTTGCGGACGCTTACAAAGAGCTTCATATCTTTCCAACTGCTTCTCCGGAAACCATAAAATTTTACAGTTGCGCTCTTGGGCGTTCATATGCTCTTACAAGCGACAGTGCTGCCTCCTCAATTCTTAAACAGGCAATTGAAGGATTTGATTTCACCGCCTTAATTGACCAGGCATATAAAGACGGCATACGCATATTCCTTGAAATGGGTCCTCATTCTTCATGCACCAGGATGATCAGCCGCATACTGGATAAAAAACCTCACATGGCTGTCTCTGCATGTGTCCGTGGAGAAGATGATTACATCACAGTTCTCAAATTCTTAGGTTCACTGATAACGGAACGTGTGCCTGTTGATTTAGACAAAATTTACAAAACCGGTTTATTTGAAAAAACAATTAAAGAGTCATACAATAAAAAATCAGAAAAACAGTTAACCCTGACTATTGGCGGAAAAGCGCCCTCCCCTGCTCTACCGGCAAAAAACAACTTAAGACATGTTCAATCCCATGAGACAGATAATAATAATTTAGATAAAGTCTTTTCATATAATGATCTGATCGGACCTGTAACGGAAAACATAACTGCTGTTTCAGAAGCCCACAAAACCTTTATAAATTTCTCAAACGAGTTAACTAAAGGCATTGAAAAAACATTCGCCACACAGACCCGGCTTATTGAAACCATGATGGCAGGCAAAGAAATAAAGGAATTCGGACAAGACATAGAACTGGACAGCTTCTCCGCTTTTTCACGCGATATGTGTATGGAGTTTGCAGTAGGCTCGGCAGCAAAGGTACTTGGCCCTGAGTTTGCGGCAGTAGATACTTACAAAGTACGGGTACGCCTTCCTGATGAGCCGCTCATGCTTGTTGACAGGATAATTTCCGTAGAAGGCGAAAAGGGCTCGCTGGATTCCGGTCGTATAGTAACAGAACATGATGTCCTGCCTGGTGCATGGTATCTTGACGGTGGGCATGCGCCTGTATGCATATCGGTTGAATCCGGGCAGGCCGACCTGTTTCTCTGTTCATACCTGGGTATTGACCTTGCAGTTAAGGGAGAAAGAGGTTACAGGCTTCTTGATGCGGTTGTAAAGTTTCACCGCGGGCTCCCGTGCCCCGGAGATGTCATAAGATATGAAATAGAAATTGAAAAATTTGTACGCCAGGGCGATACTTATCTTTTCTTTTTCAGCTTTGAAGGCTTTATCAACAACAAACCTCTTATAAGCATGACTGATGGTTGCGCGGGATTCTTTACTGAAGAAGAGGTTAAAAAATCAGGCGGTATAATTTTAACAAAAGAGGATACCGAGCCTGTACTGGGTAAAAAGCCTTCTGACTGGGAAGAGCTTGTTCCCATTTATACTGAGAGTTACAAAGACAAAGAAGTTGATGCCCTTAGATCCGGAAATCTTGAAAAATGTTTTGGCACCCTTTTTTATGGTATAGAACTCGCTGATTCTCTCAAGCTCCCCGGAGGCCGGATGAAACTTGTTGACAGGATACTAAATCTTGACCCAAAAGGCGGCCGTTATGGAATAGGCATGATAAGGGCTGAGGCGGATATACATCCTGATGACTGGTTTCTTATCTGCCATTTCAAGGATGATATGGTTATGCCGGGAACCCTCATGTATGAATGCTGCGCACACACGCTTAGAGTATTTATTCAGCGCATGGGCTGGGTAACTGACAAGCCAGGTGTATGCTATGAACCGGTTGTCGGGGTTGAAAGCATACTGAAGTGCAGAGGCCCGGTAACGCCTGACACCAGACATGTAGTTTACGAAGTAGAAATAAAAGAAATAGGTTATGGTCCCGAGCCTTTTGTAATTGCAGATGCACATATGTTTGGTGATGGGCGGCGAATTGTCATGTTCAAAGACATGTCAATGAAAATGTCAGGAATAACTCGTGAAGAAATTGAATCAGCCTGGAAGAAAAAAGCCGGTTTTGACTATGACAGTATTCTGGCATTTTCAACTGGAAAACCTTCAGAGGCATTTGGCGAGCCATATAAGGTTTTTGATGAAGAAAGAATTATCGCCAGGCTTCCGGGTCCGCCGTATCTTTTTATAGACAGAATAACTAATATTGAGCCGGAACAATGGGCGCTGAAACCTGACGGGTGGATCGAAGCAGAGTACGAAGTGCCGCCGGATGAGTGGTACTTTAAAGCAAATCGTATCCCTGCCATGCCATACTGCATACTACTTGAAATAGCCCTGCAACCCTGCGGATGGCTTGCAGCTTATATGGGTTCTGCTCTCAAAAGTAAAAAAAACCTCAAGTTCAGGAACCTTGGTGGAAAAGCTGTCTTGCATCATCAGGTTTTGCCTGATTCAAAGACACTTAAAATGCGAACCCGCATGACCAAGGTTGCTGAAGCAGGAGATATGATAATAGAACACTTTGACATACAAATCCTGCAGTCTGACAAATTAATATATGAAGGAAATACGAATTTCGGATTTTTTACAAAGAAGGCGCTGGCGCAGCAGGTCGGCATAATTGATGCTGCCGGAAAAGCATACAGGCCTGATACAGACGAGCTTAAAAGGGCGGTTTCACATGTGTTTGACAACATTCCTCCTTTCAATCCTTATGATTTGGAAACCGCTCCGGCGCCTTGTCCGGCAATGCCGTCAAAAGCATTGCTTATGATTGACGAGATTGAGACTTATATTCGTGATGGCGGAACTGAAGGCCTGGGATTTATTCGCGGTGTAAAAAAGGTTGATCCGGATGAATGGTTTTTCAAAGCTCACTTTTATCAGGACCCTGTATGTCCGGGCTCCCTCGGCATTGAATCTTTTATTCAACTGATAAAATTCATGGCAATTGATCGCTGGAGCCATCTGATAGAAACTCACATGTTCGAGCTTATAACTGATAAACCGCACATCTGGATTTATCGAGGTCAGATTGTTCCGGAAAACAAAAAAATAGAAATTGAAGCTGTAGTGACAAAAATACAGGATATACCGATTCCAACCATACAGGCTGACGGGTTTCTGAAAGTTGATGGACTATATATTTATGAGATGCAAGATTTTGGGATCAGGCTTGTTCCTAAAAATTAAGGAACCGTTCACGGTTGTCGATAAATAATATGCTTTACTCAAAAGTTTACATAAATTCATTTGGTTATGAACTTGCCCCGAATGTGATAACCTCAGAAGATCTGGAAATGCGGCTGGAGCCTCTTTACGAGAAACTTCATCTGCAAAAAGGTCAACTGGAAGCAATAACGGGAATACAGGAACGCAGGTTCTGGAGCCCAGGCTTTAAAATGTATGAAGGTGCGATAAAAGCGGGTCAAAAAGCAATAGAAACATCAGGCATTTCACCCCGGTCCATCGGCATGCTTATCTACGGAGGTGTTTGCAGGGACAACCTGGAACCGGCAACAGCCTGCGCAGTGGCAAATAGTCTTGGGATAGGTCGTAAAGCGCAGATTTATGATGTTTCAAATGCCTGCCTGGGCATTCTTAATGGAATGGTTCAAATTGCCAATGCTATTGAGCTGGGACATATCAAGGCAGGTCTTGTGGTATCATGCGAATCCGCCCGTCAGATCGTCGATATTACAATAGACCGATTACTTAAAACAAAAAATATGGAGGTCTTTAAGAAAACAATTGCGACTCTTACAGGCGGCTCCGGGGCGGTTGCTGTTCTTTTGACGGATGAATCAATTTCCGATAAAGGACACCGATTTTTAGGAGGAATGGTAAGGAATGCAGCAAAGCATCATGAACTTTGCCGTTGGGGGCCGGATACCGGGATACCTGCAAGCGGACTTCATGTTATGGAAACAGATTCTGTCGGTGTTTTGCAGCACGGTGTTGTTTTGGGAATTGAAACATACAAAGATTTCAAAAAAGAACTGTCATGGCCCGATGACAAGCCCGACAAAGTCATCTGCCATCAGGTGGGAGCAACTCACCAAAAAACTATACTGGACTCCATAGGTATTCCGGAAGAAAAAGATTTTACTACCTTCCAGCATCTTGGAAATATCGGAACAGTATCACTTCCAATAACTGCTGCAATAGCATCGGAACGCGAATTTCTGATAAAAAACGATCTTGTCGGATTTCTGGGAATCGGCAGTGGACTGAACTGTCTGATGCTGGGGATTGAATGGTAATCGCCAAAGACAGCATCTACTTCTTCATCTCCCTTTAACTACTTGATAAAGGGGATTTCCACATATGTCTTTTCATCAGGTGTTTGTACCATACGTCTTATTACCCTCTTTACTACCTCTTTTTAAGGGTATTACCCCTTTTTTTGCCAAACCGCCCCGGGACCACGGCCCAGGCATTCCACGAATCCGTCCTTTTGTAAATTTCTCAGCACTTTCCGAACCATATCACGGCTAACGCCCATACATGCTTGTTCAAGTTCATGTAGCGTAAATCTTCCGGTAAATGTCTTAACCGCTGCCTCGACCTGCTCTGTTTTGGCTCCGCGGGGGCTTTTTAGTTGATCGACGCGATCTTCAAATTCACGATAAGCGTTTTTGAGAATGGAAAGAATGTAATTGATATAAGGCCATGGGTCATGTTTGCCTTCATGCCAGCCCTGCGAGCTTTGCTCAAGTGTTTCGTAATAGCGTTCCTTGTTTTGTTCAATCAGCCGTTCCAGGCTGATATAGCGGCCAACTTCAAGTCCTGAATGATAACAGGTCAGCAGCTGAGAAGCATGGCCTGGTTGTCACCCTGCAAAGCAGTATATCCATGTCCCCGTTCATCATAAAGGACTAATACAGGCCTTTTTGACATCCGTGATTGATCGGTAAAAGGAAATCGGATAAGTAGGATATCTCCAAAATTATAAGTCATCAT
>JAJSZW010000066.1 GCA_030262895.1 Deltaproteobacteria bacterium | reverse complement strand
TACCAAAAATACCAAAGACAGAGCGTTGTCCACTACTTCTTTGTGTGGATGGGCGTCGGCACTGCGGCAACTTACAAACTTTTTAAAGAAAGGAGGAAGGAAAGATGAAAAAACAGCGCGAATCAACGTTGGTATTGGCACTTTTCGTGGCCTTTGTGTTCTCCATGGCGGTCATTTTGCCTGGAACGGCAATGGCCGGGCCCCCGGCCTTTGTTGAGAAGACCGGCCAGACCGTATCCTATGCTGTAGGAGACGATGGGGAATATCAAGCGGGTGTGGACCTGCCTTCTCCTCGATTCACCGACAACGGCGACGGCACGGTAACCGACAACCTGACAAGGTTGATCTGGCTGAAGAACGCGAATTGCTTTGGAGGAAGAACTTGGTATGAGGCCCTGTCTGACGCCAACCAACTGGCCGATGAAAGCTGCGATCTTACGGACGGAAGTGTGCCCGGTGACTGGCGCTTGCCGAACGTCAAGGAGATGATGAGCCTGATACATTATGGCTATGGTTTTCCAAGTTTGTCTAATGCCGAGGGGACAGGCCAGTGGAGTGAAGGCAACGCGTTCTCTCGCGTGATGGATGATGATTATTATTGGTCATCTACTACCGACGCATTAGAGCCGGGGATCGCTTACGTACCGCACTTCTCCCGCGGCTTAGTGCGCCGATCTTATAAGGCCACCAACGTTCGCTACGTATGGCCGGTCCGAGGTGGACGGACATTTGACAGTATTGACACTATCGAATGAGTGATCTGTTGGATGCTTTGAGGAGGAGGCAACGCCTCCTCCTGTCCGCCGCGCAGCTATCGGTAACAGGCACTCAGGGCGTGTCCTCTTTTAGCTTGGATAGATTACTACTAGCTTTGAGGAGGTTACCCATGAAAAGGCTATCCATAATAGTTTTTTTTCTATTGCTAACCGCAGCTCCGTTTGCACTCTGGGCTCAGACTGAGGTTGCGGTATGGCAGGAGAGTTCTCCAGGGGCGGGTGATTTTGATGAGAATTTTCTGGGGCATATTGAAGTGTTCGATCAAACGGAATCCACTGCCGCAGAAGTATATCAGTATAATGGTTCGTACAATGGTTCGGTAACGCCTTCGCTTGCAGATACGACTCAGTTCTTCCTTGTGGACACAAGTGACGGCTTGTCGCTTTTTGTCGTCCACGACAAACCCTATGACGGGGACGGAGGGAGAGCCCAGATGCGGTTTGAGCTCTCCGGTGATCCGGATGGTGCTGCAAGGCTGCTGGAGGACGACGTTGACGACAGGCTTCGAGTTGGCAACTTGTTCGGCCCTGACATATTCCAAATCCACCACTTTTGGTACGAGTGCTGCACGGACGGTGTAGTGATCGGTGCGCTTGACGACCCCTGGTCAATGCTGGTCTCGTTTAGCGATGTCGATGGTTCTTTGGGCAATGAGTTTTTAGGAGTCAGTTCGTGGGTGGCCACATCGGCGGACGGCACCACCATCCCACTGGAACTGTCCGTCGACCGCCGCGTGCTTCTGCAATCTGTCAACGGATGGATGGGTGAGACCATCAAGCTGCCGGCAAATTACGAGTTTGTCATTGAACAGAATACGGAAAAAGAATTTCAGATACAGCTTTTCAATACATGGGATGATCCCCAATCAGCCACCCTGGAACTGATCAATCCCCACCAAGACATCACTGTTTCATTGACACAGCAGGATCCGATAACGATTGCCCCGGGAGACGTTCAAGACATTGCCCTCGTCGTAAACGCCGGTGAGACGGTCGGGAGGTATGATGACGTGCTCCTGAAGGTGACGGTCGAAAACGATGCGGTGCTCTACTCCAACATCAGCGTTATAGTCGTGGAGCAAGGCGCGGAAAGTATGCTGGATCTGAGCATCAGCTCTCAGGATATTCAGCTCATCGACTATGCTCTTGGCGTATCAGTAGACCTTGGAGCTTTGGTACACAATGATGGTCTTTTGGCCGCATCGAACGTCCAGGTGCGGTTCTACGAATTTGGCAACCTGCTTGGTGAAACTGTCCTGGCCGATGTGCCGGCGGGGACGACCAGAAGCGCATTTATCACGGCTCCCATCACCACGCCTGGCGAACACCTTATCCAAGTTGTGGTTGATTATGCTGATGCAATAGAGGAGTACGATGAAGACAATAACAAGGCCAGCCAGATAATCAGGCTCGGAGATCCGGTTTCTGTTTCAGGCACCATTCTCGTCACCGGCAGCTTGCCTTCAACGGTCTATACAAATGGTCTTTTCACTGTATCAGGACGGGCAATATATGATATATACATCGATGAAGTTAGATATACGAATTATGTCGTGCAAGGCGGTTCCGTCCAGATTACGATCAGGGATACTGCCGGCAACGAATGGGTATACGGCGGTGTTCACACTGACATAAACGGATATTTTTCCAAAACAGTCCAGGCCCCGGCGATCACCGGCGACTATCAGCTTTCCATGACAGTGACTGATGAGACTCTTACCGGAGAGCGCGAACTGGCGTTTTCGGTGATAGAACCTCCTCCCCTTCCTGTTTCACAATTTCCAGTGCCCAGCTATGGCGAAGGGACCTGGGTCTTTGTTCCTGCCGACGGCACCTGGATCTGGGTCTGGTCAGAGCTTCCTGTCAATGCACCGATTTTAGAATCCGATCTTCGAGTCTTCTCTGAAAACATCCATTTTTCCGAATTCAACCCAGAAGAAGGTGACGATATTACCATTTTTGCAGAAATCAATTACTGGGCCACAAGTACCGCCCTTGTCGCTTTGAACGTGCCCATAAACTTTTATGCAACTTATCCAGGTACTCCGAAGATGAAAATCGGAGAAACCATAATCGATAGTCTTTCAGTCGGACCTCCAGACTTTGGCTCCCGCTATGTCTATGCCAGCTGGAGGAACCTGAATGAAGGCATCTATATAGTCGAGATAGAGATTGACCCGAGCTATGTCGAGAGTAACATGCTGAACAACGCCGCTACCAGGGCCATCATCGTCGGTGACTTGGAGTGCTTCTGTGGGGCGATCACAGGCCAGGTAACCGATCCCTGGGGCGGAGTCGGCAATATTGTGATCGAGCTGTATGATTCAAGTGGAACAACCTTGCTGGACACCCGAAATACATGCCTAACAGGCTACTATCTTTTTGAAAATATTCCCGTGGGCGAGTATCAGGTCCATATTGTCAAGCCTGACGATCACCGGGTGGACGCTGAAACGAAACCTGCCAACCTTATCGATCAATCAATAGTTGAAGTTGATTTCTATCTGATCAAGCAATTGGAGGTTGAAATCGACATCAAACCCGGCAGTGAGCTGAACCACATCAACCTCAGTTCGGCTGGGGTTATACCTGTTGCCATTCTCAGTTCCGAAAATTTTGATGCCACCACGGTCGATCCGGACACCGTTACCCTTGCAGGTGCTGCGGTGAAAATCATTGGTCAAGGCGACAGCGCTCTTGTTCGTGAAGATGACGTCAATGGAGACGAATTGGTGGATTTGGTCTGTTATGTCATTACGGCTGAATTTATGATTGAAACGGGAGAATCCATTGCCGAGCTTGAGGCTTCAACTTTTGACGGGACACTGATTCACGGCGAAGATAATGTTGTCATTGTGGCGGATAGTTAAAGCAATGGAGAGATGGGAGGAGAGATATGAAAAAACGAATACTGAATAATGAATAATAGCACGGCAACTCTGAGCGGCAATCACTTTGAAGAATACAGGAGGCATGCCGTTATCCGGTACTGATGGAATTTGTATCCGGCCTGAGTAAGGCAAAAAGGTGGATCTATGGGGAGAACATTTCGGGGAACATTTCGAACATTTCAGGTCGGGTAGAAATACGGCGCGCTCAACCTTAGGCAGAGTGTTTCCGACACGCACCCTTTCGGTATGTGCGGCAGGTTCCTAGTTCCGCCATAGCCCACGTTTCCGCAAGCCCCCCTTTAATCCCGGACGGTCGGTTTTTCCGGGTAGAAGCATCGGTTGCCCGCCGCTCCCCCACAGAGCCGGACTTGAAGGTTTCCCTCATCCAGTTCCTCGGTAGCCATAGGCTCTACGCCAACGAACAACCAGACAGGCGATACCCAATTAGGCGCATAACTTTGCTGCCCTGCCGATTAGATGTTGTGGATGATTCGTGGACGCGGAAGCGGCATCTTGCCAATTATAGAGCTAACGAACTTCCCCCAGTTTATGTGGCCTTTATGGCTATGCCTGCTCAACCAGTACCGCCACGCCCGTTTCACTTCCTCGAAAACTATTTCGAGGGCTTTAAAGTTGCTGCGAATACCATAGCTTGGAACATAGCGTCTTGTACTGCTCATTGAGTGGCTCGTGACGATTCTCTCGACACCATTGCCAGATGCCCTTTACAAACCGGTGAAGCCGTTTGCCTATTGTCTTCCGCTTGATGACCCAAAAGCCCTTACGTGATTTGGCCCAGTAGTGGGTGAATCCGAGAAAATCGAATACCCCGCTTCCTCTTGCCGATTTCTGTCGAAATATCGGCTTGCTGAACCGAACCAACTTTGTCTTCTCTGGGACAGTTATGAGGGGACGGGCTTTACTAATTGGACATATAATGATGATCTGTATGCAGATTTCATAATGAAAAAAACTGCGCCCCCTGCTCATGAACATCAATAGCAGCGTTGCTCAGGCTTGCAATAGCCTGCGCGACTTCTCGCCTTGCTCTTGATGCTCATTGCTCACCGAAAAAAGCGCAATTTGTGATTTTCCGAGGTATAAATTGCTTTCTACTGCCCCTTGAATCGCCTTAACACCTCGAGGACGTAATCGATATCCTTTTCAGTATGATCAGCCGCAAGTTGAAAACGGATTTCCTCGTCGCCTTTAGGAACGACCGGATAATTCAAGCCTGTAGCCAGGATGCCGTTTGCAGTCAAATAGTCGACCAGTTGCGATGTCTTCTGCGTATCCCTGACCATCAAAGGCACAATCGGGTGCTCACTTGCAATAATCTCGTAGCCCAGGTCCAGCAGCCCTTGTTCAAATTTTCTGGTCAGCTTTCGCAGTCTTTCCAATAATTGTCTTCCCTGTTTGCTGTCTATTATTTCCAGTGCCTTGATGGCCGCGCCGGCTTCTGCAGGGGTGATAGGGTTGGAATAGATATAAAACGGTGCTGTCTCTCGCAAATATTCGACAATGGTTGCAGAGGAGACGATATAGCCGCCGTTTACGCCCATAGCTTTGCCCAGGGTTGCCACGATCATGTCGATACCCTGCGCTCCGGTATATTCTTCGGTTCCGCGGCCGGTTTGACCGAAGGCGCCGACTCCGTGAGAATCATCTACGAGGGTATTCACTCCGCCTTCAAACTGAGGCTTATACCGGGCGGCGATTGCGCTAATTGCGTCTAATGGTGCGTAGTCTCCGCGCATGCTGAAAATACCATCGGTTACAATGAGTACCCGGCGCCCTTTGCCCAGCGCCTTTTTGATTTTTTCTTCCATATCGGCCATGTCAAGATGACGATAGATGTGCTTTTCTTTAGGCCGGGCCAGCCGGATAGCATTGATTATACAATTATGGTTGAGTTCATCACTGATAATAATGGTTTCGCTGTCAATCAGCGGCGCGATCACGCCCATCACGACGGCATAGGCCGAGCTGAAGATCATGGCAGCCTCACGCTGGTGAAAGGCGGCTAATTTCTTTTCAAGTTCTACATGGGGGCTGTAAGTGCCGCTGATAAAGCGCACAGCGCCGGGACCGGTGCCGAATTGTCCGGCAGCGGTTTCTTCGGCTGCAATGATTTCAGTATTTAAAGACAATCCAAGATAGGAATTGGAATTCAACCTCAAAAACGCTTTTTCTCCATACCCTGGAATGCGGGACGGAATGCGGGACGTCCATAAATAAGTAAATAACTTGACATTTAATTATATTATTGATAGTAAACTTACATGCATAGAACAGCCCGCCTGGACGCGCCCGGTGTTTTACATCATATCATCATCCGGGGAATTGAGCGTCGCAAAATATTCAGAGACGATAAAAATAGAGATAATTTTATTGATCGTTTATCAGATCTTTTGCCTGCAACACAAACCACCTGTTATGCATGGGCCTTTATCCCAAACCACGCACATTTTTTATTCCGAAGCAGTGGCAAAATATCAACCCTGATGAGAAGATTGCTTACAGGGTATGCAATCTATTTTAACAGAAGACACAGACGCCATGGACAGCTTTTTCAAAACAGATACAAATCAATTATCTGTCGGAAGATATGTATTTCAGGGAACTGATCCGCTATATTCATCTAAATCCTTTGCGAGCAAAAATAGTATCAGACATAAAGGAGCTGAACAAATACCAATATAGCGGACACCCCGCCTTGGCTGGGATAGGCAGGAAAAAACATGACTTGCAAGATACAGAATATGTTCTTTCATATTTTGGCAAAAATGTTTCAGAATCAAGAAAAGCTTATCTTTCATATGTGAAAAAAGGAATTGATCAGGGAACAAGACCAGAGCTTACAGGAGGTGGTTTGGTACGCAGTCTTGGCGGATGGTTTCTAAGATATTTTTGATGAATATACCAGGATATTTATCGACTAAAGTCTTAACAATGCCGTGTGCGGAAATTTTCTGACTTGCCCCTTAGGGCTCGCTAAAAAATAACTTGGTAGAATTTGCGCCCAAATTTGCCGTAGATTTCATCGATCTGATTGAGCAAAACCGCAGGAATAGCGAGCTATTTCGAGGACTTTTGCGAATGAAAATCGATTAAAGATATGGTGAAGTTGGGATGCAAAAATGCCAAGTTATTTTTTACCGAGCCCTCAGCACGGATAAGATCGAATCTCTTTCATTATTCATTCACCTGCCTCGTCGCTCCGGGAGGCAACATGGATTGAATGAGTTCCTGGTATTCATCTGTCCAATTCATTCGTTTGTAAATATACGCGAGACAGAGCAGTGTATTTGTGTCATCCGGGTAAAATTTGATGTAGTCTTTGATAACATCTATGGCTTTGTTCCATTTCCCCTGTTCCTGATAATATTTTGATAAAAGCTGCGTACCCCATGGTTGCCGGAACTTCGGCGGAATGCGTTTCAGGAGATCGCATGCCGCTGTTTTGTCACCGATCTGTAAAAATGAATGGGATAACAGGATCTGATATTTTGGAAGCGGCCACTTGTGAACAATTTTTTCAAGCACCTCATTGGCCTTTTCGTAGTCCTTTCTCACGTAAAGATAAGAAGATGCAAGTCTGAACAGATTTTCTTCCGTGGGATTCCGTCCGGCCCACTCTTGCAATGCCTCTTCATAAACAGCCTGATCTATATGATATGCGCACAACACCATCCTCTCCAGATAGGCTATGTTTTTTGTCTCGCTGTAGGCCCTTTTGTAAAAATCATACGCTGTGCGATAATCTTTTTCTATTTCAAATAGTTGCGCCAGTTTTACAAGATATTCGTTATTAGACGGCTCTATCTTATTGAGCCTGAAAAAGAGTTTTTTCGCCGATTGATATTCATGATCATCTAAATATATGTATGCCAGTTTGCGCATGATTTCCGGGTCTGATGGTTCTGCAATCCCTCTTTTAAACCATTTTTTTTGTAAAACCCGATCATTCTGCCAGTACGAAATCTCTATGGCCCTCTTCAGGTCCTCTGGTGACAGCTTGCCCTTGCGCCATCTTGTTTCATATATCTTCAAGGCATCGGAATACCTTTTGTTCCAGACAAGAAAAGCAGCCACAAAGTCTTGGTTGCCCATATTCCCGGCAATTCTTATAACCCTTTCCTGATTCTCCCTGTTGTCGGGATCTTCACGCCAAAAATCCATGGATTCGTTGAACGCGCTGTCTATCAGTCCTTTGCCCTTCAATTCAAGCAATAATGCCTCCGAGCCTCTTTCAAGCCACCTCTTGCGCAGGGTTCGGTCATTCTGCAACCATGCAACTTCCATTGCCGCCTTCAGGCTATCTGCCGACAGTTCCCCCTTGCGCCATTTCTGTTCATATATCTTCAAGGCATCGGAAAATCTTCGGTTCTGCACAAGGAAACCGACTACAAAGTCCTGGTTGCCCATATTCTCCGCAATCCTTATGACCCTTTCCTGATTCTCCCTGTTGTCGGGATCTTCACGCCAGAGATGGAGAGATGCGTTGAAGGCGTCATCCAGCAGCTTTTTATCTTTGCAGCCGAGGGCATAAAGAGCTTCAACAGTATCTATTACGGACTCAAACTTGCCATTTTCCCAAAAGATATAGACCAGTTGAGTCAAAAGCTTTTTGCTTTCGTCGCTTCCCTTATCCTTAATTGCAGCAAGCCTTTCAATACAGATGGATTCCGCCTTTATGTTAAACGCCCTGGCCTTTTTTTCATCCCCGATTTTTTTATAAAGCCTTGCCAGGGAAAGAAAATCATCAAGAGTCTTCGGTGTTATCCGCGAAGCTATGTGCAGGGCCGTTTCTTCATCCCCCAAGGCCACACAGACTATGAAAAGTTCTCTTGTCAGTTCCGCGTCGGCGATAACATCTACGGCTCGCTCAAGCCACTTCTTCCTTTGCTGAATGTCACCTGTCCACCTTGAGACTGTGACGGCCTTCTCCATCTCTTCTTCTGTTAAATCTCCTGAATTATATGCCTGATCATATAAAGTAAGCGCTTCATAAAGTCTCTGGTTTCCCAATAAAAAATCTATCAGAAAATTCCGGTTATCCTTTTTCTTCGCAAAAAAGATAACATCGTCCTGTCTTATTTTGTTTGACGGGCTAAAACGCCAAAAGCCAAGGGCCGTATCCATTCCGTCCTTTATGAGCCCGGGACTTTTATATTCCAGGGCCAAAAGACGTTTAACAGTGGCCAGGAACTTATCGTAGTCTCCAATATAACGACAGAGTATGGAAATCCTGACCAATATCTCCCTGTGAACATACTGATTACTTGTCGCTTTCAGGCTCTTTTCGTATGCTGCTATTGCTTCCTTGTACATGGAAAGCGACTCATAATAATGAGCAATCTTCACATCTATAGGTTTGAGCAAATAGCCGCTCACTGTCATGACCGCGAGAATGATAAAAAAAGTGGCTTGGAGAATATGCTTTCTTGAATACATTTATTGAAGATCCTCCCTGGCCCATTTCCATGAGATACCAAGGCGTTTTGCCTTTTTTTTGAACTCAAGCTTCTTGTCTTCAGACATTGGGGCATAATCCACGGCAAGAATCATTTTTTTGTCTCTTCTCAACATCTCCACTTTGTCAAGCAGCCACTCAGTGTCCGTGTCCGTCCTTTTGGTCCAGCCCAAGTCCTTCTTTTGATAGAAAAGAGACTCTATAAATACGCCGCAGATGTCGTTCCTTACGTCATCATAGATGTCGAAGCCCCTGTTTATAATCATATTTCCAGGGATGCTCTTCTTTATCATTCGAATAAGACTTACGCCTTTGCTATGGATAAGCTCTCGCTTTTCGGGCATTAGATTCCCAAGGATTTCAACATTATCCGCAGTATCCACAAAGACGTTTTCAAATCCCTTTGACCGCAAAAACTCAATTTCCTTTTTTATTACGTCCTCCCATTCAGGGAATGAGATATCCACGAGAAATGCCGTCCAATCCGCAACCTTCCGCACAATAGCTTGCGGAGGAAGGGAGGAAAGATAACCGGAGTTCATCTCGATTTCACAAAGGGAGACATATGCAAACGCACGAGATATATCCCCTTTTACTTGCGCATATGGTGATATGATATAGATATCATCGTCCTTGTTGATCTCCACAAAGGGACGATATGTGATTTCAAATCCCACTAATAGAGGCATAATGATGAGTCCAACGAGACTAAAAAACCTGAACGGCCTTTTTAAAAATACCATACTCAAGCCTGCCAAGCTTTGAATTCAAAACAATCAAAGAGAGAAAAGAGGAAACCATACACGTTATCATGAAGCCCAAACCGTAGTATTTCCAGCCAAGTTTTATGGAAACAGTTGTACACACAATATTCAAAATAAGAAAAACAAGTGCCAGCCATAAGATGGAATCATAATCATCAAGATATTGTATCAAAAGAATGCAGAAAAACCAGAAGGAAAAAAATATAGTTCCTATCATAAGATAATGAAATACAAAGGGATTTGTCCATGGAAGGGGAATAATAGCTGTGGATACGAAGAAAAGCACCACCAGAACAATACCGCCGTGCACGATTAAAATACGCAGCATAATATCCCTTACAGAATGAATAATGTTCACCTTTTCCATGGATAATTCCCGAAAAGGAAAATTGTTTAACAGCTTGAATATGAATAATCGGAAAGGATTTCTAATCTCCTTTTTTATGCCCCTATATACTATGAACGACGCTATCATCATCAGGCTGATAGCCACAAAAAATGGGAAGTCGTATTGAGGCGAATACCGGAAAAAGGGATCAACAATGGATTTGCCCGCGGTTTTCGAATACCAGAAGATAGGCTTATCTATCCAGAAACCCAAGTTGACTAAAAATAAGGCCAGGCCAGGCTTATACGCCTTGGGACGCATAAAAAATCCCCAATCCATTCTTACCGATTCCCGCAGATAGAGCTTCAGGATAAAGGCATATCCGCCTACAATGGGAATGGTAATACCTGCAATAAAAATAAGGATAAGCCCCTGGACATCGCTTGCGCCTGTGAGCAAAAGAAGACCGATGCTTGTGCTCATGCCTGTCAGGAACAGCCAAAAGGTAAGACGATCCTTATCAAGGGAATTTATTACACTGACAATGCACCACAAGAGTGATAGAAGACTTGTAAGGACAACAAAGGTTATTTTGTAATTGGCAGCGACTGAAGACAAAGAAAAGATGACAACAGATGAGATGCACATGGAAAAGGACCCCATAATGACAGATGATGCTATCAGGGCGTTGAAAATGGAATCAGTCCTTCTGAAAAAAAGTTCGTCCGCCAGAAAACGGTTGAGCACAGTATATACAGGAGATGAAATGATTAAAGAGAGACCCGTTGCATAGGTAATCACAAGGAAAAACAGCGTGGGGGACTTGCCGGTGTCATGATAGACCATCAACCCCATCGCAGCCAGGCAGGAAATGGTCAGGAACCAGGGCCCGACCGCCTGGCTTGCCTGCTCGGTTTCCGTCATGAGAAAACGGGCAAGGTGTGGCCGTTTAATGTGTTTCTTCAGCAAGAATGAGATTCCCGCCATTGAGTTCCTCCTGATATATATTAAAATACTGCTTGATAATTAGGTCTTCCCTGTAGAGCCGCTCTATCCGCTTTATCCCGTTTTCCCCGAAATCGCTTGCCAGTTCCCTGTCCTCGAGTATCTTCACGGTAGCCGCGGCAATTGCCTGCACATCCCTTATTCTTGCTACAATTCCTGCAGGCCCTATGCCGTCGTCAAGGCCATATACAAGCTCATTGCATGCTCCCACATCCGTAGTCACCACGGGAATTCCGCAGGCCATGGCCTCCATCACCACAAGAGGCATTGCCTCTTTGATGCTCGTCAAAACAAGGACATCCATCTTCTTGTAATAATCAAGGACATCCGCTATTCCGGTAAAGGTAATGGTGTCATTCAATCCAAGCATGTCAAGGAATTCAGTGCATTCCGTGTAATACTCCGGCTGGTTATCGGTCGGCCCGATAATCCATGCCGCCACCTTTTGATACTCCTTTTTGACTATTGCCATTACCTCCAGGAATGTCTTGATATCTTTTACATTATCCACCCTTCCCACAAGGCCGACCATCCTGGGGTCTTTTGTGCAACGGCTGCACCTTGCCTCTTTAAAACGCTCGACTTCGATTCCATTCGGCACGACCATGATCTTCTCCGCCCTGGCCCCATATTCGACTTCAAGGTCCTTATTCCCCTGATAGAGAGTGATGAGCCGGTCGCAAGAATTGTATTGCCATCGGCATATGGCCGAAAAGAAATCAATCCACATCTCTTTGAGGTAAGGGTCCTCTAGCCAGCCGGCCTTCAAGAGTTCCATCTCTCTTTCCTGAAGGTATATTCCATGTTCAGTGATAATCGATTTTTTCCCGTCAAGGGCCGATTTTAGACATGCCAGCATGCCGGCATATCCCGTACCCGGCGAGTGATAGATCTTTGAGGATGGGAGCTTTTGATAGAGTGAAAGCATTCGAAAAAGGATGAGATGAATATTGCGGTGGGCATAGAAATACTTCAAAAATCCCGCACCCTCCCTCCTCTTCTCATAGATCTTTGTAAGAAGGGCAAATGCGGCTTCATCCTCAAGAAAATTCCTGAAAATTCCAGGAGTTTCATTGTTGACAAGATCCCTTATCAGAGAAAGACTCCCTTCAGAAAGGACCCCTTTCCTCCAATCCTTCATGAGCTGATATATGCTGTCGGAGATGCCCTGCCATTTTTCCCGCGAGAGCTTCGAAGGGGGATGTTTTTCTATTTCATCATAGTCAAACAAGACAAATTCCCGGTACAACACGACGTTGTCGGGAAAGCTGTATTTCCGTTCCTCATGCTTTTTTTCCTCGGGAATCAATGCCACTATGGAAAATGTAAACTCCTTCATTTTTTCCATGAGCCATTGAAGCCAGGAAGAAACTCCGCCGGTAACATACGGGTAGTTGCCTTCTACAACCAGGCAGATGTCAGAACCCTTTTCCATGTGTGTGCCGCCTCTTTGACTTTGTCGGGGATATATACGCCTTCAGTCGTTTCAATAGTTTCGTAAATGCGATTAAACGGATCAAGCTCCCCATGCGCCAGCGCGAGCTCAAACTCGTAAGGAATCCATTTTTGCAATAGATAATCCCCTTTTTCTTGTACTGCCCTATAGACATTTCTTGCCTTTGCAGCCTCTCCCGCCTCGAGAAGGTATCTCACGCTCAAGAGGGCATTTTCTTCGGAATCTTCCTGCTCAAAAGCACGAACTGCCCAATGGCAGGCCTTTTTCTGATAAAATGGCTTCATGATGGAATCACACAGATCAAGGTAAGGGATTTCGTGGTAGAGATTTGCAAGCCTGTGCATGGTCCTGGCATCCGTGTTCTCTGCGCTCTCCACGGTTTTGATGTCTGCAAGAATCTGATCGAGTTTTTTTGTAAGGATATCAATGGCCATAAGGACCATATTTTCACGAAAAGCGAGTCTTATGATATTTCGCAGAATTACTGCTTTCATGACAGTCCATTCCATCTCATCAATTCTCGAGATCAGCCTTAATGCCTGATCCGCATTCATTTCGCGAAGAAGAAAGGCCTCCAATGCAGGAATTGCCCGGCCTTCGTATCTCTTTTTCAGTACCGCAAGTATATCCTTGTCCACTCTGTCAAACAGCTCAACCCGTACAGGATATAAAGGATACAGGCGGAAAAACAGAACAATAAACAGAGAGACAACCGGCCCTGCCAAAGGGATAACGGCGAGAAAGACCAGAAACTTCATCAATGCCTCGGTGATCATTGTCTTACCAAGGGAATTATCGTGCTTTATCAATCCGTTGACTATCAGGTAAACGATCAGGATTGAGAGCCCGTAAGCAGACAGAAAAGAGAGTAGATCAGGCAAATCCGAGATTCCATTGATGAGGAAAAAACAGACTGTAACCTCCGTAATGCACCAGCAGCACAATAGTAATAGAGAGAATACGTTATAGATCATTTGTAACCCGTCTTGTCCGTGGCTTCAATTACAAATTGTGGCGCCACAACTTTTAATCTGTCAATGATGACAGGAAGGTTGCTTTCAACGGTCATGGACAAAAAAATGAGTATTTCTCCCTCATCAAGCATGAATATATCATCATAGATTCTCAGGCCGGTGGATATTTTCCTCATATCCGCTTCGCTCATAGCCCCCTTTATCCGCAAAAGGGTAAATGGAAGCCTGTGTTTCTCGTGGCTGGATATGGTTTCATCAAGGACTTTTCGAGCAACAGACGGCTGATATACAGTAACGGAAGCAAATGCGCTCAGATGTTGAGATTCTTCTCTGTAAAGACGTTTTTCCAGCAGATATCTTGTCCAAAAGGCTGTTAGCTTCAAAAGGCCTATAAGTTTCTCAGACATATTGATAAATCTGATCTCTTCGATCAGCAGGATATATATGAGTTCGTTTGAAACAGAGAAAATCGGAACAGCCATAATAAGGCGCTGGTCTATTTTCTTGGGAATGATTATCTCCCTCTCCTGCATCAAAACCCGCATGATTTCCGGCATCTCCTTACTCTTCCATTTCATATTTTCAGGCAGAGATGTAGCGCCAAAGGATGCGACCCTTTTGAGGCCCACTTTCATATCCGGTTTGTAAAAGGCCGATTTTTCCACGTGACAGTACGTGTAAAGAATATGAAGTACTTCGTTAAGAAATGTCTCGTGATCTTCAATAGTTCCTATTCTTCGAATGGCCTGATACAGAATCCGGGGAGATTCCACTTCAGTCAGGACCTGCTCAAGCACATCCTGCAATCCTCTGTCTTTTTCAGACAGTTCAATGAGAAGTCTGTCCATGCGTTGTTGCATAACCGCATTGGCAAGGCTGGTCCGGGTTATCTTCTGCTCAATGGCAGTCCTTGTAATGCCTGTCAGGACAACACCAGTAACAAAAAAACAGGCTTCCACGTAATGCAGGGAGAGGAAGACAAGCACCTCGCCTTTTACGACCAAAGAGATGATCGCACTGGCGCCGATGGCAGCAGCGGCAATGCCGTTTATGCCGTAATAGAGCGCAAAAATAAGGCTCAAAAATGAAACCAACAAGTACACGAGGCCTTCGGGGATTATGCCCTGATAGTATACGAGCCCTATTACCCCATAGGACAATATTACCTCAAAAAAAACTATGAACAGCTTCTTATCTATCTGTTTCATATCGCAATCCAATACCGGAATATTGTAAGTTGTGAATGGTGAGCTTCAAATCCACGGCTTACAACCATCAGCCCTGTTTTGAAACCACCCCCCATACCTAAAAAAGTAACTCAACGCCTACATTGGTCCTCCATTCACTGTCCTCATGCCATTCCTTCTCATCATCCAATCCTAGGTAAATACCCATACGATACTCCGCGCCTCCCCTGATACTGACATTTCTGTGAACGTGGAGATCAAAAGAGCATCCCGGAGAAAAGACAAATCCTACTACTTTGTTATCTTCGTTATAAGAATGGTGGTCTTTTGCCAAAAAAGGGTGGTCTTCTGCCCAAAAAGGTCCCAGTCCAATTTTGAAGTTAATATGATCAGAATACTCATCTGAAACAGGATATGACAAACTAAAGGTGTATGAGGGCATATAAAGATGCTTGGCAATGTAAATCCTCTCATCATCCTCCTCATCCGAGTAATCCTCATCCTCATGTCCCTCAATCACGAGCATATTAACTGTGTGATGCAGCACTATCTTTTTAACAGATAGATGCTGGACATGGGTGACGCCGATATTAAATATATTCATATAACCCTGAGGATAATCCGAATACTCATATTTGCATGATCCTGTCAGCATATCGGAAAATTCATAATCAAAGCGAAGAGAACCACCTTTTTTCAAGCTGAATTCATCCATCAGCGCAGTGAGTTCTCTTTCTACCTCGTTATAGTATCCTTTGATTTCCACATAAGATTTTTTTATTGGATTAAAGGTCGTTTTAAAACTTGCACCTGCATCGCTGTCATCAGTGATGGATAATAACAGCTCAACAGGAA
This sequence comes from Deltaproteobacteria bacterium, assembly GCA_030262895.1. Lineage (GTDB taxonomy): Bacteria > Desulfobacterota > Desulfobacteria > Desulfobacterales > ETH-SRB1 > B13-G4. The sequence continues at coordinate 4,646 of JAJSZW010000066.1, read as the reverse complement.
TTTTTCTGGAAAAACCACTCATGATGCCCACGGAAAAAAAATTTCCACTCTTTTCACCGTTCATCCACAGATATGATGTTGTAAGCCGGTTGTTTTTGTATATGGGAATTTCGCCGGAAACAGAACTCCAGGAGATTGATCCATATTCCTTTGAGTCCACGATCCCGGCATCTGCATTGATTCTGGGAGCATAGTGTCTTCTGATATTTGCTATTTTCTTTCGGGCAAGGTCTCTTTCGTAGGGTGTATAATAAACCGACCCTTCCACCTCCCCTAGAATCCTTAATGACTTTCTCCATTGCCCTCCCATGAGATAAATATCTGCAATAAGAAGTTGATCGTCCATTGAATCCTCAAAGGGCTTTATTTCGGATATTGCCGTATCAAATTCCTCCCATTTTACAAGAATTTGGGCTTTGAGGAGCGAAATACGTCTTTTGTCGTTGTCATTCAGGGCATTGATATCTTCAGGCTTTATCTTTTCCAGCAGGTTACAGGATTCATCAAACCTCTCCATGCCGATAAGGAGTTCAATAAAATCGAGAACAAGGGGAATGGATTCCGGATGTTTTGCAATGGCGGCCCTGTATCCTTCATACGCTTTGCTGTGCTGTCCCGATTCTTTAAGGATATGCAGGCGTTGTCTTTCTCCGGTGTCTGCCATTGCAACTTGAAGACAGAAAAATGTCTCTATGATCGAACAGATAAGAATGATTATAAGGGTTTTTGACTTCACGAATTCCTTACCATTATGTAGATCGTCAAATAATTGAGTCACCGAGCTGTCGAGCTGTCGAGTAGTGGAACAATTACTGACAATTCAACATGATACATTGGGCGATCATAAAAAAAGCACCCTATAAAATCAGCAAGCAAAAAATCATCTCTAAGTCTTTTCCAAGCAGATCGATATCATTACTAAATGATTGTCAAATTGATGTCAAGCTGTAATATAGGCTAAAATTGAAGAAATTCAGGGACATCCATTTAGTCTTGCAGTTACCATTCTCTCTCCTCGCTTCACAGACAAACTTCCCCCAGCCAAACGATTAATAAAGTCAACTCGATCCTTATCGTTCCAAAAGATAGGTTGTCTGCTTGGAGGGGTGGTACTTTGATGAATATTCTTTACGTTTCTTATGATTTCTGCCATAGTTTTCAGCCTCATGGGTATAATCACGCTCCCGGTGGCAGAAATCATAATCAAAGAGCAACTCATATAATCGAACGAGGTATGATAAGATAAAATGCAAGAAAGATTTTGGACGATAATAAAGGCGCTGGTAATTGTATTGCTTCTTATGCCCATAACAGCCCATGCCTTTGAACGATATAACAGGGTAGTAAAATACGACAAATACTTTTCAAAATATTCAAAAAGATATTTTGGCCCTGGTTTTGACTGGCATTATTTCAAGGCTCAGGCTGTAGTTGAATCAAGGTTGCAGGCAGATGCCAGATCAAGAGTGGGGGCAGAGGGTGTTATGCAGATAATGCCAAGAACCTTTGAAGAAATTACAAGGAAAAATCCAGGCATTAAGGGCACAAGAAAACAGCCCCGCTGGAATATCGCAGCGGGTATTTATTACAACAGAATGATATGGAATTTATGGAAGGCGGAACGCTCACATATTGATCGGATAAATTTCATGTTTGGGTCTTACAATGCCGGCAAGGGAAATATTATTAAAGCCCAAAAAATAGCAAAGAATAAGGGGCTTAATCCCAACATGTGGGAATCCATACAATCAACTTTGCCTGATGTTACAGGTAAAAACAGTAAAGAAACCATCGGTTACGTTAATAAAATCGGTAAAATAAAGGGGGTGTTAAAGTAATGGAAATCTCAATTACATTACTGAACCTTGGTTATGCAATAGGCGGAGCTTTACTGACCCTGGTGTTTATGATGATAGGTTATAAAATGTTTGACAGGATGACCCCATTTAATACGTCAAAACAGTTAGCAGAGAAAAATGTTGCAGTGGGAATCGTAGTTGGTTCAATATTTGTCGGCCTTGGAATTGCCGCTGGTCTGGTCATCGGCATGGCTCTAAACTAATCTTCCTCATTTATCACGTCAATTAACCGGCCAAAATTTATCAAAATAGCTAAAATATTAATTGCTATAATAGAAAATTAGTGTTAATTAATAGCACATTATGAATAAAAGCAAACCGGCCAATGAACCGGCCAAAAAAAGCAAGAATCCCGCTTATTATCTAACGCCTCTTCTACCTGGGAATAGCAATATAGGTCCCTTAAAGGATATGGCACAGGAAATCATAGCGGCCTCCGCGGGGCTGGAGGGCAAGGTGGCCAGAGAAACCGCCATTGTGCTTGGTGACCAGCTCCGACTCATCAACAGCTATTACAGCAATCTTATTGAAGGCCATAAAACAACTATCCCGGACATCAACATGGCCTTACAAAAGAAATTTTCTCAGGATCCGGAAAAAAAATATGCGCAGGAACTGTGTGCCTCCCATGTAGAAACTGAAAAACGGTTTATGGAACTTGTGAATGCGCCTCAAAAGTTCAATATCTGCGGCCAACAGTTTCTGTCTGGAATTCATGCTGCGTTCTATGCCAACTTACCGGAAAAACATCTGTACGCCCACACCCCCAAAGGATTTTCCAAGGCGACAGTCAATCCGGGCCAAATCCGAGACGTCAATGTCTCCGTGGATGGCCGGTCACTTCATGGGCCGGAGTATCAGGATTTGCCGGCATTGCTCAAAACCTTTGCACAAAGCTATACCCCGGATCAATTTCATGGTGACGAACGTTTAATCGCGATAGCGGCAAGTCATCACCGGCTGACCTGGCTGCATCCCTTCCGCGACGGAAACGGCAGGGTTGCCCGCCTTTTCTCAGGGCTGTATCTCGCCAAAACAGGCGTTAACAAAAGCAATCTGTGGTCTTTGTCCCGAGGTTTATCAAGAAATAAAAAACAATATATGTTTGAACTGTGGGCCACTGATTCCCCGGATGAACAAAATGTCACTCACTATTTTGATGATGACCTGCTGGCGGATTTCTGCCGGTTTTTCCTTGAAATTTGCCTGGATCAAATACGCTTCATGGAAGGCTTGCTGAGGCTTGACCAAATCGAAACCCGAATCGACTGGTATGTGGAAACGCGGGCCAAACATGATAAAAAGCCTTTGCGGATTGAGGCGGCAAAATTACTCAGAGCCGTATTTATGAGGGGCGCCATACCAAGAGGCATGGCCGTTGAGATCCTGAACATGAGCGAGCGCAATGCGCGCCGAATCGTCAGCGCGCTGATCGAGGACGGTCTTTTGCAGTCACAAAGCCACCGTGCGCCGTTAACGATCGGGCTGCCGATTGGTGTTCTTCCCTATTACTTTCCGGATCTTTACGACCCTTCGGTAATTGGTGAGGAGTATATCATCTAACTTGAGCGATTGTCGAGTTTGCCGGAGATGCAAGACGCAGGGAACGCAGCTATAGTGTACTACCGCAAGACCAGCCGGCTCCCGCAGCTTTTTACGAATTGTTTTTGCATACTGATGTGTCATATTTTATAATCATTTCAATATATTTTAGAAATTTATAATTCAAGCTTTGACACCGATGGCTTGTCATAACATCTCCCTTAGTTTGCAAAAAATGTGAAAGTTTAGTAAATGTAACCCATGAAATTCTGTTTCATTATAAACCCAAAATCAGGAAAGCAAAGGTTCAATCCGCGTATTAGAAGGCTTAAAGCGCTTCTTGAAAGGGACAGCCTTGCCTATGAATTCCAGATTACCACAAAACCCGGCCATGCTACAGCTCTCGCTGAAAAGGCCACAGCCTCCGGATTATTTGACCGGATCGTTGCCATCGGAGGTGATGGCACCATCAATGAAGTAGCAAATGGCATGATAAGGGTTTGCATGCAAGATAAAGATAGGCCCGGCAATTATCCGGCATTAGGGATTATACCTGCCGGCTTGGGAAATGATACTGCGAGGGGACTCGGGATTCCACGTGGGCTAAAAGATGCCTACTCTGTTCTGATACAAGGTTCGACTCGATACATAAATGCAGGGGAGGTAAATGGTAGATTCTTCATAAATGGAGTGGGGGTGGGGTACGATGGAGCAGTAATGTCAGAAATGTATGAGATCCGAAGAAAGGGGAAGATTCTAAGTGGATGGATCTATTTTAAATGCCTCATACGTCAGTTCCGGCAATTCACCCCTCTTCCGCTTCGCCTTGAGATTGATAATAATTCCTTGCCTCCTCGAAGGTACCTTATGGTGTTGACCGCCAATGGCACAGCCGTTGGAGGTATTTTTAACCTGACACCCAAAGCAAGCCTTGATGATGGCTTACTTGATATCCTGTTGGTGGAGGCTATTCCCAAACATACCTTTCTCCTCAATATTCCCAGGGCCATTATGGGGAAACACCTGAGCCTCAGACAGGTATCTTATTATATGTCCAAGAGTGTTACCATAAAATCAGACAATCCGGTTCCGTGCCATATCGATGGAGAATCTTATTATAATAATCAATTTTCTATCAGACTTCTTCCCAAGGCCTTAAAAATAGTAGCTCCTTACCTTAAGTCCCAAAAAATAGGAACAATATGAATCCGGCCTACAGCAGATCTAATCTTGGCATACATTTCC
>JAJSZW010000065.1 GCA_030262895.1 Deltaproteobacteria bacterium | reverse complement strand
GACTACCGTTGAGCCTGCAGCATGCTCAATTATCACCGGTACGTTCGTGCTGTATGAGGACCATGTAGTCCACCACATGGAAAATTCATAGGTCCCCGAAATCGACGGTGTAAAGGTCCATGTATAGGTGTCATTATTTTTGCTCCAAAGCGAAGTTGCTGAAGGGTCATCGGGATTCCATGGATTGAGACCGCCAGAGACGCTCCAGGCCCCTGTAAAGGATGTACCAGGATCCCCGTTGTCGATAATAATGTCCGCAAAAGCGTCTATAGCATTGAAACTCCAAAATGCCAGGCAACCCAGTAATATAGTATAAAATAAACGCGTTCTTAACTTCCCAATCATGGAGCACCTTCCTATAAATTTAGTTAGCTCATTCACTAAACTATTTTTGATGAACAATGACAAAAACAAGCCTTCCGCATTTTGTCACTCTTTAGTACCAAGTGTTTAGGCTGCAAGAAAATAGGAATCTTGCTCTGCCCGCAGTTTATCGCAGAGCCGTCCTGGAGGCAAATCCACGTCCAAGTATGTTATGGCCAAATCCCTTTTGACATCGCTTTTGAGACGACACCCTTCGGACAGTCCCATTGGTAAAAGGCTTTCAGCCTGGCAGACATCAGAGTTTTCTAACATACCGTAGCAGGTAAATCCGCCATTGCCGTCAAGCACTTCACCTGCCTTTAGATCGCGTTTGGCCACGGTGATCACATCGCATACAGGATTTCCAATCGGTGTTGCTGCAGCATCTTTGAAAAGTACTGCCCGGGCTACCGTAATTGGTGTTTCAAAATGGCATATATGGTAAGGTGTGTAGAATGCGTATAAAGGGCCGTCACCCATTTTATAATAGTTCATGTATTGCTGTTGAATTGGATCTTCATTATATCCAAGTACAAATACCCCTGGAGCAGGTTCAGCGCCAAGAATATAGTCCACAAGGCCGCCATTAAGCATTTTATCCATAGGAAATAGATTAACAGCATCATTGACATGCTCGCAACGAGGACCATACATTCCACGCTTTCCCGCTCTAAGGCCGGTAGCGTTGGCTACAACTGCCATCTCCATAGAAATTTTGGTGCCATCGGCAAAAGAAGTGACCATTTGAGGCTTCTGTTTATATTTTTCAGCATATCCTTTCTGAGTCTCAGGTGTCCGATACGGGTCTTGAAGCCCTTTCATATTGCCGGCCAGAACCGGCTTGAAGCCAATCGCATTAACATAGCGATACAGGTTCATGATCACTCCTGGTTGATCTCCGTCCGATGTTGTTATAATCACACCCGAGCGATCCGCGTAGACTTTGAGAATGGGTCCAATAGTAGCGTCAAGTTCCGCATTCATCAGGATAACATGCTTATTGTTTTTTATGGCCTTCATGACCACATGAGCGCTATATTCAATCGTACCAGTCACTTCGATCAAAGCGTCAATGCTTTCCGCCTCGCAAAGCAATATCGGATCATCAGTTATTGCAAACTTATTCTGAGCGATTGTTTCTTCAAGTTGAGATACTGTTTCAACCGGCTTTATGGTTTCTGCGCCCGCCTGTCGATAGGCTCGCTCAGCCTTGGAAGGGGTACGATTCGATATTGCAACCAACTTCATTCCCTTCACATATTTCTGGATTTGAAGTGCGATGCCTCTTCCCATATAACCTGCACCAACCATGCCGACCCGAATCGGATTGCCTTCCTGCTGTCGTTTTTCCAGCGCTTTATCAACAATGATCATTAGAAGTACTCCGATATGCGATTTGTGATGTAAGAGATTAGAGGTTTTATTAGTTATAGACAAACACAGACTTTTCCTTCGCCCGACCCGCCCGCCTCACCTGAGCGCTCGCGATGGCGGGCAGGCTTGGGCGGAGGAAAAAATGTCGTCGCTTACGCGAAAGGGGTTTTTCTGCAGTGCATAAATGCCTGTTGTGCCGAGGCAACAGTGAGTCTCCGTGATTGGTTACTTCTGTGAGTTGGACAACTTTCTCACAGCAAATAGTCTGGCCAGTTTTTATCCTTTTCTGATATCACTACGTTATTCGTCTCTGGCCACTTAATGCCAAATGCTGGATCATCCCAACGCACGCCTCGTTCGGACTCCGGAGAATAAAACTGTGACACATGGTAAAATACCTCGGTGTTGTCGGTAAGGGTTTGATAGCCATGGGCGAAGCCTTCAGGTACGTAAAGCATTTTGTGATTCTGCTCTGTTAACTCGACTCCAATCCACTTGAGATACGTCGGTGACCCTGGCTGAAGATCGACAATCGCGTCGTATATCGCTCCCTTCGTACATCGCACAAGTTTGATTTCTTCATGAGGTGTTGCTTGGTAATGCATCCCCCGTAACGTACACTTCGCTTTGTTGAAAGATATATTGCTCTGGAGTAAATTGGGATTCAGACCATTCGCTTCAAATTCATTTTTGCACCATGCTCGCGCAAAGAACCCCCGAGTATCCTCAATTCTTTCAGGTTCAATGATAAAAGCGCCTTCTAACCCCGTTTTCTTGAAAATCACAGTAAGCCTCTTAACCTAATTATAACCTTCCTGGGAGAAATAAGAAGACATCCCTTTCATCTCTGTAGCATATTCTCGTAGCGCGAAATTTCTGCTTCGGTAATCTTACGCATGTTTTTCCTTTGATGGTAGGCACGATACCATTTTACAATCCACTCCAGGGTTGTGGCGAGATCCAGTTTTGGTGACCACCTCAGAAGACTTTTTGCCTTAGAACAATCGAGTTTCAAGTGTGTGGCCTCATGTGGATGCTGGTCCATGTCCGTTTCCCAGCGTGCATCCTTTCCCCACAGGCGGGTGAGATAGTCTGCTATCCAAGAAACTGGTCGCGAATCCTCATCATTGGGTCCAAAGTTCCAGGCTCCGGCACATTTTGATCCATGTTCCCACAACTCTTCCGCTAGTCTAAGATATCCGCGCAACGGTTCGAGCACGTGCTGCCAGGGGCGGATGGCATTCGGATAACGGATGAGAGGAGGTCTATTTTCCATGAGGGCGTTCATGATATCAGGAATAAGACGATCCGGAGCCCAGTCTCCACCGCCAACCACATTGCCTGCCCTGGTGGTTGCCACCGAAACGCGGTGACCGGAAAAATTGTTATCTGAAAAGTATGAACGACGATAAGCGGATGTGACCAATTCGGCGCATCCCTTACTGCTCGAATAGGGATCATGTCCGCCCATGGGCTCATTCTCGCGATAGCACCAGATCCATTCACGGTTTTCATAGCACTTGTCACTAGTAATATTAATCAGCACTCGCACACCGTCTGACTGTTTAACTGCTTCCAGAACATTTACTGTACCCATAACATTAGTGCTGTAAGTCTCTACAGGATTGTTGTAAGAATACCGTACCAATGACTGGGCCGCCATGTGGATAATAATCTCTGGTTTATGCTCAGCGATCACGGTCTGTAGATGTTCGAGGTCGCGGATGTCTCCTGTGATGGAGGTCATACCATTAGCCACGTTGGCGAGTTCAAACAGACTCGGTTCTGTTGGTGGAGGCAAAGAATAGCCGACGATGCATGCCCCTTGTTTTTGCAACCATAAAGATAGCCAACTTCCCTTGAATCCGGTATGGCCTGTGATCAGGACTTTCTTACTTTCCCAGAACTTGTTGTTCATCACCAAACCTTCCACGGAGGGTTTCCGGAAGCCCACAGCCCCTCGATATACATTTTGTCACGCAATGTGTCCATGGGTTGCCAAAATCCATGGTGCCTATATGCCGCAAGCATTCCGTCGCTTGCCAGCATTTCCATTGGCTCGCGTTCCCAGACAATCGAGTCGTTTTCAATATAATCCATTACACTGGGCTCCGCAACGAAAAAACCTCCATTGATCCAGGCGCCGTCCCCCTGTGGTTTTTCTTTGAAAGTGGAAATCTTGTATTGGTCTCGGTCCAGGTTGAACGCCCCAAATCGGCCTGGGGGCTGTACCGCGGTCAATGTTGCCAAGGACTTTTGTTCCCGGTGAAACCCGATTAACTTTTTTATATTCACATTACTTACGCCGTCTCCGTATGTTAGACAGAAGGTTTCGTCGCCGATGTAATCCCTAATCCTTTTGAGTCGTCCGCCAGTCATGGTCTTTTCGCCGGTATCGACTAATGTAATCTTCCAGGGCTCAGTACCGTTCTGGTGAACTTTCATATTATTGTTTCTTAAATCGAATGTGACGTCGGACATGTGTAGGGAATACGTGGCAAAGTATTCTTTAATGATATATCCTTTGTAGCCTAGGCAAATAATAAAGTCGTTGATGCCGTGGGCGGAATAGATCTTCATAATATGCCACAAAATAGGCCTATCAGCGATTTCTACCATGGGTTTTGGCTTTAGTGCGGTTTCTTCAGAAAGGCGAGAGCCAAACCCTCCTGCGAGGATAACTACTTTCATGATACACCTCCAACTATGGATGGGAATAAATCCGAATATCGAATACCGAAATCCGAAACAAATTCAAAATTTAAATATCCAATTTTCAAAACGTTATTTTCTCAATTTCTTTAGTTTAGGATTTTGTTTTTTTGGTCATTCGAAACAGCCTTAATAATATGCTGCTGCTGTATCAAATGTATCACGCGTGCTGCGGCTTCCTTTGGGTCTTGCTTATGAGAGGGTATTGTCAAACTGGGGTTTTCGGGTGGTTCGTATGGCGCCGAAATCCCGGCGAATTCTTTGATGACTCCGGCCCTGGCTTTGACATAAAGACCTTTCTGGTCGCGCTTGGAACAGATTTCCGGCGGGCAATCAACATGGATTTCCAGAAACTGCCCATTGTGAAAGAGAGATTGGAGCTTTTGGCGATCCTCCCGATATAATCTCCACACCATGTGCAAACATAGCTCCGCTCCTTGACTTACATGGAAAAATTATCAATAACTTGTTGTTATGATTAAATAAAAAGCGCCAACATGCTCTCTGCGTTATGTGCTATAAACTTATAAACCTGTAAACAAAACCGATTATAAGAGTAAAGAACAAAAGAGACAATAACAGCAATTCTAATTAATGCCTGAACGAAAACTCATGTTCAGACAAAATCCGATTTTGCGATTTTGTATTTTTATAAGCAAAAGTTGTGCCATGAAAGAAATTCAGTGATTTAAAAGAAATGGTTGCTTGTTGCTGTATGCAAGTTTATTGGGTTAACAGCCCTAAGGACTAAGCGTAAAAAAAATTTTCATGAACTTGAACTGCAAAAGGCCGTTTCACGTTTGGAATTCAAAATGGGAAGTTTGTTACACACATAAAAAGCGAAAAGTTTACACATTATGTAAAACGTTTCATATAAAATATTGTTTGGAAAATGGAGGATTACGGCAATCCCTAACTCTCTAAATTCACTTTTCGTTCTTTCGTTTTTTGTTTTTAGCAATAAAGATGCCAATGTTTATATAAAATGTCTGTATTATTTTCTTGCTCAAATATTTATATGAGTATCGAGAAGTTATATGGAAAAGGGAAAAGGCTGAAAATAAATTCGGAGGGGGTATGTAACAATTATATAAGTTCGGCAAGTAACATGCCAAATTGGCTTGGCAGGCTATTTATTTGATTTTAAAGGCTTTTTTGCGTTGGCTCAAATTTTAAAGGAGATCTTATGAAGGAAAATCCATACAGACGGGTCAAGGGAAATACCGAACTGATTGTAAATTTAATGTTTTTATATAGAGGGTATTTCCTACACACATTTTTTCAGTCGCCAGGAAAATAGCTTCTGTTTCACCTGCGCTCAGGTTCATCGATACAGTGTGGACAATGGCTACCAACTTAAGCCGGGACACTTTGTAAATTCAACAGGTTATTTGAGACCGTGAACCGATAACTGTAAACCGTGAACTGTTACCATATTTTGTAGGGTTAAAAACTTTGCAGGAACTACCTAAATCTTCAAATCAATGCCGACAGGGCAGTGATCAGATCCATAAACATCGTTATCAATAAATGCTTCCCTGAGCCACCCTTTATCAATAATATTCTGCGTTACAAAGAAGTAATCAATACGCCAGCCTGCATTATTAGCCCTGGCATTGAACCTGTATGTCCACCATGAATATTTTACTCTATCCGGATATAAATATCTGAACGTATCAACATAGCCGTTTCCAACTATCCTATCCATCCAGTCACGTTCAATCCTCAGAAAGCCGGACCTTTTTTCATTTGCCTTCGGGTGTTTCAAATCAATCTCATTATGAGCGGTATTGTAATCGCCGGTGATTATCAAACATTTTCCTTTATCCTTATAAGCATCAATATATTCAAAAAAATCCCTGTAAAAATCAAGTTTGTACTGAAGTCTTTCCTCGCTCATCTGTCCGTTTGGAAAATATATATTAAAAAAAATGAAGTTTTTAAAATCCATTTCAATAATACGGCCCTCATCATCATATTTTGATACGCCCATACCATATTTAACATTCCTGGGTTTTATCCTTGTATAAACCCCGACACCGCTGTATCCTTTCTTGACAGTGGAAAAAGACCAGTATGATTCATAGCCATCAATATTCTTCATTTCTTCTGTAAGCTGAGGTTCCTGAATCTTTGTTTCCTGAATCGCAACAATGTCTGCATCCATATTCTTTAAAGATTTATGAAAATCCTTCTTCATCACAGCTCTAAGTCCATTAACATTCCATGAAATCATCTTAATATTGCCCATAATTAACTCCTTCCACCACCTTCAGCCTTCAACCTTCAGCCTTTTACCTTCCACCTTCTACCTTAATTTCTTCAATTCTTTCCAAAACCGGCGGATGAGAATAGTTTAAAAAAACATAAAACGGATGCGGGATAAGGTTTGAAAGATTATGAACTGAGAGCTTTTTCAATGCATCGGCCATGGATTGGGGATCTTGAGTGGTTTCCACAGCAAATCTATCTGCCTCATATTCATTTTTACGGGAAAGCATCTGCATTAAAATTCCTGTAAAAAATTCAATGGGTGAGTAAAGCATGCTAAAAAAAATAAGTCCCGCATAAACGGATTTTTGTTCCATGTAAAAAGCATCAAAAAGACCCTGATAGGAGACAAAAACAGACAACAAAAAAAACATTATTCCCAGTTGAACAATGCCAATAATCATTGTCTGCAGTATATGCTTTTTTTTAAAATGCCCCATTTCATGTGCAAGCACTGACACCAGCTCTTTCACAGTGTGCTGTTTAATTAATGTATCAAACAAAACAATCCGCTTGTGCTTGCCAAAACCTGTGAAAAAAGCATTTGACTTGGCAGAACGTTTAGAGCCATCCATTACAAAAACATTTTCAAGGGAGAATTTTATAGAACGCGCATATGACATGATAGCATTTTTCAGGTCTCCAACTTCAAGAGGATTGAATTTGTTAAAAAGAGGCATAATCCATGTTGGCGCAATAAATTGAATAATAAGCATAAATATTGTTACTGCTATCCAGCAATACAGCCAGGCATTTGCCCCGGCATATTCAAAAAAAGCAAGTATGCCTGATAGAAGAGGTGCGCCAAGCAGGACCGATAACAAAAATCCTTTTACTATGTCCATTATAAATGTGGACCATTTAGTCTTATTAAACCCAAAACGCTCTTCAATAACAAATGTAGAATAAATGCTGAAAGGCAATGATAAAATTGCTTTAAATAAAAGCAATAAACCTATATATAACAGGCCTGTCATGATATATCCAAAATTCAAGGATCGTACCCATTGATCTAATACCGGAAAGCCTTTTCCGAACCAGAATATCAGGATTAATAACATATTAAAGGAAGATGTAATCCAGCCGAATTTTGTATTAACACGCAGATATTCCTGAGACTTGCGATAACTGTCTGCGTCATAATAGCCCTTGAACGATTCCGGAACCTCGGTCTTTAAACCCTTTAGATTCAGTATATCAGCCAGTCCATTCAATACAAAGTCAACAATAATAGTTATCAGAATAATTACAGCTATAAAATTCATAAATAATCCTCATGGTTTTATATAGACTTTCAGATAATTAATTTCACAAGGCCGGAAGGAGAAAGGCGTATTCGTTATACGTCGACGACTGATAACGCAGTGAAATTATTTATCTGAAAGTCTATACATCAACCTCTTAATACGTTCAACAATACCCATCTGTTTCATTATTCGAGCTGATGTATGTGGCACCAAGTGTTCCCAGGGCTGTCCTGAAGCAATATATTGACGTATCCGGGTCCCTGATAACCCCTTTTTACTTAAAGGTCTGCGCCAAAGTATTTTGGTTTTCAGGTTCATAGATTCAAACATGCTTAATTTTTTTTCTCCCCACTCATCATATATGGTCAAAAAGAAAGTGGCATCCAATGGAACATAATACTTGTACAAATCAGGGAGGTTGATCGGCAGTGGAACAACTGAAAACTCCTGAATGCCAAAGCCATATTCTAAAAGAGTAGTTTTTATTATGATATATCTTTCATAATATGACATTGGATTGGCTGATGGATTGCTTCTTCCCTGAGCAGTTTTATCATCGCGGGTAAGCGTTGGATCAGGGTTTGTTATGCCGACAACAAGGTTTTGGCAACAAGACTTGCCGGCCATTAAATACTTCATATGGTCATTGTGCAATACTTGGAAACGACCGTGTATGACTCCTGTTTCTACCATTTTTGATTCTCTATTTTTACTCGACCTGCACCACATTTCTTCGCAAAAAATCGCTCAACCTATAGACTTTCAGATAGTTAATTTCACAAGGCCAGAAGGAGGAAGGCGTATTAGTTATACGTCGACGACTGATAACACAGTGAAATTATTTATCTGAAAGTCTATAGGTCTAATCGAAAAGGTTTGGTTTCTCCCGGCCAGAATGCCTGATCAACGGGCGTGTCCATCAAACCTGTAAGTTTTGCACGATCAAGATAGTTTAATACAAGATACATAAATTCCTTGCCGTGTACAAACCCCAATGACCCACCGGCACAGTTAACCTCATCAAATGACTTTATAGAGTCACGGCGAACCCCTTCACCCACAATTAACAACGGCACCGGTTCTCCTGAATGAACTAGTTTTCCGGAACTCGGAGTAGAATGATCAGAAGTAATGATTATCAGAGATTCTTTGTCATTAAGCAAAGAGTCAATAATTTTGCCAAGCCCACGGTCAAGCGCTTCAATGGCAGCAATTTTAGCATAAGGATTTTTTGTGTGAGCTGCCACGTCAGGTGCTTTAGTATGTACATGAATAAAATCATACTTGTTTTTACTTTCCATGGCCAGCTTAAGTCTCTCTGCGAAGTCACCTTCGATATTATCTGTTTCACGCGCCTTCATTACATCGATCCCGAGAAAAGCACTTAGGCCCCAATATATAAGACCGGATGAAATAGAAAGTCCCTTAAATCCCCAGCGATTTTTAAATGACTGCACAGTCTTCAATCGCCCTGGACGCTGTGTAACCAGAGCATTAATCGGAACAGCGCCTCTCGAATTTTTAATACTGTTCGCCTGATTTCCGCTCAGTTTCTTATGGCACCATATTAGATATTTCTTAAGTGCCCTGACTGTTTTTATTGCAGCAAGATCTTTTTCAAAATCTTGCAACGGCTGAATTTCAATAAGACAATTGCCCTCCAAAACAGGATCGGAATCCGTAAAGTAAGGAGAAACTGTTCCTTTTAAGATCAGTATTCCATTAAGACCGCTAGTATGTTTAAAGCAAAATTTGATTTCTTCATATTCATAGTAAAAAATATCCTGAATCAAAGCTGATATCACATCAGAACTTGCATCTGGTCGGCCTTTTTGAAGTATAAGCGTGTTGTCTTTAACTTTAACGCTTGCCAGGTGAGCCAAAACAGCAACATCATCAACAGATATTTCAACGCCTGCACCCAAAGACTCTAGGGCACCTCGGCCTGGGAACTCATCGAGTTCGTAGCCAAAAAGAGAGAAATGAGCATTTTCACTAGGCAAAGCCATGCCTGGTCTATCGGCATGAAAAAGGCCATTTGCGCCTATCCTTGCCAAGGTATCTAAGTGTGGTGTATGTGCTGCCTGAAGAGGGGTCTTATATCCCAGACATGAAAATGATCTATCACCAAGACCGTCAAGGAGTATCAAAATACAATGTGAAGGCATAAAAGAAACTCCTTATAAAACCTAAGTTGAGCTATTTTTTGCGAAGAAATGCGCCGAGATCCTGATGCCGCCCTTGCTTTGAGACTTTGGGTCTTAGTGGCAAAATGATTATAGTTTAAAAAGAACTTATTGTCCATTGATATTAACGATAATCTACAAGGTTTGTATAGATAAATCCTGTTTGACTTCAACATGCTTAAGAAGCATAATTAAACCTAAATTGAGCGATTTTTTACTCGACCTGCACCAATCTCTTGCGCATCAAGGACTTGCGAAAAGTCTCGACATATCCATTGGTATGCCTACGCTTTTCGCAAACCTTGCTGCATCAAGATCTTGGCACATTTCTTCGCAAAAAATCGCTCAACTTAGGTTAAAATTATGAAAATTGATATACATATTCATTCAACTATTTCTCCATGCAGTAAACTGACTCTTGATGAAATAATTAATTACTCGCAAGCATGTGGGCTTGATGGTGTATGCATCACTGATCACAATACCATGGAGGTTCAAAATCTTCTACAGGAAGGCATGCAGCCTAATGGGCTCTGTATAATTTTTGGAGTAGAATATTTCACTTCAGATGGCGATTTTCTTTTATTCGGGCCATTTGATAAAGTATTGCCCGGCCTTTCTGCAACAGAAGTTCTTCGCTGGATTGATTCAATTGGAGGTGTCGCTATAGCAGCACATCCATTCCGTCATGGTCGTCCGACTCAGGAATCCCTGATTGCTGACGGAATGTGCAGAATAGTTGAAAGCCGTAATGGGAGAAACAGCGATAGCGAGAATGCACTTCTGAACAAATGGAGAAGTATCTACTCTATCCATGAGGTTGGTGGAAGCGATGCACATAGCCTTGAAGAACTGGGGAAAGTTATTACACTTTTCAACGAGCCTGTGCGGTCCAGGCAAGAACTTATTACTGCTTTAAAAAAAGGGGACTATTCCCCAAAATAGGAAATACCTGCTGTCCTGTCATCTATGTAGTGTCGCAAATATGGCCGTCATTCCCGCGGAAGCGGGAATCCAGAAGCACCGAAGTAGTCAGAAATACTGGATTCCCGCCTTCGCGGGAATGACGAGTGCCTGATACGATATTTCACGCATGACACGACACCACCACTAATATCTACAATCCATTTATTCTCTTATCCTTGGGAAAGGAAACAGAAAATTCAAATTCGATTGTTTCAGTCTTTTGTGGAGAAAGGTTGAGTTTCCATTCGAGAAGACCGGGGCTTCCATCTTGAATATCTTCTTTAGAAACAGGAGCGGGAACGGATTTTACCAGTTTAACCTGAATATCCCCATGCTTTGGGACTGGAACCTGATCATGAACAATAATTGTCTTCTCCTCTTTCATGAGATTCTCTAAAGTAATCCTGTAAATAAATTTATGGACTGCTTTTTTTCCAATAAAAGACTTATCAGTATCTTCTCTTATTAACCTTCTTTCAACATGTATCCGCTCATCCACCCCGAGATGCAAATCAAAACTTTTATTCAGGGGAATAGTCTCAATTCTGGATTTGCCGACATAATCTTCCCCTAAAAATATACTGACTTCTCCTTGCAGAAATGGATATGCTGTTGCATTAATTACCTCTGCCTTCAAAAAGGCAAATTCATACAGCTTTGGCGTACATATATAGCTCAATTTTGCCTGGAGCTCTTCCTGGGTAATTGTTGTCTTAAAAGGTTCGCCTTTCCCGAGTATTGTCTCTCTTTTTTTGATATTAAACGTAACAGATGTGCCTCTTGATTCAGCATGTGCTGTTTCCTGTTTTAATTCCTCTTGAGGTGAAGATAGCTTATAGGCTTCCTGCATAACCATATCAGCCATCGCTCTTTTCCCGGCTTGCTTGAAAACAGGCAGTTGAAAATCAATATACCAGGGATCTAATTCAGGCAAAAGTCCTGAGATGTGTGGCTTAGCAGTTGACAGCGACAGTTTAACATCCTTCCAGTCTTCTCCTGTTTTCTGTGTAATTATTCCATAATAATTTAAGCAAATAGCGGAACTCTCCGAATCAACTCTGACATCATAAGCAGGAATCCACCTGGCACCAGGGATAAGATAATTAATTTCTAAAGTCATTCTACCTTTAGCGGCAGCCTCGATGGCAATTTCTACAAGCTTTTTTTCAGGCAATCTTTTGCTTCTATATCTATTCAGCTCAGCCTCTATGGCCTTAATCTCTTTGAGAAGACCGCGTTTTTTCTGCTCAAATAAAATTGTCTGCTCATTTATCCTGCCAAGTCTTTGATATATAAAATCTAAAACTTTATCCCAGTTTTTTGTATCAGCTTTTTGAATATAAAGCTCTTTCGATATTTTATCTGAAGAGCTGATCTTGATTGATTCAATAAACTCCTTCTGGGTATTCAGGCTTTCCAGAGTATCTTCTAATTGCTTTTTTCCATCATTAAGTTTTTCTAATTCTCTGCGCAATTCCTCTATCTTCTTCTGCTGGTGCTCCTGCAAAAAGATCCTTTTTACCTTTACTCCACTTATTTTTGCCTTAACACTTCCCTGCCCCATAACTCTAACAGAATCATCAATTATATATGCAGGCAGATTATCAATTATCAGTTCCTGGTTACCATTAACTAAATCAACATCTGCCGTTCTCGTAATCATGGCACGATCCGGATATACAGTAACAGCATCAATTCTTGACTGGACTGTTTTCGCCAGTGCTGCCCTTCCTGTCTGTGGATTAAAACAAACAAATAAAGATAACAAAACGAAAAATATAAGTTTATTTATGTATTTCATAGCAATCTCCTTCTAATCCTTACATCATGATCATCCTGTATATCCTGCCAAAAATTGCGACCTGTGCGGTTAGCTTTTGGATAAAACTGTTCAACATCCTCTTTTTTTCTCGTTCCCATGCTCCAGCGTGGGAATGCATACCATAAGGGTTCCCATGCAGAAGCATGGGAACCAGGCGATCCTCTTTTTTTCAATACTAATGGCTAAACGCACAGGTTGAAAAAATGTTTGACCACGTTTCAGTTTTATATTTAATTTTTTATATGATAACAATTAACAAAATACAACTTATAAGAAGGTAACATTTTAGCCTTATGAAACAAATCATCTGTGGAGGGTTTACAGTTCGTCATTCCTGCGAAGAAGGTCATAGCTTTATTCTGTATAATAATAGACAAGTTTTCAGGTTGTGATCTGAGATGGTATTAAAATTTTGCAGATTTTCGCTATAACCGTATAATTTTTTTAAAGATAATTGGATTTTGTTGTATTGAAGGGGAAATTGGTGTATTAAGTGTTTTTACCCTCACGCCTGTCGCAGTATAATGACTTGCCGGAGAACAATTGGATGAACGCATGCTGAAATTATCTCAACCCGCTGTGAGTTTGTCTGTGCACAAAAGCCAGCCTGTTGGCCCGGACATTCGATAAATATGAAAGAAAAAATAACTAAAAAACTCTTAATCATTGAGAAGGAATATAATGTTAAAATTATATATGCATGCGAATCAGGCAGTAGAGCATGGGGATTCGAATCACAAGATAGTGATTATGATGTAAGGTTTATTTATTTCCACGATCTTAATTGGTATCTGAGTGTGGAAGATCGAAGAGATGTAATAGAAAAGCCTGCTGATAGAGTTTTTGATATTAATGGTTGGGATTTACAGAAGACATTAAAATTATTGCGCAAATCAAATCCACCATTATTGGAATGGCTCCAATCACCAATTGTATATAAAATGGATAACTATACCAAATTGATTAAAGATCTTTTGCCAAAATATTATTCGCCAGGAAATTGCTATTACCATTATCTTCATATGGCAAAGGGTAATTTCCGGGACTATCTAAAAGGTGAAGAGATCTGGATCAAGAAATATTTCTATGTATTACGGCCTATATTAGCCTGCCGGTGGATCGAAAGATATAATTGCCCTGTGCCGATGGAATTTGAGATTCTGCTGAGAAAAACGGTTGATGACAAGGAACTACGAATCAAAATAGATGAATTGCTTAAAAGAAAAAGATCAGGTGAAGAACTCGATAATGCTCCGAGAATACCGGTTATTAGTAAATTTATTGAAACTGAGCTAAACAGGCTTGCTCAAAACAAACCTGACAAAACGGAGCTTAAAGACTATTCTGAGCTTAATAGAGTATTCCGAAAAATTATATGCAATTGAACATCCGGAAATCATAACGCAAGGAGAAATGCTTGAGAAATTTGAGGAGAATATAAAGGAAGCATATTTTTAACGGCGTTAAAGGGTGGGAAAGGGGTAGGAAAACCTTTGCGGTTTTGGCGTGTTCGTGTAAAATGTTATTGTTTTCACTAATTATGAAGGAGCAAGAATATGGCCGAGTTAATTGTTCAATTGCCGGAATCGGCTTTTTCTGCCCTGCGCAAGGATCCTGGTGAGTTTGCCAGCGAAATGCGTATCGCTACGGCAGTAAAATGGTATGAGTTGGGTATGGTCTCGCAGGAAAAGGCCGCTGAGATTGCCGGTTTATCACGTGCGGAGTTTATAAGCGCCTTGAGTCGGCTTCATGTATCGCCGTTGCAGTATTCTCCAGAAGAACTGAGCGAGGAATTGCGCAATGCGGATTGAACGTGTGGTTATCAATGCATCGCCTCTAATTATTCTTTTCCGCGGTCATCTTGAAAGTCTTTTGCCGGGATTGTTCGGTGAGATTTGTATACCTGAGGCCGTGTGGTCTGAAGTTATCGGAGGAGGATACAGAGATGAATCCGTCTCAGGCCTTATAAATGCAAAATGGGCGAAAAAGGTGAATGTCCCCGGCATTTCGCCCAGTATCGCTGCCTGGGGCCTTGGAATTGGCGAGTCCGAGGTATTGAGCTTTGCCATGGAACACCCATGATTCCGGGCGATGGTGGATGATAAAGCAGCCCGTCGTTGTGCAAAGACTTTTGGAATTCAGACATTGGGCACGGGTGGTATGCTTATATTAGCCAAGCGGAGAGAACTGATTGAATCCGTTGCAGGGCAATTGCATCAAAATTTTAGACCTTTAAAAATCAAATAGTTACGTAATATAGCAAGCAGCTTATCAGTGCTTATTTTTGAAGCGGTATTTGTAACCTATTGATTTGTTTAGAATCAAAAACCATGCCAAATTTTGATGCAATTGCCCTGGAATCCGTTGCTGCTGAACTGGACAATTTGCGCATAGCAGGTTTGTGGATGTCAGACGAATTAGTTGATCTGTTTCTTGAAGAAGCCGGCGAAAAGTGAATATAACATTTCATCCAGATGCGTTTAGAGTGTGTGTATAAAAAAGAGCATAGCCTATGGACATCCTCGACAAATTAGACAAATACTGAGTTCTACGGCTATTGGCGGTGAAAAAATCGCAAAAGAAAATCAATAGATTTCCCCACATTTGCAGCTCCAATATTCTCGCTTCCCCTATCTCGCTTAGAATTATACAATTCGTAACTATTCACGTAGCAAGGCTGAAGCCGTTTTAGGCTGAAGGCTGAAGGGGTTAGAAGAGCACGCTTGTCGTACCTTGGCGAAAATATCTGATTCTTGCACCAAACATGGCTTTTTAATGCGATTTTTCCTAACAGTCTTCAGCCTTCAGGCTAATAACCTGAATAGTTACTATAATTCTTGCCTTTGCATTAAAAGTAACGTAATATTAGTATATTATAATAATCCAGAAACGACCTGTTAATATCAAATATCACTGATTTATTTCTTAATATTTAATGGTTGGCCTAATAATTGAGCCTCTTGCAGAAACAACACAGATCGACAGAGTAGTACTACATAATGCGCCATAGCCCATACCGCTACACAATATATAGCGAATGCAATGTGGTTACATGTGTTTCTGCAAGAGGCTCAATAAGATGAAAACACGTACCAAACGAATGGCCGGGGTGCTCAGTGAAGACATCATGATGTCCCCCTTAAGACCTGCGAAGCCATTCATTTAGAGTCATCGTTTCACAACTGTAATTGATCGGGTTTAACATGCAAACCATCCTCCATCTTACGGACATACACTTTGGTTGGGAAGGCAAAGATCCATTAGGTCTGGCAAATCGAACGGTTTGTTTAAACGGGATGCTCACCGAGTTGAAGAAACTTGAAACACCGTGGATGCCAACAAGCATCTGCATCACTGGGGATATTGCATGGCGCGGTTTGAAATCCGATTACACTGAGGCAAAGAAGTGGCTCGACCAGCTTCTTGAAATTTGTGGTCTTACTTACAACCAAATGATCGTCTGCGCTGGCAATCATGATGTCTTCCGGCCCAAGGCAGAAAAACTTTCGCGCCCTGAATCGACAGAAGATGCCGACAAGGTTCTGTCGCCACCAATTGCCAAACATTTCGAAGGGCCGTTCTCTCAATTTATTTCGTTCTGCAACCAGGCAAGGATGCCGACTTTGAAGTTTGGTGAATTCCAATCGCATCTCGTGGGTGAGCGAACGATCAATAACGTTCGATTTGTCGTACTAAACTCTGCGTGGTTCTCTAAGGATAAGTATGACAAAGGAAAGCTTTGGATTGGATTGCCACATTTAAAATACATGGAGGCCCATGGTGATCTTCAAATCATCAAAGGGCATCGCGGCTGTCCAATGACACTCACCCTGTTTCACCATCCGGCAGAGAAGTTGCACAAAGACGAGAAACACACCTCAGGCCTCCGCCAGAGTACCCATGATTATCTCGCTCATCGTTCGCACATCCTGCTGACGGGCCACACACATGATGCAGTCAGGGGTGCGGATCGTATAGCAGACGGGGCTTTGCACTTTACCGGCGGATCGGCATACGCAGGTGCTTCTCACTTTAACTCATTCAGGTTGATTCAAATTACTTGGGATAAGGTTGTTGACCGAGCCTTCGAATTTGATCCTCGCTCTGTCGAAAACAAGTGGAGAGCGCACGAAGCCTTTTCTCGATCTTTGGTAATTGAACACGGAAATGAGCAGAATTCGTTCCAAATTGAAGCTGACTTCAGCACGGTAAAGTATCGAAATTCGTTTCGCAACGACGCCGCAAGACATCTTGAAAGAAAGTCTCGCCTCCTAAAACAAACTGGAACACTCCCTGCGACGGTTCACTGCCCGGTATCCGTATGTATAAGTATTCAGCGTAATCAATATGGTACGGACGGTCGGCTCATCAGAACCAAAAATACGGAACATGAAATGCCATTTTACGATGCTGTTCGAGAATCCAGGCGCACATTATTACTTGGAGACTTGGGGACTGGGAAAAGCACACTCGCCGCTCAATTGGTAACTGAAACGATAGACCGGTCCGCAAGTGCCGTGGCGATTTTTGTTCCGGTAAAGTTAATTCGGTGTTCAGGGCAATTTACACAACGGGATTTGCTCAATTGGATCGACGACTATGTTGCCAATGCAGTTTGGCTAAAAACACCGAAGTTCAATCTCAGCTCAATACTCGAACGAGGAATTGAGGTACTGCTCGTCCTTGATGGCCTTGATGAGCTTGCTCGCGATGTTGCCGCTCGCTTGCTGGGCCAAGCAGCGGCGTTTGTCGAGCATTGGCCGACGATTCAAGTAGTCAGCACAGCAAGGCCTGTCGAACTAATCGGTGTGTCGTATGCTGATTGGCGGATTGTGCATACCGTTGCGTTAGACGACGCGTCCAAAGGCGAGTTTATCAGACAGGAGTTGGTCGCTGACGGCGTTCCACCGGAGCAACTACATGAGAAAACATCGGCTTTGCTTAGGTCGTTAAAGGAAATGACCGCTCTTGATTCAATTGCAAACTCTCCGCTTGCGATTCGTTTGATCTATCAACGTTTGAAAGCTCTTTCCTCAAGTGAGTCAATAACACTCGGCGGTCTGCTTTATGATCTCCTTCTTGAACGGCTAGATGGATGGCAAAAACGAGACGATAAGCCTTCTACGTATTCCCATTTCGACCAAGTTTTCTCGACTCCTGAACAAAAGGCTGTATTTCTATCAGTTCTGGCAGAAAAAGCCGTAACAAAAAGACAATTAGGCCAAGATGAAGCAAAAGCATTGTTAGAGGAGCGTGCAGCTACAATTTCAGGGGCAAACAGCCATCAACTTGCAGCAGAAGCGATTTCGTTTTACGAATGGCTCGGATTTCTCACAAAAGCCAAAGCGATTGAATTTCCGCTTCAACCTCTGGCGGAAGTGTGTGCAGCCATGGGACACCTTGATCGCTGGAACAAAAGTCCCGACAGCATATCTGTACCAAATCGTGAGGTCTGGCGCATGATCTCTTTTGTCGCTGCAATTGCAAGGCGGCGCGGCTTGTTCGACAAAGTTCGAAAATTACTAACCACATATATCGACACTCTGCTGAAAGAGCCGGGTTATCTTCCTGCTGCCTGTTACATCGTTGTTGAAACCGACGATGCCGCTCTTGCCGCGCATACGGTTTGCCAGATCGATAGTCTTGGATATCGCCCGTTGACCTATTTTCAAGATGAACGGAAGGCATCAGCGAGAAACATCGCCAAGACTCCCATGCTTGCAGGAGAAACTGGATTCGAGTGGTTCTACAAGGACTATTTGGACCCAAGATATCCGACTCCGAATGCTGGATGTGCAATCGTCAGAGACGTGTTTGCAGAATGGGCCGCACTTGTCCGCCCTACACTGACTTCTGCCCAAAAGGAAAAGCTTTCCAAACTCGTCTCGCCATACCAGGCCACGGGCGAGGGCCACTTTTTTGGAGTCCTGACTATACTGTCTGTGTTAGTGCCAGACGCCTTTTCGAAAGAAGACAGGTTTTGGTGTCAGTCTCTGGCACTAGACGACAGATTGTTTTCTGACTGGGTAAAACAGCAATTTCTTCTTGCAAAAGCGGAGGAAAAATCGGCAAAAATTCTGGACGCCTTGTTGTTGCATCGGTCAAGCGATAGCACTCACGCTGCTCGCCTATGGCTCGACTGGAACCCGGATGTCGAACCGCCTTATTCTGTTATTCGACTGGCATTACGTTCCGCCTCTAATTTGGAGCTCGTGGCCAACGAGACGGAAATTGTTAAACAATGCCGCGAACGGTTAGGTGACAGGTGGATGCGTTTTGCCAAATGGGCACTCGCCACGGAAGATGCGAAAGTTGCTGCTGGCGCTGCCAAGGTACTCTACGATGCTGGAGAGCAGCGCTTATCCGTTCTTGGGAATGCTGTGATGAAGGCGATGCATGATGGTGGATATGTTGCGTCTGCTGAAAAAATACTTTCGGCATTGGTTTTGCGTGGAGCGGACAGAGGAATTCGCTGGCTTGCCAACCGAATATCCCATGCGGAGAAATGGCTTGGAGCGCATTCCGGCTGGTGGCGTGTTTTACTCGGAAGAATTGAGACAATAGAGGACGGGCCCGAATTGCTGGCGAAGTGCGTGCGTAATCTGGGGCCATTTACTCTCCCGCGCTACCCGGAGGTACGTGAGGGTTTTGTTCGCGTCCTAAGTGGCCCTAAGGGCAAAAGCTTTCGTAATGCATTGCGAAGCAGATTAAGGAGTCTCGATCCGTATACTCGACGGGGTTCGGCTTCAATTCTTGTCTCTTCCGATCCACAGACCGAGGCCGAAGCTCTTTTTGTAGCCATTCGCTCACGCGCGCAACGTCATAGCTTTGACTGGCATGAATGGGAGAGTTTCTGTCTTACGCTCGATTTCGGTCCAAGTGTGCTCGATTCCTTGAAAAGCAGACTGAACCTTCTGGAACCGCAGTCCAGAGCATTGGCGCTCGTTGTGCTTAAAAAAGGAGGGGTGGAACTTGATCCGAGCTACCGCGCGGAGTTGATGACGACTCTTTCGTCTTTGGGGAACTGGGATCTACGTCGCGAACCATTAGGTCAAGCTGTGCTTGGTGCGGATGCCTCCTTCGAGTGTTTGTTGGAACGACTGGATCAGCCGAAGTCTGATTCGGCAAAGCGAGCGGCTGAAAATCTTATGGAGTTTCACCGTGAGCGACTAACTCCCAACAATGAGGCCAAGTGTATTGCTCTTCAACACGACACGTCCTCATTTAGCTGGGAATTGCCTGCTAGTATGAAGAGGGTTACGCAAGAACCTGATTTTGCACGTCATCTGATTGAAGCCGGTAAAGAAATCAACGAAAAGGGAGGCCCTACACCGTTTCTCAGCTTGGTAGCACAGGCGATTAATGACAAGGCTAATTGGAAGGATGTCGTGTGGTCATTGCTTTGCGACGACACGCGAGTTGGGGGTAGCAGTGAGAGCGAAAGAGGTGGGATGGCTTTGTTGAAATTCAGTTTTATGGCTGAACA
>JAJSZW010000064.1 GCA_030262895.1 Deltaproteobacteria bacterium | reverse complement strand
CCCCAAAGGGCTGGTTCTTATTGTTTTCCGTCCTCTCAACGGAAAGCAATAAAAAAACAACCTTTGCGTCCTCTGCGTCTTGAGCGAAGCGGGCGATGAACTATTACCTAAAATCTAAACTAACCAACACAGGTTGAACAAATTTGGAAACCATTTATCCAGTCATTCTTGCCGTTCCCGAAAAAAAGAAACAACTTACAGGTAAAGACAAGGTCTTAAGTTTAAGCAAACACGCAAGGCAGGCGCTTGCAATATCTGCCCAAAAAAGCTGTGTTCATTTAAGCAATCTTTTAAAGGATAAAAACGGAGCCCCCCTGCCCTTTAACGGGAATTACTGGTCTCTGACACACAAATCCAATTATGCCGGGGGTGTAGTCGCATCAACCAGAATAGGAATTGATATAGAAAAGATAAGGCAGTGTTCTGAAGCTCTGTTCAGTAAAACCGCCGGTAAAAAGGAATGGGGCCTTGTCAATACTGATCCAATTAAACTTTTTTTCCGTTACTGGACCTCAAAGGAATCTGTTCTCAAGGCTGCGGGCACCGGTCTCAAAGACCTTTCAAAATGTATTATTACAAAGGTTATAGACGAAAACAACCTCTTCATTGCCTACAAAGAAAAAGAATGGCTTATTGAGCACTTCTATTTTGACGGTCACATAGCATCTGTCACTAAAAATTCATTCAACATCAAATGGTCGCTTGTTTTGAAATAATAAATAAAGTTCAGCCACTAAGGCACAAAGGCACAAAAAAGGCTTATGATTGATAAATTCCTAAATTCTCGAATTATGAATTTTAAGAGAATTATATTAGTAACCGTTCACGGCTTGAAACTTGACGTTGTGCGTCAAATGTACTAACACCTAAATTAAGCGATTTTTTACTCGATCTGCACCAATCTCTTGCGCATCAAGGACTTGCGAAAAGTCTCGACATATCCATTGGTATGCCTATGCTTTTCGCAAACCTTGCTGCATCAAGATCTCAGCACATTTCTTCGCAAAAAATCGCTCAACTTAGGTAACATAAAAAATTAATTCTGAACAAGGAAATCAATCATGACAGCCACACAACCGATTGCAAAAAGAACCGTTAAATCGTCTCGACTTGGACTTCGGACAACACCGGAACAGGAGGTCGTCCTGCGCCGTGCAGCAGAGGTGTGCCACAAATCACTGACAGAGTTTATCATGGACAGTGCATATCAGGCCGCCGAAAATGCGCTGCTGGATCAGCGGATGTTCATGGTCTCCGGCAAACGATATCGGACACTGCTGGACCTACTGGATCATCCCGCTGAGGAAAACATCGGGTTGCGGGATTTGTTCTCCAGACCTGCACCTTGGCATGAGCAATGTCCCTGATTCCCCCCGAAGCGCTGAATAGTGGGCATTGTGTTTCACCCTTCGACTGCGGAAAGCCGGTACTGAATGACTGGTTGGTTCGTCATGCGCGCCAGGCGCAGGCCAGCATACGCGCCTTGCTGGCGCATCCGATCGATGAGGATGCAACTCGATTCTATCTTCGTTTTGGTTTTGTTGTCTCACCGCTTCGTGAACAACAACTTCTTCTTTTGTTAAAAGATGCGCGTCGCCTGCTCCTTACGTTTAACAAATAAAACTACATAACGTCCCCCGCTTCCTCCCAAAATAAACTGGTAACTTCTCAAAAAGTTCCGGTACCAAACGTCATTCCGGCGAAAGCCGGAATCCAGAAAACCCGTAAAAGCACTTGATTCCAGCCTTCGCAGGAATGACACCAATAATTATAACTCCGAACTTTCAAAGTCACCAGAACTTAGGAACGGGGACGAAATAACTTCCCCAAGTAGGCGCATAGATTTGGGTCAGATTTGTTCGATCTTAAATCACAAAAGTTGATAGAATAGCAGGCTATTTTGATATTTTTGGGATTTAAGATCGGGCAAAGATGGCTTGAAGCTGTGATGCATAGTTGGGGGAAGTTATTTCGTCCCCGTTCCTTACTGAGAAGTTCCCGTTGCCAAGCAAGAAATGTCCCTGAATCAGAAAGGTCTTCAAAAAATTGATTCTTTGCATATTGCTTGCGCTATTTTTGCGAAATGTGTATATTTCCTGACTACTGACGATAAAATTCTGCAACGGAAAAAAGTAATAGACGATATTAATATCAATGATCCAATCGGCTTCATAAAGGAGGTCTTATCATGATGACCAATACAGAAATTAGGTTGAAAGGACTTCAAATCCTTGCAGAATATCTTGGTGATGTTGAAGCAGAGAGGTTTATTGCCTTGATTCAAAGAGAACCTTTTGATTATACAAAGTGGCGTCAAGGCATGGATGAAGACTTATCCATAGAAAAAATCAGCAAAAAAGCAATGGCTTTAAAAATGAAAGACACCAAACAATCGCATGTACCTTAACGCCCAAAGCAGGCACGATTTACGGCGGAGTCAAACAGGGCTGGGGCATTCTCGTGCCTGATTGCAGAATTGTTGGACTTAAACCCTGAGTGTTAAGATTCAAATAGTGTAACGCTCGAAACCCATTTCACTGACAAAATAGTGTAACGTCTTTTACCCAGCCTTACCCCGCCCTCGTACTCTGAAAAAAATACCCCGCAGACCCCGCCGCAAATGCAGCCTTTAAAACCTCGTTTTTTAAATTTCCTTTCAATGCTTTGGGAAAAAATTGTATTTTCATTTGTTTACAACGGAGAAAATACAATGTCGAAATCTTCCTCGCGAAAACGTCCCTGTTGCATTTGCCGCAAGTGGTTCCTCCCTGATGTCCGTCAAAAAAACCGGCAAAAAACCTGTGACAATCCTGAATGCAGAAAAGAACACCATCGAAGACAATGTGCAAAATGGAACAAAAAAAACAAAGAATATTTTCAAAGCAATTACCTGAACAAAAAACTGGAAAAAGTCGGTAAGCCCCCACCTGAAACAGGTGCTTCACAACCTGTCTCACACAAGATTCCCATACCTGAATGCCGGATTCGGCCAATTCTTCCACATGACATAATCCTGAGCGAAGTCGGAATAAAAAATCTGGTCATTATGGACTATTTTGCCGAACAGCTTTTGGTGCGCATGCGTGACATAACGCCTTCCGCTGTCAGTTATGCAGTTCAGCGAGGAGAGAAAATGGCAAAGGAACAAGGTTACCAACTGGAAACTTGAGTTATTTGAATATTTAAGGTCGTCCCGCAGCCGCCCATTAATGTTTCGGTTCTCACAGGAGCCCTTGAGATTTCAGAAAAGCTCCTGCAACCTGGGCCGGGCTGTAGCCTTTCCCATCAACCTTAAAATTAAGGCTTTGCATGGTGGTATTGTCAAGAAGTCCTTCCAGAAGTGCTAATACATCTCTCAGTTTTTGATGCTTTTCCAGTATTTCGCCCCTTATGACCGGTGCAGCATGATAAGGAGGAAAAAATTGTCGATCATCCTCAAGTGATTTCAGGTTATAGGCAGCAATACGCCCATCTGTGACAAAGGCACAGATCACGTCCACTTCTCCATTGGATACGGCTTCGTACATGATTGCAGGATCAAGATCTCTTATTTCTCCAAAACGCAACCCATAGATTTGACGAAGACCCGGATAACCATCCGGTCTTTCCGTAAATTCAGCGGTAAATCCAGCCCGCAGCCTTGGAGCAGCCTTTTGAATGTCAGAGATCCTGGTCCATCCATAACTCTTTGCATCGGCTGTTCGGACAGTGATGGCATAGGTATTGTTGAATCCAAAAGGATTGAGCCACCGGGCGTCGAAAAGTTTTTTGTATGCTTCTCTAACCTGGCTTAATGCTTCATCGGGATCAGAAATTACAGGTTGTTTAAGAATTACTGTTAGCCCGGTTCCAATGTACTCAGCATATAGGTCGATTTCTCCATGCACCAGAGCATTATGACAAATCATGGTACCTCCGAGGTTAAAATAACGTTCCACAAATAAATCAGTTCGTGCTTCGATCAATTGAGCCATTATTTCTCCCAGGATAAGCTGCTCGGTAAAATTCTTAGTGGCGATCCGAATGGTTCTGGTCGAGATCTTGGATACTCCTTCTGTTTGAATTCCGGATAGAGGTCTTGTAAAATGGGAAAGTATACCCGCCGTCATGATCAGCAGTAGAGGCATTATGAGTGCCAGGGGCCTTATAAGGGTCTTTACTGAGCCTTTTTTGTCCTTTTTTCTTTCCGGTCGAAATCCCCACTCAAATGCCCCGATTGAAAAGTCTATAATCAGGGCGAGTAAAGCTGTTGGAACAGCGCCCAGAAGGATTAGCTTAGTATCATAAAGAGCAAGACCGCGATTAATGAACTGACCCAGGCCGCCGGCACCAATGAAAGCTGAAAGGGTTGCGATGCCTACACCTACCACGGCTGCGGTTCTGATACCAGCTATTATAACTGGTGCTGCCAGGGGTATTCTGACCAACTTGAGCCGTTGGTATTTCGTCATACCGATTCCAGTGGCTGCTTCTATTACCTGAGGAGATACTCCCTGCAGGCCGGTCAGGGTGTTGCGAACAATAGGAAGCAGGGCGTAGAGTGTTAAGGCAATGAGGGCCGGCAGGGCACCGATCTTTTGAAGTAAAGCCAGCAGAAAGACCAGCATGGCCAAGCTGGGGATGGTCTGAAGGATACCAATTACAGCCATAACCGGGGCTCGCAGCCATGCGTTTCTGAATATAATGATTCCTAAAGGTATTCCAATTAGTATAGCTGTCCCGGTGGAAAAACCGGTCAGCATGATGTGTTCACCCGTACGCAGCCAGAGTTCTGGGAGACGATTGACAATATAAGTGGTCAGAGATTCTAAACCCATTACAGAATGTCCTTAAAATCGGCTAATTGTCGGGCTGGTTTGGCAAAGAGATCGTGTACGAATTCCGTGGCCGGTGCAGATAGAACTTCTTCTTTTGTTCCAATCTGCTGTAGATTCCCTTTATGGAGGATGGCTATGCGGTCACCTATAAGAAGCGCCTCGAAAATATCATGAGTTACAAATATAATGGTTTTTTTTAGCTGCTTTTTAATGTCCAATAACTTTTGCTGGAGGATGTCACGAGTCAGAGCATCAAGAGCGCCTAAAGGCTCATCCATGAGTAAATAGGCTGGATCCGCAGCCAAAGCCCGGGCCAACCCCACCCTTTGCTGTTGCCCTCCGGAAAGTTCATCCGGAAACCGTTTGGCATAATCCTCTGGTGGAAGGTCCACCAGCTCCAGAAGTTCCCGTACACGCTCTTGTATCTTTTGCAGAGGCCAGCCCATGAGACTAGGTATCAGCGCCACATTTTTTTCAATAGTCATATGCGGAAAGAGCCCTATTCCCTGGAAGACGTAACCTATTCGCCGGCGCAAGGCTACCGGAGCCTGTTCCATAACATTTTTTCCGTTAACCTCAATAATGCCCTCAGTGGGTTCGATAAGACGATTGACCATCTTGAGGGTGGTCGTTTTACCGCAACCGGATGATCCAAGAAGGACTAAGATCTCTCCGTTATTTACCTGAAAAGAGAGATCCTTGACTGCATAGGAGCGGCCTCCGTCAAACGACTTCGAGACATGGATTAATCGGATCATATCTATTTAACCTTCTTTTTGCTTCATAATTTAAAGTAATTATAATCGTTATTCGCTTCAAAAGCAAAAACTTTGTTAGCCGGCATGGCTAACAGATTCCCTTCCAAAATTAATGATTTCGTAAAAAACTCTTATTTTGTGTTAACTATTCAATTTTTTTGATTTTTTCCGACATTTTTTTCCTTACTTTTAGTTGGTTATTATTGAATTGCTTTACTCTTATTTATATCACAACAAGCTAAATTTACAAGAAAAAACTCTATTTATTTCCTTAAGGAAACAGCATTGACTATTGACAAAGGAAGCGGACAAAGGAAGCGGGACGCCCTTAAGATTCTAAGTTAACAATTTATTAGGAAAGTGATAAATATAAGTATATGCTAAGATTAGCCCGACTGGACGCACCTGGTGTTTTACATCACATTATGATCAGGGGGATAGAGCGTCGAAAGATATTCAGAAATGATAAGGATCGTGAAGATTTTTTAGAACAGGTCAAGTTCCGCTGGCTACGGTAATGAGGAGGCTTTTAACAGGATATGTGGTCAGTTTTAATCGTCGACATAAGCGACATGGACACCTTTTTCAAAATCGATATAAATCAATTGTATGCCAGGAAGATGTTTAGTGGGCTTGGTGTCACCATCTTGAGTTAGCACATTAGTGCGGACATGCGTTCGTTCTGTAGGATATGCCAAGATTGGCGAGATTTAGATGCCCATCCGGCAAACCTGAAGGCAAAGCCGATGGCGGACAGGCTTCTGAACCACATCCTTTGGAAACATGCGAAGCTCAGATGTATTAAACTGATATTGCGGCAAATATTGAATAATGAGTTGTGCGACCGCCAGCCCCTGATCATGATCCCGCTGCTTTTTTACTGGTTCACGGTCAGCTTGTTCAGTTAACCATAATTTATGCAAGGCAAAGGCTCGTGGGTCAGGAACAACTAATGAAGCAGGATATCCATCCCCTCCTATGACAACCTGATAAAACTTTGGAGAAGAAATAAGCCATTGAAGATTACGAATTTCAGCGGCTTCCAGATCATCTGGACCACCCATTCGCCTTGCTTCCTTGCTGAGCAACTGCTTTGGTTCTGATTTTATCAGATCCACTATAAATCCATCACGGTTTACAGCTCGGAATCCACCAGGGCTGATGGATTCAAAAGACCGATCTGCTTTTCTGATAATACCGAGAAATCCGGTATTATCCATATCCTTATCAGCAACAAGAATAAGTTTCGGACGAATATCCCATAGAATATCCTTATCCTTGGTTGCCATTGTAGAAATATCAAAAAACACACCTGCGGCTGCTTCGTAGGCATACATTGCATTGGTGCCGATCACCATTACATTTCGACCGAGAATATTTTGCTGATCCAGCAATCGTAAAATACTACAAACAATCCGAGGTGCTCGTTGAATCAGCGCTGCCTTGCAGAATCTGGACTGCTCTTTAAGCTGATCTTTAAGTGCTGACAGACGTTCCTTTTCACGCTGCTTGCCCTGTTGAAACTGGACGAGAATTTTTTCAGTTTCAGGAGATCTCGGCCCTAAACTTTTGCCGTAGCCAAAACGATCTCGAGATCGAAACAAATATTCGCGGCCTTTTGACTTTTTCCAGTGCATCCCGCCTCTGTATGACCGCATTTTATTAAATGCTGCTACAAATGCTTCGCGAAGCTGTATAGTATCAATAAAAACACGCCGCTGGTTGTCGGTCATTTCCTTGAAAATCATAAAATTTCCTTCTTTTGATTCTTTTTCATAAATTGAAGGAAAACTCAGTATGATTATTCCCGCATAATAAAGCTAAAAAGAGATCTGGTTTTCCTTCAAAAATGCAATATAACAATATTGAAGGAAAACCGCCGCATTGTCAAGACAATTTTGCAACAAGCTGAAAAATAGTCGAGGCCTCTTTTTTGCACAATCCGGAAAAATTCGGGACATTCTGTAAATCAATTATCAGAAACCGGAAATCTAACTGACGCGAGTTCAAAACAACAGTCATTTTCGCGGCAGTGTTCAAAAAAAGCCTTAAAACAGGCATTGGCCTGTAGTTGTTTTTCTGTGTGAGCAATAGCTGAAAAGAAGGTCTTGCTGCCTGCTACAATCAATTTCTTGCGGGCTCGTGTCATTGCTACGTTGAATCGGTTTGGATTATTCAGAAATTCGCTGAGAACGTGATCAGGGTCGGAGCATGTAAAGCCAAACAGGATCACATCCCGTTCAGCGCCTTGAATCCGTTCCACCGTGTCAATTAAAGGCAAATCCTCAGCGCTCATGCCTGAAAGTTCGCTCAGCCGCCGGGCGATTGCGTTGTTTTGGGCCCGGTGCGGAGAGATAAGCGCCAATTGTTCTTTATCCACACCTCTGTTTATCAGCAAACGGCAGGCCAGTTGAGCCATTATTTCCGCCTCAATTGCTGACTCCTGATGACAGCCTTGATGATCCGTCAGTACAAGAACAACCGGTTTTTGCGGATTGATAATCTTATCAAGCAAGTCATTCTTTGCCGGGCCATTCAACGAGAGCCGGGTCCGAGCATTTTCCGGCGCCGGGCGTAACGTGGAATTATACCATGTCTGACTTGGAAACATGCAGATCTCCGCATTCATCCGATAAGTTATGTCTAACTGTTTGCTATGATGCGGATAACGCCGGAGCAAAATATTGAGCAATGAACGTCGCACTTCCGTTTCAATCAAGTCGTCATGCAGAGTCTCGCTCCACGACTCTTCCTTGAATGTTGCCGAGCGGATTACCGGCGGCAACTGGTGGATATCTCCGAGAAAGATAAAATTACCTTTGCCGTAAATCAGACTCAGCATGGCCTGAGGCGCCAGCATCTGTGACGCTTCATCAAAGATTACCCAATCGAATGGTTTGGGGGATGTAACGCTGTTGTTGTGGTTTTGGAACATATTATACAACCCGTAACCGGTCGATCCAAAAATAAGATAAGGAGAGAGTAAAGCCTGGCTGGCGTCTGTCAACGGTTCCACCTGCATGTTTTTATTTTCTTCTTCGAACTCCGGGCCTTCCCATCTTCCCAATTTAACGCAACGTGCCGGAAAATCCTGCAAATTATGGGTATTCACGAGATTAACCACCTTGCTCAGCACCTGGTCAATTGCCTGATGGGTCGAACCGCTTACAGCAATACGAAGCTTGCTGCCGGTTGTTTGTGCGTGGCGAATCAAGGCGATCAGAATCCAGCCGAGAAGGTTTGTCTTGCCGGTTCCGGGCGGGCCCTGAATCAAACTCAATGCGTATTGAAAAGGCAATTGCAATGCATGTTGCTGCGACTGATTCAACCGGGCCACAGCTCCCTCGGACTGAAGCCACCCGCGGACCCACTCCTGCCAGTCAGACGGTTGTTCAAAATCCCATTTACCGGCAAACAGATCTGTCAAAGGATGACTGACCCTGGTAGAATAAACGGTTTGCACCACCTGGAGCAGCTTGGGCGTGTTCCAGTCATCCCCATCTTCTTCTAAGGAATAGGAAATGCCTTTATGCAATCTCATATTACCGTATTGACGCGAGTGCAGGGCCACCTCGCCGATCTGGGGCGAATACTGAGCCATGATTACAGACATACCGCTTTGCAGGTCATCGACACCTGCGGGAACCAGTTTCAGAAAGTCCCCTCTGCGAAATTTGGAAAGTCCGGATTCATCGGCAATGGTAAACATATAAAGAAATCGTCCCTCGTCATCAAGAACAGTGCCGGTAAAGTCAAGGGGTCCCAATGCCCTGAAACGTTCCACCCGCTCTTCGAGTGAAAGCTCCTGCAAGGCTTTTATGTCTGTTTCCTGACAGGCTTTTTCCACTTCGATAAAGTGTTGATATGCCTCAGCTCTGGTCGATCCGCCCTCTGGAATAATCCGCCACTCTTCCTGATTCCACTCGCTTTCGAGATGTGACAAAATCCATTTTTGGAGCTTTGCCTTGAGTTTTAGAATTGTTGCAAGATATGCCTGGATTATCTCTTTACTGTTCTTGCCGTTCATTTCCGCATCAGGCAGCCTGTCCCCCTGAAAAAGAGTGTCAGGAACAGGAATTTCCGATTCATCTGCCAGTCCTAATATTCGGTTCAGGGCAAAAAGAGTCATGTTGCCGGGAAGCGGAAGCAAAAAATGCTTCTGAAGCGCCTGCCGCAAGTCGGTCCAATGAGGATTAAGGCCATGACGAAAAAGTCCGCATACATGCATATCTTCCATAAGCGCTGCCCAATCCTTTATCCCCTGCCTGACTGCCATTCCGAAAAGGAAAATGTGTGGCCCCCTCCCATTGTCGATAGCGGCTTGCCAGAGCTCCTGAAAACAATTTGAAAAATCCTGCCAGATCTGACGCCGGTCCGTGTCGGCGCTTGTGCCATCCCGTAGTTTATCGCTTACCTGCGAGGTAAATATTGTCCAGGTTAATGTTTTCAGGTCTTCACCTCTCTTCTGCATACATAGACCTATTCCACAGGGCTGCATCGAAACCGGGTCATGCAGCAGATGCACGAAAAAGGACGTTGAGATATTAGCGGGAAACAAGCTGGTCTTCTTTTTGACAATGGCAATTTTGTTGTGGAGCAACGCATTAAGAGCGCCCTGAAGACGCTCTCTTTGCAAAGGCGCAAATGGTGGTCTATTGCCGGAAGAAGCGTTTGCACCGCAGGCAGGTGATAGACTCTGAGAAGATACAGGTGGCTTGCCTGTATCAATAGAGTTTTTTTGACTGGAAGATGCAAACCAGGCAGAGGTTTCTTCAAGACTCTTCATACCGAGAGTGCGTATTTTCTGCAGGGTGCCAAACGTCAGATGAGGGATAAACTGAACATCCTCTTGGGTCATGGCCTGCTGGTAACAAAACTCTAAATAAGGGCAGTTGGTGCAGTGTTTCTGCAATTGCCAGAATGTACTGGATGGAGAACCGGAGAGGCACGTATTAAGATTTCTAAAAATTGCTTTAAACGTGGTCATATAAGGCCGCAGGTCAAAGGTATGGCGCTGTGGAGCGTCATTAAGAGGCGAGCGAATGAGCAGAAAACCGGTGTCCGCCACTTTTACTTCGCAGGCAAACGATTGATTCCGAGAGGGCGCAAGAGACTGAAACCGCGCCATGTCGGTATGGATCAATGTTTTGAGCAGAAAGGCATAAAACGCCACTTGCCATTTCTGATAGTAGCGGGGAACAGAACTGCTTTTAATGTCCCCGACCTGAAGTAGAGTTTTTTCTTTTCCCTGTGACACCTGGATCAGATCAGGAATACCAACCCCGTCTATGGAGATTTTTTTGCCGGCTTGCCCGTTAAAAAACGCAGGAGATGGAGACAAAACAGCATCAATTATCAAAACGCCCTGCGCAAGATAGAGATTACCGGCAAGAGAGTTTTGTTGCGCCAGCCGCTGCAATTGCGCACAGGTCTCATTAAACCTGTCTTTGAGCGACCGCATTTTTCCGGTCTCGTCTTTTTCTGAGATGATGGTAAGGATTTCATTCTGCTTGCGCAAATCAGTCAGTATTTCTCTTTCAAATTCCCGTCCTCTTGCCATGCGCAGGGTTGTCAGCTCATCATCCACCTGAGTACGCCTGAACGGTTGATGCTCAGGCAGGAGAAAGTGAAAGCTCAGCCATCGGCTGCATAGTTGATGACGGAAGTATTCACCGATTATGGTTCCTGTCAAAGGCCGGGTCCGGTAACGCGCATCTTCGCATATGGAAAAAGGAATGCCGGTTGTCCGGCGATTTTTTTCCCATGTCAGCAAAGGCTCTGCGGAAGATGGCGTATCAAGAAAGGCAATGACTTTTTTCTCCGGATGCCTGAGCATGGAATCAAGGTTCCGGAAATCAAGATTGCCGGGATCGCCCTGCACGATTTCAGATGATCTGCTCAAGTATTGTTTAAAAAAAACAATCAGGCGCTCATCATAGATAAAATCGTTCAGTTCACGCAGTATTAATTCTTTCGGAAGGGTGGCGCAAAAGGAATTTAGAGAGAACATAGCCCGCATTACCTTGAAGTGACGATTAATCCAGGCGGTAAAGTCTTTTGGCTCTAAAGGAAGAGAGAGTTTTTCGAATTGAATCCAATGGGAGCATTCCAGACCAATCTCATCGGATACCACACAAAGATTCTCTATGTAGTTTGCAAATT
Source organism: Deltaproteobacteria bacterium (assembly GCA_030262895.1). Classification (GTDB taxonomy): domain Bacteria; phylum Desulfobacterota; class Desulfobacteria; order Desulfobacterales; family ETH-SRB1; genus B13-G4. Next base: position 8,926 of record JAJSZW010000064.1, on the reverse strand, counting down.
TATCTTTGATACTCCACGCAAGAATCATGTTGCCGATTACGCCAAGGAATGTCCGGTATTGGTACGTGCCGTTTGCAGAGAGGATTACCTCAATGCCGTTATCCAGTACAACAGCCTTTTTCTCTTTACTTAACTCATTGCGGACAAGTTTGCGGGTACGGGAAAAAAGCCCTGGCGCTGCCTCGTTTTCACTAATTTTTTCTGATTTCAGCACGTCCCGCATGGCTTGCGCCACTTCAAAGGAAACGGGACACCCCAGGCCAAGCCAGTAAAGCTCTTTTCCATCAAGCCGGTCAGCAGGTTCAGTTAATACCTGTTTGCGTTTTCCCTCATCAATCCATAAAATCCGCAGCCGCCGGCCGGCAAGAAGTACCCTGTCGCCGGGATCGAATTGTTTGACAATGGATTCAGGAATATCGGCCACGGACTCGCCAGACACCTCAAGCCTGTATTCTTCTTCATTTTTCGGAAAATTGCTCCAGATCCGATGCTCCAGCAATGCATCCCGGTACTGCCAGCCACCGGTATAAAGACCGTTCATGTCGGACTTCTTAAGCCAGTTTTTTTTCAGAAGAGACTGGAATATATCATTAAGAATTGAACCGTCATCTGTTCCTGCCCTGCAAGAGAAAAGATCTTGAAGCGCAGCAAGAGAAAGCCGTTTTTTTTCGTACAAGCATGAAATCACCTGCTGGCTCAACACACTTGGCAAATATTTCGGCAAAGGCGATTCCACCTTGCCCTGACTGGCGAGACGCAACAGGGCCAGAAAACGCAGCATTTGTTTTCCAGCCTGTTCACCACGGCAGATGCCCCAGAAATGAATCGTATCCTGACGGCGGTTAGCCCGGCCAATCCGCTGGAGAAAAGTGGCAACAGAATCCGGCGGCTCAAAGAGAATCACCGCATCCACATCACCTACATCAATACCCAGCTCCAGTGTACTGGTTGCAATACAAACCGACCGGGCCCGTTGACGAAACCTTTTTTCAACGATTTGTCGTTCTTTGGCATTGAGGTTGGAGTAATGCAGTTCAGCCATCCCCATGAATTGCCCTTGCCGGTTTAACAGTCCAAAAATCTTATCACAGCGGCCTCTGCTGTTGGCAAAGATCAGAATTTTCCGATAGTTCCATTCCCTGTATAAATCGTCGAGTAAGGTCACCAGTTCGTGTTCATCGTTTTTAAGGTGAATCAGGCGGGGAAGAATTTGACGACTGACATTCTCAGTTATAAGGACGGTATCAGGACTGAAACCCAGGAAACGGATAACAACATCGGGATCGGCGATAGTAGCCGACAGGGCGATTTTCTGCAATTGTTTGCCGATCCGACGTTCCAGCCGTTGCAGCACATAGACCAATTGACGTCCTCGATACTGATGGATAAACGGATGGACTTCGTCGATGATGACAGTGTTGACCCGCAAGAGAAAACCCCGCAAATCAGAATTGGAGCTGCCCAGCATCACATCCAGTGATTCCGGTGTTGTGAGCATGATGTCAGGACAACCGCCACCGGTACGTTTGATGTCGCCGGTACGAATGGCGAACCGGAGTCCCAGCCGTTCGATTAGAACTGATTCGAACCGGCGGCGGATATCAAAAGCCAGAGCGCGAGTCGGTACGATGTAAATGGCTGATTCGGTCAATCCTGAGCAAATTATCCGTTCCAGGCAAGGAGCCAGCACAGCCTCGGTTTTGCCGGAACCGGTGGCTGACTGGATAATGAGATCCCTGCTTTTTAGAATGGGCCTAATGGCCTGTTCCTGTATAGGATGCAGGCACGGAAAAGCGCCATAAAAAGCCCGGAAAGTATTAGGGAGCAAAAGAAGCGGCGAGTAATGGTTGTTGTGCATGAGTAAATTCGGACTTTTCGGACAGACACTATTTATGGAAGTTATTTCGTCTCCGGCAGGTTCCTCCTGCCATGCTATTTTCACAGAGTACCTGCCAGGTGTTTCCGGCGGGCCAGCATCATTCTGATTTCGCCATAGGAGTAGTCATCTCCCAGGGCATTTTTTATTTCACTGAGGGAATTATTGTGATCTGTAGCAAGTTCCTTTTCAATGGCCTGTTGTTTTTCAGGTGAAAGCAGCTTGTTGATTTCTAATTTGCCTTTTTCCACAAAAAAACTCAGATGTCCTTCAATGGTAGATTGTACCAGGCCTCTTTCTTTTGCAATCCCGGCAATAGTTAATCCGGTATTAAACATATCGAAACTTGTTTGTTTCGTGTCGGAATGCTGAGCCTCTTTTTCTTCCGCTGCACTTTCTTTTGGGAGTTTTTTAAGCTCCGGTAGTATGACCTTGTCTATTCCGTGTTTTTTGCGATAGGCCAAAACCAGCGCCACAAGTTCTTTGCCGTATTTCTCAATGGTTTTCTTGCCGACTCCATTTATTTTCTTTAGATCAGAAATATTGTCAGGCAGGCATACCACAATCTGGATCAATATCCGTTGGTGTAAAACCTGGAAATGGGCAACATCTTCCTCCTTGGCCTTGTGGGAACGCCAGCCCTTCAGGGCATGGAACAGCTCAGGATGGGCAACGTCCGATTCGGTGTAGGCTGGGGGGCGACGCTTTTTTTCTTTTTCAGGGGTAAAGTCAATTTCAGCGACTGAAACAGCGCGCAGGAAACTTGACGGTGTAAACCCTTTTTCACAGCACTGTACTCCAGCCATCTTTACGGCAATTTCTTTTTTGAGATTACTCAGGGCATTGTCAATTTTTCTTCGAAGTTCGGTATTGTCTGTTTCTACGTGCAATTTTTTCACTGGCTCCTCAAAAATTTCGGCAAACTTTTCCTGAAACCATGCTGACGCTTTGCTGATCCGTTCCAAAATAACTGCATCTGACTCGGGCAAGCCGCCATTAGTAAAAATTGTGCGTAATTGCCGCTTAAAATTTTCACTGACAACAAAAATATCTTTCGCAGCCATTTTCTCTAATTGGCGGATATCTTCAACGCCTGAAACCTGAACTACTCTATCGTTACCCAGCAAAAGCCGGACAAGATAGTTGAGACTGTTGCGCAATAGTGAAAAATCAAAACAATCAAGCAACAACTGCTGCTGGTAGCTGATTTTGGCAGCCTGAAGCCGGCTTTCGGACGGCGGGTTTTGGTGAGCGTTTTCGTCAAAGCACATTATTGCTTCATCCGTTCCCACTCCACGAGATGAGATGGGAGAGCTTAGCACCATGCCCTCCATAGTTTTACAACGGCTTAAGGCCACATAAACCTGACCATGGGCAAAAGCTGCTTTGGCATCGATAATGGCCTTTTCAAAAGTCAGCCCCTGGCTCTTGTGGATGGTGATTGCCCATGCAAGTTTCAGGGGGTATTGCTTGAATTTACCGATTATATCTTCTTCGATTTCCTTATTTTTTTCGTTAACTGTGTATTTGATATTTTCCCAAATGATTGGTTCAACCACGATTTCCTGTTTGTCGCCGGAGCAGATAACGCTGATGTTTTTGCTCGAAATTTTGGTTATTTTGCCGATTTTACCATTATAATAAAGTTTTTCAACAGAGGGATCATTGCGCACAAACATCACCTGCGCCCCCTTTTTAAGCAGAAGAGTGGATAGGGTCGGGTAGATATGTTCAGGAAAATCTCCGGAAATTTCAGCTTTGAAACAGTGTTCCTTTTTGGTCAGGGCCTGAAGTCTGGTCTGATTGATGGATTCGGCGCTGCGGTTGTGGGTGCTTAGTGTAATATAGCCCTGATCTTTGCCCGGTTTAAAATCCTTAATATAACGCTGATTAAGATCCGCTATGGATGATTCATCAAGCCGGTTGTCACGTACCCGATTCAGGAGCTTGATGAAACCGGCGTCTGACTGGCGATAAATATGCTTTAGTTCAATGGTGAGCAGTTCAGTAAGACCAAGCGCTTTGCTGCTGAAAAAATAAACCGACTCATAATGTTGCTGCAAAAGGCGCCATTCATCTTGCTTTGCCACCGGAGAGAGCTGATGCAGATCGCCGATCACAAGCAACTGCACCCCGCCAAATGGCAAATCATTACGGCGATGGCGACGCAGCACAGCATCCACAGCGTCGAGCAAATCGGCCCGCACCATACTTATTTCGTCAATCACCAGCAAATCAAGGCTTTGTATAATCCGCTTTTTTTCTCTGCTGAACCTGAACTGGCGCTGCTTATTGCTCTCGTATGTTTCGCTTCCCGGCACAAATGGGCCAAATGGCAACTGAAAAAAAGAATGGAGTGTTACCCCGCCGGCGTTGATAGCCGCAACACCGGTTGGAGCAGTGATAATCATCCGCTTCACCGTGTTCTTGTGCAGATTATGGAGAAAAGTTGTTTTGCCGGTGCCCGCTTTACCTGTCAGAAAAATATTGCAGTCAGTGTGCTGAACAAAGTCGTTGGCAAGTTGCAGTTCATGGTTTATGGGGGACATGGTTTTTCTGATCATGAGCGTTATTATCGTTTTTTATTAAGGATGATAAGGATTGTCCTCGTTCACCCGGAGGTTGTGTGCCGGGCACGGCACACGTCTTAAGTGTGAACCTACAATTTCCAATTATGGAAGTCAAGGCAAGTCCCAAGCCCAGCCAGATGGAGGTGAAGGGCATAGTGTTATCACAAAGTGGTATCCGGTGACGATGTCTCGGAAGGTAGTGGCTCCGCTGAGATGGAATAACACAAAAGCATGAGTCTTCGCCTGCGGCTATGCTACCACAGGCGGATTAAAGTCCTCTATCCATTATAAGCAATGCTCGCATACCCGGCGCTTAGGTGCTGAAAGACGTGTGTTTACCCGAGAGATATTCCATGTGCCACGGGATACCACATACGGCAGAAAGTGGCTGAGGGGCAGGGATGTTCAAGTTATGATTTTCATTAAATGAGAAACGCATAAAATCATGGGCGTCCCGCTGTACACACATTTTATCTTCCATGGGTCAATAGTAGACTTGACCCCACTTCACCTTGGTTTGTTCATCAAGATCCCATACCGTGTAAAGTTTAGGTTCAACCGGAACTGGTGTGGTAAAATGACCCTCTTTTTGCCATTTTTGCGTTGTTTTACAGATGGTTACATCAAAAAGTGCCATTTTTTTGCTCTTAATGCCATCGTTAAAAGATTGATATCTTAACAATATTTTGCGTAACTGTTTGATTTCATTGACCACATTGATTCAGGTTGACGGTGTTAGGCATCACACCAGTTCCGGTTGAGCCAAAGTTTATCTGTTTCTGGATGAGATACAGAATATCAATAACTGGCAGTTTTGGGTAAGAGAGAGACATGACAGAAGAGAGAGTGTTTGATGGTCTTGATTTTTCCGGCCTGTTCCATGAGATCCTTAAATCCGGTCAAATAACCCAAGCAAACTTTGTTTTATCGATGTGGTTGGGGGCCATTTCGGCATAGACTTTTCGGGCCATGGACAATTTTTTGGGTGTGAGGCACTCTTCCTCAAGTTGGCATTGTTCACATACCGGGCATCTGGGAAGTTTGGTAAACCGATCGGTGCGATAAGGTTCGGCCATGTCTTTAATGACCTGCTCGGCCAGCTCGCTACCGTTCACCTCATTTTTAAGGCCTTTGAGCAAGCCAAGCTTTTTCGCATCCATGGATTCAGCGTTGACCTTTGCATCTAGGAACCGGGCTACCAACTTATAATAATCGTTTTCATCTGTTCGCGTTTTCAAAAAGCGCTGGAAATGCTTCCGGGATTTTTCATACTCACCGAGTTGGTACCAAATCTGACACAAAAGAAAAGAAACGCTCAATTGATTCCAGGATGACTTGGGAGCCAAGTCGGTATTGAACAGATTGACGAGGGATGTCGACGGTTCAAACGCTTCGAACACTTTTGCCATCCGGATCAAGTCTTTCTCATGACATTTATCAAAATTGAACAGCGACGATTCTATCGAATCGAGATCGACAATCTGAAAGTTGTTCGTAGGCGTAACCACAGCCGCAGTCTTCCTTCCCTGGGCGGAGACTTCCGGCACGTAGACGAATACAGACGGAAACTCGAGAAAGGAAACATCCCGGATATAGACATTATGACCGCATTCATGGATAAACTGAATTAAATGTCGAACTTCTTCTTCATAGGTTCGGCGCGGCGTAAATACGTCAGGTTGGAACGGATAATCGGGCGTTTCACCAAACAGGCTGACTGGAAACTGTCCACTGCCGTCCTTAGTGAATTGCGTGAACACCTGGAAACGGGCATTTTTGGATTCCTGATCTTCACGGGTAAAGTATGGAGCCTCCTTCTCGGGAATAGGCAACAGGGCTTGATCGAACTGATCCGTATCCTGCATACCCTGAAAAATTTCTGTTAAGCATCGGCTGAGAGCCACCTGGAATGACGTTTCTGAGCCCACATTAAGACGGTAACGTTGGGTCTCACGATTTTCGATAATGACCCCTACTGATGGTATTCGCATGTCGGCAGAAAAATCCTTAACTGTAACCCGGTACTTACCACCGGCTTCGATCGTGTGGATGATAGCGATTTCTTCGTCGAATTGCTCCATATAGCTGGCCGATACAGTGGGTGGGGTCATGCGACCATAAAAAACAAGGGCAGCGGACCATCGTTCCATGAGTTCGCAGATTGCCTGAAAAGTGGCTTCGGCCTGGGTGTTCCCGGCTGCCATCCCATTTGACCCAACCGTGATCAGAAGCAGATTGATAGGCAGGTGAATAATTTCTTTGTTCATGGTATCGAAAAACGGCAGTGATGCAACGCCTGGCATGCCATTGTTTGCTAAACGCTCGAAATACGAGGACACATATTCGGATTTACCCTGGCCGGAATAACGGATGAAATCTGCAATAATGTTGTCTGGTAGCCTGTAAAAGTCGTCTCGAGATAGGTATATCTCATCGGGGTCATAAAAAAAACCGAACTCGGTCTTTAGCTTGCTCATCATGGTCCGGGAAAAAGTTGCGAACAAAAGGTTTTGCATCCGTTCCATGTATTCGGCGTAGGCACTAGCCAGACATAAGTCTTTGGTCCGTCCTTTACCGTTTGTACGAAAGCCACCCTTTTCATGGGGCAATTCAATGCTTGCCGAAAAAATCTGCGGAAACGGATTGCCATGGAAGGTTTCTTCAGGCACTAGATCGACTCGTTCCAGAATACCCCGAATGGTTTCAATGGTTGACGTTGCGGTACATTCCTTATACGGACGGAGAACTGTTGAAAACATAGCTCGCATTCCTTACTTCCCTGTGCGCCGCTTGGCTGCTGAGATCGGGCACTAAATACTCAACCTGCCTGGCTGCTTGCTGCGGAGATAGCCACGTCCTCGAGTTGACAGCAAAGCAAGCGCACGGGGAGCTGTTTTTATGACAAAGTTCGATCAAATAATCGGTCGACCAATGTCGCCGGGTCCGTAGTAGAGTTGCTGTTGCTGTTGGAGCTGTTGTTGTTGGAGCTGTTGCTGCTGCAACTGTTGTTGCTGTAACTGCTGTCGTTGATACTGCTGTTGAAGCTGCGCCTGCGGTTGAGGCTGTGCCATGGGAGCAGTAGCCATTGGATTAGCCATGGGAGCAGTAGCCATTGGATTAGCCATGGGAGCAGTAGCCATTGGATTAGCCATGGGAGCAGTAGCCATTGGATCCGCCATGGGGGCTGCTGCCCTGGGCATCATGCCCATCATCATCGACATGTCTTGAGGTATGAATATCATAGTTGTCCTCCTTTTGGATTTTTCCTGAAGGGGTCTTCAGGGATCGGTGGATTGCTAACAGCCCCATTCAGAGGCTATTTTTATATGAGGCCGCCATATTCACGACACCTGGAAGCAACCAACCGGGGTGTCGTCCAACTTGTCAACAGGCAGCCGCAGGTCAAGCACCTTTTTTCGATTTAGGACTATCTAATTTTTTGAGTTCATTCTCAATTTTAGCCATAGACTTATCGATTGACTCAGAAACCGTTTTGATGTTGGCTTTCATTTGTGAGAGTTGTTGATGTTGAAATTGAAGTTGCTGTTTCTGGAATTCTTCAGGGAAAAAAGCTTGTTGTCCCATGGGGTTGGGAAACATACCGCCGCCCATCGGCATCATACCCGAGCAACAGCAAGGAAATGGGGAAGCTGGCGTTGGCATTGCCGACATCGATGAAATGGGTGAAGGATATTGTAAGCACATGATAACCTCCTTTTGTTGGGGTGAACGAAAAATGAGTTGGTACTCATTTGACGTATTATGGTGACTCATATAGATTTTAAGATCATTAATTTCCTTGAAACAGCATTTTTGAAGGGTATTGAAAAGTTACACTTTTTTAAAAGTATACCCCTCCTCAATAGATTGTCAAGACTAAAATCCACCCCCTAAAAAAAGATATGGATATTTGGTTGGCATCCCTCATTCATCCGTTTACACTTTTTTCGAAAAAGTGTGTATGATCGAATTGAATGCCTATATCGAAACTGGAAATTTGAAATTAGGTAACGCGTCTACATCTTTGTATTTTTTTCAATTTCCAATTTCTAGTTTCAAATTTCACTGCCAAAATACAAAAAAGGGGTCAAGTCTGCCTTTGACCCTTATTAATACTGTCTTGTATTTTCCCTATCTGTTTTTTAATTTTTCTGTCATGTTTTTCAAGTCTCGAAACTCTTCGTAATATGCTGCTTACTGTGCTGTATGCTTTGATATTAAAGAGTTCCCCTATGTTATTAAGGTTTTCGCCACGTATTTGACGTAATAGATAAACTGCGATATTGCGCGGTTCATTAAAAATCCCGCGTCTTGTTATCAACAATTCATTAAACGATACACCATAATGTTCACACACCGATGAAATTATTAAATCAGATGTCGGAGATAGACTTTTTGATTGAGGAACCTCACAGCTTTTTTTCTTAAAATAATATTTTTCTTTTATTCCTGTTATGAAACTTTCCGGACCAAAAAATGA
>JAJSZW010000063.1 GCA_030262895.1 Deltaproteobacteria bacterium | reverse complement strand
AATAAAACAGTATGGCAGGTGGAAGCCAATCAAAGTTATCTATACGGTTGAGCCATCTCAAGAGACAGTTCAATTGTTCAGCATCTCTGGTTGTTTGATATGAGCTATTCACTATATCATAGTAGGCATCGGCCAAAGGATAAAGAATTTTATCAATAAAATGTCTTGGATTGGCTGCTGGATTAACATGCTCGCGAAATCCTTTCAGAAGACTTTCGCGTGGTTTAGATTTAAGATAAATCATTCGAATATGAGCAAATAAATCTTGGAACGCATCGCGTCCAAGCATATCTTCAATGTCTTCCCAGTCTTTTGTGTATTTTTCTTGCTCCTCTTCTGGAATTTTGCCAATAGTTTCTGCCTTGAGAATGTCGGTATGTGAAAGATCCATTCCACGGTCATTTAATACAGAAAAAATACGGTAGGCGGAGTCGAGATCTGGTGTTGAAACAATGATAAGATAACAACGATTAATAATAAATTGAGCAAGTTGTTGACGCATTCTTTCAGGCATGTCGTTTAGTCGTCGTAAATAAAGGAGAGCATTGTCACGAATGTTCCTTTTTGCATCTGGCAATTTTTGTTCATGGAGTTCGTTAAGTTGCTCAATACCACCCTCGGTTTGGATATATTTTTGAAAAAAATCCTTGTCACGTTCTCGTAAAAGAAGTCGATAACGATTTGGTGTGCCTTTTACCGCATTACCTTTTTCAAAAATAAATGTATTTAAGTCTGTAGCAAATTCTTTGGATGTCAGAGTCCGAATAACAGATAACAAAATAGAGAATGTGGTTAAACGCTGTTGCCCATCTACCACCTGCGAGTTTGGGGCATCTCCCTTGATGAGAACAATACTTCCAAGAAAATAGGGATTAATATCATTTATTGGTTCCTCACCATTCCCCATAAATGCAAGCAAGTCATCAAGAAGTTCTTCAGCATGTTCGGTTTCCCACGCATATGGACGTTGATAATGAGGGATCATAAACGCAAAATCATCGCTGAATACTTTACCAATCGGATATTCAGCACCAGTGATGTTTACTCTTGCCATAACAATTGTCCTTTGTTTTCATATTTTTTGATAAGTCAGGTTTGTTTTTGCCAGCTCAACTACGCTCTTCAGCCGTTGCGATCAGCAGTCGGCTGCATTAGCCTGGTTGTGCATTCTATTTGTATTTATCGAGCCTCTTGCAGAAACACATGTAACCACATTATATTCGCTATATATTGTGTAGCAGTGTGGGCTATGGCACATTATGTAGCACTACTCTGTAGATCTGTGTTGTTTCTGCAAGAGGCTCTATCTCCTGCCAAATCACATAACTCTAAACATCTATTGAGCCAGGTTTCATACCAATACCAGCAGCCTGCAACCTCTGCACCGTAACCCTTACCCGGGTTCTTTGCGTCCTCTGATTTCCACATTTTAACATGTTCAGGGTTTACTCGAAATTTTGGAAATCCAGCCTGTTGCACTGCTGCGACAATATCGCTCGGCCGATATTTTTTCTTTTCGACTTCTTTCTTAACCCAATATTCCCTATCAATTTTTTTTGCCAACTCCGATTTTGGGTCTATAAATTCAACGACTTTATCGGCTTGACCAGGCCGATTAACCAATTTTTTCTTGAATAATAGGCGATAAGAATAATTTGGGCTGTTGTATTCATCATGGTCCAATTTACCATCAAACTCGACAATATATGCTTTCAAGCGTTTTGGAATTTCGGCTTCCAATTTTTTACCTTGAAGTTGTTCGTCCGAAAGTTCTAAAAATTGTAGAGAATAGCTCAGATGTTCGTCTAAGGAGTGCCTACCTCCAAATAGTTTTTTTAAATAATAGTTGTAATTCAAAATACATGCTTGATATCGGCCACTTAAAAAATCATCAAGTGATAGGGTCATCTGGTGTTCAATTTCATGGCGAAGTCCAATTAAAAACTTGAGGTTGTTGGCTGTATTTTTATCGACAGGTGACCTTTTTTCATTAAGACACCGTTCAAGCTCCCAGTATTTATATGCTCCTTTCTTCGTTTTATCGAAAAATCTTCTTTTTCCATGCTTTTGAAAATAACGGTATTCTAAGCCTTTTGACCGATAATAAGCATGAAGTAGATAAGTCCACGCTATTATCATCAAAACGATAAAAGTTTCGGACTTGAATTTTATCAGTGGGTCGTTGAATATTTTTACAGCTGATAGTGCCGCTTCTTTAGATTTGGAAATTAACTCATCTTTAATTGAACCAATTCTACGCTTTGCCATCTCTCAGCCTTTTTATTATGCACAACCAGTTAGTATATAGTTTCCGTCAAATATCAAATTTAAAACCACCTGACGAGTAAATGCTGATTTTTTTTTGTAATTTCCTATCTGGATAACTATAATTTGTAGTATCGTACAGAAGTTGGATAACATCATATAATCAAGATACCTATATTTTTTGACAGGATATACAGGATTGACAGGATAATTTTTTTCAGGCCGTTGATTTCTTAATTTAAATGCTTGACTTTTTTATGCGTTTTTAAAAAAACATCATCTGCCCTGGTGCATCGGCTTTCTGTTTCCTTTTGCGTGCAGGCCGGCTTTTATTCTGGCGCTGTGCCTATCTCTATCAGAGAGGTGTTGATCCGCTTGCTCGCCGACAATCAATGCACGATATCTCTATAACCATATGCTGAGTCGTAGATTACACCGTTCTTATCAATATAGAAAGATGTGTTGATGATACGCACATGTTGTTCCGGGGGATAGACTCTCTTTTCTTTCCTAAGAGTCGTCTTGTCAGCACCTTTTTGCTTATAGGTGATTACAGTACCAGGCCGCACAAAAACTTCCTTTTCCTGGTATATCCAGATCTCACCTCCTTTGTCATCCGGTTCCTTTGCGTCAGGCGGGCCAAGCCGGCCTATAAGGTAAGCCTTGGTCATGCCGTGGTAGCTTTCAAGGTTTATCTTTGTTGTCTGACAGGCGCAAAGACCTAATACCACGGCTGCCATGAATAATATTGTCTTTTTCATACTGTCTTTCCTCTTTCAAATAACTAAATCATACCTAAGTTGAGCGATTTTTTACTCGACCTGCACCAATCTCTTGCGCATTCCCGCCTGGGCGGGACGAAAAGTCTCAACATATGCCAGGGAAGACTGGCCAGCAAGTGTTTCAAAAAGATTCATCGTCAGCTTTTAAGCATTTCACGTGCATATTCAAGAGTTGTTTTTGTAATTTCCATGCCGCCCAGCATTCTGGCTATTTCTTTTATGCGGTCTTTTTCGTTTAGCGGGTTGATAGAGGTGATAGTTCTGCCATGTGAAACATTTTTCGTTATCCTGAAATGATTGTCGCCGAATTTTGCGATCTGCGGCAGATGTGTGATGCAGATTATCTGATGATATCGGGCAAGTTTAGATAGCTTTCTGCCGACAGCTTCGGCCACACTTCCTCCGATTCCGGCATCCACCTCATCAAAAACCAGGGTTTCTACCGATCCTTTCTCGGCCAGGATAGCCTTTAAAGCAAGAACAATCCTTGAGAGTTCACCTCCGGAGGCTACGCTTGCCATAGGTTTAAGATCTTCTCCCACATTAGGAGCGATCAAAAAATTTGCCTGGTCAATTCCTGTTTCATTTAGAGTAGTTGCTTTGACAACAAGGTGGGGATCTGAGTTGTCGTTTGCCGGTATTGTTTGTAAAGATATCTTAAATTTGGTCCCGGACATTCGAAGTGAGGCAAGCTCCTTTTCAACTTTTTTTGCAAGTAATTTTGCGGTCTTCGATCTTTTAGTTGAAAGTTCTAAGGATAACCCGGATAATTCTCTATGCAATTCCAAAAGCTTTGTTTCAATATCATTTATTTGGCCGGAGATGTTTTCAATTCCGGAAAGATCTTGATCTATGGTTTCAAGATGCGAAATTACCGCTTCAAGGGTTCCTCCGTATTTACGCTTCAATCTTGTGAGGATATCCAGGCGTGATTCCACCTCTTCCAGGCGCTTATCATCTATTGTTATAATTTTCAGGTAAGTTCTAAGCTCCTCAGCTATATCCTCTATGCGAAACGTCGCTTCGCTTAGTTCTTTTGCCTTTGGTGTCAGTTCGGGATCTATTGCAGTTGCTTTGTTAAGATTCTTTTTCACCTCAACAAGCCTTTCAACCACGGCTCCCTTTGCGCTGTAAAGATCTTCAATGCTGCTGTAGACTGCACTGTAAAGTTCTTCTCCATTTTTTAATCTTATTTTTTCCTGTTCAAGGGAGGCATCTTCTCCAGGTTTTATAGAAGCGTCTAAAATTTCTTTTTTTTGAAATTCCAGCAAATTAATATGTTCCGCCTGCCTGTCTCGTATGTTATTAAGTTTACGAAGCTTCTGAATCAATGGAACAATTTTATGAAAAAGCCTGTAGATTTTATTTCGTATAGGGGTCAGACCACCGAACTGATCAATAATCATCAGTTGAAGATCTTCTTTTAGAAGACCCTGATGAGCATGCTGCCCGGATATGCTGGCCAGATTTTCAGTTGCCTGGTTCAGCATTTGTATGGTTGCAAGATGTCCGTTTATGTAAATTCTGTGCCGGTCTCCGCGGGAAATAATTCTTCTTATCAATAATTCTTCAGATGCCTTGCTACCTTGCTCATCAAGAATTTTGAAAACTCTGCTTTCTGGATTTATTTTAAATAATGCTTCAAGTTCAGCGGTTTCAACGCCGGTTCTAATGAGTTTTGCTGATGCTCTGCTGCCCAGTAAAAGATTAACGGCATTTATAATGATGGATTTGCCTGCACCGGTTTCACCACTTAATATGGTTAGACCGTCTGAAAAGCATATATGAAGATTTTCAATTATTGTAAAATTTTTAATGGAAAGTTCTTTAAGCATACACCGAAAATTTTGTCCTAAACATAGAGAATAACGCTCAGGAATCATCTGTTTCCTTCAGCCTTCAGCCTATCCACCTGAACAATTACTTTTATTATATCTCACAACTATAGTTAGTTGTAAAGTTTCTTGTGTTTTTCAAACAGCTTTCACGAAAATTCTTTACACAATAAAAAACGCTGATATATTGATTTTAATCCACAGATTACGCAGATTACACAGAGAGTATGTCAAAACCATAGACTTTCAGATAATTAATTTCACAAGGCCAGAAGGAGGAAGGCGTATTAGTTATACGTCGACGACTGATAACACAGTGAAATTATTTATCTGAAAGTCTATATAATAGAGCTACTATGGATATAAAGAAAAGACTCTATCTTCTGCTGGGCGCCATTTTTCTTGTGATCATGGCAGGCAGCACCGGATATTTTATCCTTTTCAGAGGAACGCCGAATTTTATTGATTGCATATATATGACGGTAATTTCTATAACCAGCGTAGGCTATGGAGAGGTGCTTGGAGTTACCGGTAATATTCCTGCTCAGATATTTACCATGATCCTTATAACATTCGGCATGGGGATTATCCTTTATGGTATAAGTACGATGACAGCATTGCTGATTGAGGGAGAACTTTCAGGGATATTGAGGAAAAATAAAATGAATAAACTTATAAGCAAGCTGAAAAATCACTACATAGTTTGTGGCGGGGGCGAGACAGGTTATGCATTAATCGCTGAACTGGTTAAAAACAAGGAACCGGTTGTACTGATTGAAACTGATAAGAACAAGATAGAACGATGCAAATCTATCGAAAATTTGCTTTATATTGAAGGCGATGCCACAGATGATGCTAATTTAATAACTGCCGGCATAGAAAGGGCTGCGGGCATTTTAGTTACCCTTGCTACCGATAAAGACAACCTTTATGTCACAATGTCGGCAAGAATACTCAATAAAAAGATTCGCATAATAAGCAGAATGATAGATCCGAAGCTTGAATTTAAACTCAAAAAAGCCGGAGCAGACAGCGTTGTGTCGCCAAATTTTATTGGTGCATTGCGGATGGCATCTGAGATGATTCGACCAACGGCGGTTGATTTCCTGGACAATATGTTACGCAGCAAGCAGAGTAACTTAAGGATACACGAAATAGCGGTTTCAGAAAAATCAAGTTTTGTTGGTAAAAAAATCAGCGAGGCTGGAATTAAAGATAAATTCGGTCTTCTGATTCTTGGCGCAAAACAAAAGGCAGGGGAAATTGAGTTTAATCCATCTCTTTCACAGGTTTTCACTGAAGGGATGACTTTGATAGTAATGGGGGACGTGGACGATATCGCCAGGGCTAAGAAGGCCTTTTAGCACTAAAGGTCTCAGCCCTTTTTCAACAAGCTAAACACGACCGCCACTCCAACGTAATTTAGTCTTTAAAACATCAAAATAGGGTCTGTCCTCCATGGTTATCATATTGATAGGATGTGATCCTTTTTCCACGATAATAGTATCTTTCTCATTTATTTCAAGACTCGCCTGGCCGTCAAAAGTAAGCATAACGTCTGACGACTTTTCTTCAAGCATGATTTTTATGGATACTGATTCAGGAACTATTAAAGGTCGTATTGTTAGAGTAAAGGGGCAAATAGGTGTCATTATTATTCCTTTTACATCAGGATGTATAATAGGCCCTCCGGCAGCAAGCGAATAGGCTGTAGAACCGGTTGGGGTTGCCACGATAAGACCGTCGGCGCTATAAGTGGTCAAATAGTTATCATCTATATATGTTTTTATATGTGCCAGCCTGGCAAAAGCCCCCCTGTTAATAACCATATCGTTCAGGACAGTTTCGCGGGCGATTTCCTTTCCTTCTCTAAAAACCTTTACAAGAAGGCGCATCCTGGGCTTTATGGTGAAATCTTCATTCAAAATGGATTCAGCCACAGCAAACAGGCTTTCTTCTGTAATTTCCGCCAGGAAACCTACTTCGCCAAACTTTACGCCGAGGATGGGGATGTCTTGCTCTCCTATCCAGCAGACAGCGTTTAAAAAAGTTCCATCACCACCCAGGACGAAAATACAAGAAAGATCCGGTGGCGCAGAAGATTCGCCCGGGATCGAAAATTTTCGAGGAGGAGAAGTTTCTTTCCTTACAACATCCATGCCTTTTGACCGCAGCCAGTTTTCAAGTTCATCGGCCTTTTTTCCGGCCTTTGCATCCGCCTTTACTACTATTCCTATTCTTTTCAAAATAAGCGTTAACTCCTTATAATTTATGTGCCCGTTCACGGAACGTTGAAATTAGAAATTTGGCCTTCATGCTTTTGTACTGTTCTTCCCAATTTCTATTTTAAGCTCTCCCTAATTTCTACTTTCCAATTTCAAATTTCAAGCAGTGAACGGCTTCCTATTTTATTATAAACATATTAATGAAACGGCAAGGATTTTTGAAATAAATTTATACCTAAATTCTTTTATCTTGACTCAATACGGTCATATTATTATAAAAAAGGTAATAGTTCACCACGGAACAACACGGAGTTTCACTGAAAATTATAAACAATTCGAGTAATTTACTATATGAAAAGTAGAAAAAAAGATTCTTATAGAAAATAAGGCCATAAAAAAGATAACAAATCAGGATAAAGCTCAGTTGATCAATTATCTTAAAACAACTTGATTGAGAGAGGGGTTATTGTTCAATTTTGGTGCAGAGAGGTTCGCAATGTTGAGAAGAATATTTTGACAATTCAGTGTAATTCCGTGAAAATCCGTGGTGAACTATTACTAAAAAAGTTTGGTTTTTTATCGGCCTATATTTTATAACCAACTGTATGTATTGAAATTAATTGAAAGGCAAACTATTAT
Organism: Deltaproteobacteria bacterium; assembly: GCA_030262895.1. Classification (GTDB taxonomy): domain Bacteria; phylum Desulfobacterota; class Desulfobacteria; order Desulfobacterales; family ETH-SRB1; genus B13-G4. Next base: position 13,129 of record JAJSZW010000063.1, on the reverse strand, counting down.
GAAGTGTAGTTTTAGTAAACAGCTTATTTCCTTAGCTTTAGTTATTTTGTGTGGATTCTTTCTTATCTCATGCGGTGAATCTGAAAAGACTTCCGATGCTTCCCATAAATCGGCTGAAACGATCAAGCTTGGCGTTGCAGGAGCGCACAGCGGAGATCTGGCATCTTACGGTGTTCCTTCTGTAAGAGCGGCAGAGCTGGTGGTTCGGGATATTAATGCAAAGGGCGGCATTCTCGGGAGAAAGGTTGAGTTGTTGATTGAAGACGATGTCTGTAAACCGGAAATAGCCACCAATACAGCCACCAAGCTTGTTACGGAAGGTGTTGACATTGTTTTAGGTCATATATGCAGCGGCGCCACAAAGGCCGCTCTTGGTATTTATAAGGACTCAAAGATTATTATTATGTCTCCCTCCTGCACCAATCCTGCACTTACACAGAGCGGCGACTATCCTAATTTTTTTCGTACAATTGCTTCTGATGATACACAGGCAAGCCTTGAAGTTGATTTTGCAATAGATGTTTTAAAGGTTAGAAAAATTGCTGTTCTCCATGATAAAGGCGACTATGGAAAGGGTCTTGCTGAGTTTGCGAAAAAATATTTGGAAGCTTCAGATAAAGCGGAAGTAGTATTGTACGAAGGCGTTACTCCAGGCGCTGTTGATTATTCCGCTGTTGTTCAGAAAACAAAGTATTCAGGAGCAGAAGCAGTTATATTTGGCGGATATCATCCTGAAGCCTCAAAAATAATCAGCCAGATGCGGAAAAAAGGCATGGAAACCGTATTTATTTCAGACGATGGCGTTAAAGATAATACGTTTATAAAAGTTGCAGGAGAATATGCTGAAGGTGTTTACGCTACCGGGCCGATTGATACGTCCAATAATCCAATGGCCATTGCTGCAATTGAGGCTCACAAAAATACTTACGGATCAGAACCGGGCGCTTTTTTTCTTAATGCTTATTCGGCTTCTCTATGTTTGCTGAATGCAATTCAAAAGGCAGGTTCTACAGATTATGATGCTGTATCAAAAGCACTTAGAACCGAATATGTAGATACGCCGCTTGGTAAAATTAGTTTTGATGAACGTGGCGATGCAATCGGGGTCGGGTTCTGTATGTACCAGGTGCAAAACGGAGTTTATGTTGAAGTGAAATAGTATTAACTCCAAACCGACAACCGTGAACCGTAAACTGTAAACCGTTACAAAGTAAGCTTGTCTAAATGGAATATTTTCTTGAACTTATTCTTGGAGGGCTGACTCGAGGGAGTATATATGCCCTTATTGCCCTAGGCTATACCATGGTATACGGCATTATTGAGTTGATCAATTTTGCCCATGGTGAAATTTATATGATAGGGGCATTTACCGCCCTTATTTTTACAAGTGTTCTGACCCTGCTGGGTTTTAACGAGATTGCAGTAATTGTGCTGGCGTCTTTAGCGGCAGTGATATATTCTTCGGCTTATGGTTATACCGTTGAAAAGATAGCTTACAAGCCACTTCGTCATGCTTCGCGTCTTTCACCCCTTATCGGCGCAATCGGCATGTCAATTTTTCTTCAAAATTACGTGCTATTGGCACAAACATCCGACTTTCTTCCCTTCCCGAACCTTATTCCTGAATTTGAATTTATAAAACCATACAGGCATATTATCAGTTCAGCGGAGATAGTCATTCTGATTACTACTTCGACAGCTATGATTTTACTGACTTTTCTGATCAAGTTTACCAGGACGGGAAAGGCTATGCGTGCAACAGCTCAGGACAGGAACATGGCTATGCTTGTTGGGGTAAATGTTAACCGTGTAATTTCTATAACATTTGTTATCGGTTCAGCATTAGCCGCACTGGGCGGAGTCCTGATTGCCTCCCATGTTGGTCAGATAAATTTTTATATTGGTTTTGTCGCAGGAATAAAAGCATTTACTGCTGCCGTGCTTGGCGGAATAGGCAGTATTCCCGGCGCTGTTTTAGGCGCACTTGTTCTCGGGCTGACAGAAAGTTTTGCAACAGGTTACGTTTCAAGCGATTATGAAGATGTTTTTGCTTTTGGATTGCTTGTGTTGATTCTTATATTCAAACCGGCAGGCATTCTCGGTCGAGTCAGACATCAAAAAATATAAGTTGGATCTAACTAATGATTAAAGCTCGAGAAATAAAGAAATCATTTCTAGTTTCTATCTGGTTTATGTTTTTGACATTTCCTATAATGGTAATCCGTGTCAATCCTATAGAAAAAATTGTTGAATGGCGCTGGAAGAACATGCTTGTTGTAGGAATCGGCAGTTTTTTGCTCTCCTTTGTCTGGCGTTATATGCTGAAAAAAAAGGAAGCGGGGGAAAAACGAGCTGAAACCGGTGAATCAGGCAAAACTTTTTTGATTCAGAGGATATTGGAAGAACGCAGATTCTATATTCCTTTAGTGACAGGCTTAACGATTATCGCAGTCGCTTTTCCTTTTATTTTTTCCATGTATCAGACCAGCATAATGACAACCGCTTTAATGTATATTGTCCTTGGTCTGGGCCTTAACATCGTGGTGGGCCTTGCAGGGTTGCTCGACCTTGGGTATGTTGCCTTTTATGCTGTAGGAGCTTATAGTTATGCATTACTGAACCACCATTTTGGCCTTGGTTTCTGGTCGGTACTCCCCATAGGAGCTGTCTTAGGCTTTATTTTTGGTGTACTCCTTGGTTTCCCAGTGCTGCGCCTGCGAGGTGACTATCTTGCAATTGTTACCCTTGGGTTTGGAGAAATAATCAGACTTGTATTGGAAAACTGGAATGAATTCTCTTTTGGCCCAAGCGGCATTGCCAATATTGACAGGCCGGGTTTTTTTGGTATCCAATTCTCCCTTCAGGCTGCAAGCATATATCTTTATTTTCTTATGATCGGCCTTGTCATATTTACGATCATTGTAGTTAATAGGCTGCAGAATTCAAGAATAGGCAGGGCCTGGATAGCTTTGAGAGAGGACGAAACAGCATGCCAGGCTATGGGAATTGACAAAACCAGGACAAAGCTGAGGGCCTTTGCACTTGGTGCAACATGGGCTGGAATGGTTGGTGTAATATTTGCCGCCAAAACTACTTTTATTAATCCCGCAAGTTTTACCTTCCTTGAATCGGCCATGATACTTTCAATCGTAGTACTGGGAGGCATGGGTTCGATTTTAGGCGTAATTATCGGAGCGTTAATCCTGATCCTTCTGCCTGAATATCTCAGAGCTTTTTCCGACTACAGAATGCTGCTTTTCGGAGCCATAATGGTTATTATGATGGTGTTCCGACCCCAGGGTATAATTGCCAACATACGCCGCACTTATAAATTTAATGAATAGGATCATGAATACCATTCTGGAAGTTAACGATTTAAGCATGGATTTTGGTGGCCTGCGGGCTCTGGATCACCTTGATCTGAATGTGGTTGAAGGAGAAATAGCAGCCATTATTGGCCCGAACGGGGCAGGCAAAACAACTTTTTTTAACTGTATAACCGGAATATGCAATCCAACTGAAGGAGAAATACTGATTTCACCTCCAGGAAAAAAACGCAATAAAATAAATGGGTTAAAACCAAATCGTATTACGAAAAAAGGCATGGCCCGTACTTTTCAAAATATCCGCCTATTTTCTAATATGACTGTTCTTGAGAATGTTATGATTGGACGCCACTGCCGTACTTCTTCGGGTATTGTGAGCGCTATATTAAGAGGAAGGTCAACAATTAAAGAAGAAAAGGATGTGGTTGATTTCAGCTACAACATTTTAAAAAAAACGGGCATTTCGCACCTTGTCAACGAGTTTGCAAAAAATCTTCCTTATGGAGCACAAAGGCGCCTTGAAATAGCAAGAGCAATGGCGACCGAACCTTTCCTGCTTCTTCTGGATGAACCGGCTGCCGGAATGAATCCCCAGGAAAGCAGGGAACTTGACGAACTGATAACCAGGATACGAGATGAAGACAATATTTCCATATTGATGATTGAGCATGACATGAAACTGGTCATGAGTCTGTCCGACAGGATATTTGTTATGGATTACGGAAGGAAAATTGCACAGGGAACTCCCAGTGATATTATTAAGAATCCTGTTGTAATAAAGGCATATCTTGGTGAAGATATAGATGCTTAGGCTAAGGAATATAAACTCATTCTATGGAAATATTCAGGTGCTGAAGAATGTAAATATTGAGATTTCCAGAGGAGAGATTATAACTCTTATAGGTGCAAACGGAGCGGGCAAAACAACAACTTTAATGACGATCTCGGGTTTAGTTCCATCGCGTTCAGGCGAAATCACTTATATGGGTAAAACTATTCATAATATGAGACCGGACAGGATCGTTTCGCTTGGAATCAGCCAGGTTCCGGAGGGACGGAAAATTTTTCCATATTTAACGGTTCTGGAAAATCTGGACATGGGAGCTTTTTTAAGGACGGACAAGAAAAATATAAAAAAAGACATGGAATATATTTTTGACCTTTTTCCGATTCTTAGTCAAAGGAAGAATCAGTTTGGGGGAACTTTAAGCGGAGGCGAACAGCAAATGCTTGCCATTTCAAGGGCAATAATGGCAAGGCCGACGCTTTTGTTGCTGGATGAACCGTCTTTGGGACTGGCTCCCCTTATAGTAAGGCAGATATTTGAGATCATAAAGAAGATAAATATCGAAAACCAGACAACTGTTTTTCTTGTGGAACAGAATGCAAATCTTGCGCTGAAAGCAGCTCACAGGGGCTATGTTATGGAGAACGGACGTATAACTCTTTCAGATTCCGCAGAAAATCTTCTTTCAAATGAGAATGTAAGAAAAGCATATCTGGGGTTGTAGTTTTTCTGGGAATCGTGAGCAGAACTTCAAAGTTTCGGATATCAATGCCGATATCATTATCGTACTCCGGCTCAATATGTCCTAATGCCTGTGGTAAAAGACCAACTCACCGAACAAGTTGGGAAGTTGCTTTGGCAGTTTGGGAATAAACCTGTGGATAGAAAATCCTTAATGGATGCTGTAGGAATTTTATATCATACATTTCTTTACAGCTACTTGCAACCAGCATTGAACGTCGGGCTTGTTGAAATGACGATTCCGGATAAGCCGAGAAGCAGCAAACAAAAATATCATCTTACAGATAAGGGCAAAAAATGGGTTGAACAGAACCAAGCGGAAAAATGATCACAATACATTTAATGGCATTAAAACCGGCACGGAGACAGCTGTAGGCAAAACCTGTGTAGTGCAACACAGAATGCAAATGATGTCAGCAGGATAAAGTGAATCGGACGATAGTATAATATTATTGCCTTTTTTCTTTGGGAAATAGGTATAATGGCCTTGGAATTAAACAGACATTATGAACTAAGAAAATAAATTATGGCATTCACAGAAATAGAGATACACAAGATTAACAAATTTGTCGGTGCACTATGTAAGAAAAGGTCGCCTGGGCATATCAGAGATAAATTGCGATATGAATATAAAATCGAAAGTCAGGACGTAATTCTTTTTGAAATCCGTCCTCGATGGGATGAGCCAAATGAACAAATTCGGCTGCCTTTCGCAAAACTCAAGTTCGTAAGGACCCAAAATGTCTGGAAGTTATTCTGGCAAAGGGCTGATATGAAGTGGCACAAATACGGCCCATTTGAGTCGTCTCGGGATCTTGTTGAGTTGGTTGCAGAGATAGACGCAGATCCACACGGTTGCTTTTTCGGATGAGGAGGTCATAACACAACAGTCCTCGTGACAGGTGTTTCACCGCCAGATCGCCGCTCTATCTTGAAAGATATTTTAAAGGAGGCAGTCTTACGGCAAAAACTACAGAGTTTGTCGTTCAGATCCTAATCGCTGGATTAATTTCTGTGAGAGGTAACAGTTCACTGTTCACGGTGAACTGTTACTAATGGAGAAACCTCATGCGTGCTATGGTTTTAAGCGAGCCTAATCGCCCGCTTCGTCAATTAGATATTGCTATGCCTGAACCGGGCCCTGAACAGTTATTAATTCGTGTAAATGCATGTGGTGTATGCAGAACCGATCTGCACATTAAAGATGGCGAGCTAAACAGACCTAAACTTCCCCTTGTTATGGGTCATGAGATTATCGGAACGGTGTTTAGAAAAGGATTAAAGGTAGAACGATTTTCCATTGGCGACAGGGTTGGAGTGCCCTGGCTTGGTTATACCTGCAGCGAATGTAAATATTGTTGTTCCGGAAAGGAAAATCTATGCAATTCTGCAGGTTTTACCGGATATACCATTGACGGAGGTTATGCAGAATACACAAAAGCAGATCAGAGATTTTGTTTTCATATTCCGGATTTTTACTCTGATGCGGAAGCTGCCCCATTATTATGTGCCGGCTTGATAGGTTATCGTTCGCTCGTTATGGCAGGTGATGCAGAGTACTTAGGCATCTATGGCTTTGGTGCCGCAGCGCACATTGTTGCCCAGGTCGCAAAATACAGAGGACAAAAAATTTATGCTTTTACCCGTCCCGGCGATAATGAGAGCCGGCAGTTTGCACTTGAGCTTGGTGCGGAATGGGCCGGTGATTCCACTGTGAAGCCACCACATTCACTCGATGCAGCCATACTTTTTGCTCCGGCAGGCGAGCTTGTTCCTTTATCCCTGAAAGCCCTTGCTAAAGGCGGAACAGTAGTTTGCGCTGGTATTCATATGAGCGACATACCTTCCTTTCCATACAGTATATTGTGGGGAGAACGCAGCATATGCTCGGTGGCAAACCTGACTCGCCGCGATGGCGAGGAATTTCTGGAATTGGCACCTAAGGTGCCTGTGCATACCGAAGTCGAGACATTTCCGCTTGCTGAGGCAAACGAAGCTTTAGCGAGATTGAAAGGCGGCAGGATCAGGGGAGCCATAGTTCTTGTAATTGATTGAAAGGATAGAAAGCGAGCTCAATGATGTGTAATGCAAACCATTTTTGGAAACAATTATGACTGAATCAAAGATTGAAAAAATTATTACTATAAAGGAAAACCTGGAGCGGGTTCTTGATAATCTTAAGGATGGAATCATAGCTCATGACATAAAAAGGCGTATATTTTTTTTCAACCATGAAGCTGAAAGAATTACAGGTTTCAGCAGAAAAGATGTTCTGGGAAGGGACTGTCACGAAGTATTTGACGTTCCCTTTTGCGGTGAACGCTGTTCTTTCAGTAAAGACAACCCTAAAATTATGGATAACTATGAATATACGATTAACCTCTTAAACAAAAACGGAGAAATCAAGAACATTGAAATGTCATTTAACAGGATGGATGACGAAAATGGAAAACTCTTTGGGGTTATTGCTTTCCTAAGAGATGTTACTGATATTTTGAGCCTGAAAATAAGAGCCGGAAAGCTAAACAGCTTTGCAAACATCATAGGTCAAGACACAAAAATGCTCCAGGTTTTTCAACAGATTAGAGATGTCACTGACTATAATTATCCAGTACATATTTCCGGAGAAACAGGCACAGGCAAAGAACTGGTTGCTGCGGCTATTCACAATGAAGGCCGAAGAAGTGGTGCTCCATTCATCGCTATAAATTGCGGAGCATTGCCGGAAAGCCTTATAGAAAGTGAACTTTTTGGGCATGTTAAAGGGGCGTTTTCAGATGCTATACGTGATAAAAAGGGGCGCTTTGAGCTGGCTCACAGGGGCACAATATTTCTGGATGAGGTTACGGAACTTTCAAAAAATGTGCAGGTCAAGCTTTTGAGATTTCTGCAGGAAGGTACATTTGAAAAGGTTGGCGGAGAAAAAACAATCTCTGTAAATATTCGAGTTATCAGCGCAACAAACAAAGACCTTAAAGAGGAAGTAAAGAATAAAAATTTCCGCGAAGATCTTTATTACCGTTTAAATGTAATACCTATATCTATACCTCCTCTCCGTGAACGAAAAAATGACATACCACTTCTCATTGACCATTTTCTTAAACAGGCTGAGGAAGATTATAAGCAAAAACCTCCCGGAATATCTAAAGAAGCTATGTCTTTAATGATGGATTATGCCTGGCCGGGAAATGTTCGAGAGCTTCAAAATGCTATTCAGTTTGCCATTGTAAAATGCAGTGGCAGCTTAATTACTCCAAATGAACTCCCTGTTGATCTGAGAGATAATAAAAAACCTCTATTAAAGCGCGGCCCTTCTAAGAAGCTTGACTTTGATACAATAAAATCCGCTCTTGAACAAACAGGAGGGAACAAATCAAGGGCTGCCAAGCTTCTCGGGGTGGGAAGGGCCACCTTATACAGATTTTTAAGCGAACATCCTTAAATTCTTAAGCATTATAGAGCTTGCCTTTAAGCCAGTCTTTAACTTCACCCTCAATAGAATAAACGCCTTTGTTATGACCTACCGACTCCAGGAACCGGGTTTCTATCCCTTTGGGCATCTTTATTGCAGCAAGCTCAACGCCGTCTTCACTGTTACGACGGATAAGGTATATTACCGGCTCATGCCATGTATTTATTACAAAATAAGTAGAAAAATCTCTCTTTGATTTTATTATGTTGTTACCCAGTGCCGGATTATTACCCCATTCCAGATAAAGTGTTACAGCCATTTCCGGTGTCATCTCCCAGTCTATGTCATTTAACAGGTCAAGATTATTGTTTATATCTTCTAATTTCATCATACCGCACCTCCTTTGGTTCAAAGTTGGCAAACAATAAAATAGCTAACTGAAACCTAAATTGTTATTTAACACATTTAACTGCAAGCTATGTGCCATTGATAACAAAAACTCCAATAATGGAATAACGCCTTGAATTAAAACAAGATATTGAGATACAATTATAAATGGAAAGATATGTAAAATGTCTCATAATACAATTATGTCTCTAATTTAAAAATGAGACAGAATTCATGCTTAGTTTCTCATTATTTTACCTGTTGAGTTATAAAATATGTAGCCGTTCACGGCTTGAAACTTGAAATTGGAAAGTAGAAATTAGGGAGAGATAAAATATTTAGAGGTATCAATCATTTTATAGTTTATTTGAAATATTTTTTAGTGTAACTTACAGCCAAACTTCTGGAAAAATATCCTATGAAAATAAAAATATTGCGTATCCTGGTTTTGTTTATATTTGTTTTTTCCGCTATTCAGTTGCAAGCTCCTAACTGCTTTGGGGAAAAAATTCCGGTAATTGCCAGCATTTTTCCGCTTGCCGATATGGTAAAACAGGTTGGGGGTATGTATGTTGATGTTACTACCATTATTCCTTCCGGCGCCAGCCCCCATACATATGAACCAAGACCAAGTCTTTTAAAAAAGATTTCCGAGGCACGTGTTTTTTTTATGATTGGTGCCGGTCTTGAATTATGGGCAGGAAACTTTGTCAGATTATCAAACAACCAGCTAATTACAGTGAAATTATCCGAAGGAATTTCTCTGATAAAATTATCAAAACATCATCATCATGATGATGACACAGATATTTCGGATGCAGAATCAAGCTTTGCCAACCCTCATATATGGCTTGATCCGAAAATCGCAAAATTGATGATTAATAAAATTATTTCAGTGTTTTGTAAGATTGATAACAAGCATATGAAATACTATGAAAAGCGGGGAATAGCGTATTTAGATAAATTGGATGAACTCCATGTCTCGATAGCTTCGACGGTTGAAAAATTCAAAATTAGAAAATATGTTTGCTTTCACCCTGCATGGGATTACTTTGCAAGACAATATAAACTTGAATCTGTTGGTGTGATTGAAGCGGCTCCCGGAAGAAACCCTACGCCGAGAAGTATAAAGAAAATCGTTTCTCTTATAATAAAGCACGATATTCGGGCTGTGTTTGCTGAACCCCAGTTGAATCCAAAGGTTGCAGAAGTAATTGCCAGAGAAGCGGATGTTAAAGTGCTTTTTCTTGATCCAATGGGAGGCCCAAACATAAAAGGCCGCAACAGCTATTTTGACCTTATGAAATATAATCTTAAGGTTTTGCAGGAGGCAATGCTTTGAAAGAGCATGGAGCAGATATCGGAAATAAAAAAGCGGTTTACGCGGAGCTTCAAGATGTCTGGGTCGGTTATTACAATAAATGGGTGCTGAAGTCTATATATTTGAAGTGCTATCAAGGTGAGATTTTTGGCATAGTAGGTCCCAATGGTGGTGGAAAATCAACTCTGCTTAAAGTTATTTTGGGACTTGTTCGTCCTCAAAAGGGTGTAGTGAAATTATTTGGCCATAGGCCCGACAAACACACCAGGCTTGAAGTTGGATATCTGCCCCAGATTTCCAAAGCTGACAGATCTTTTCCTGTTACAGCCCTGGATGTAGTCCTGATGGGCTTATATAACAGGATTGGTTTTTTTAAACGACCTGGAAGCAAAAGCAGAGAAATTGCAATGGAGATGCTGGCCAGGATAAATATGGCTGAACATGCGGAAAAGCCCTTTGGACTTTTGTCCGGAGGCCAGCAGCAAAGAGTTCATATTGCCCGTGCATTGGCATCAAAGCCCAAGCTTTTGGTACTGGACGAGCCTTCAACAGGAGTTGACAGTGTTGCTCAGGAAGATTTTTATGAATTGCTGGCCAAATTTAGAGATGAAATGAATATATCGGTAATAATGGTTTCGCATGATATAGGAGTTATTACTGCCCATGCGGATCGCATCGCATGTTTGAATTTAGAGATTCACTATCATGGTGAACCGGATTCCTGTTTTGAACCTGAAATAATGCAAAAGGTTTATGGGAAAAACCTTAACATTATGGTTCACGATTCCAGATGCGCAACATGTTCCTTAAAGAAACACGAACATAATGATTGAAATTTTTAGCCTTGAATTTATGCGGAATGCCTTTATGGCCGGTATAATGTTGAGCCCGGTTCTTGCTGTAGTGTCATTTTTTGTTGTGCTCCGTCGTTTATCATTTGTGGGGGTTGGTGTGGCGCATTCAGCATTCGGCGGCATTGCTTTAGGATTTCTTCTCGGTATCTCCCCTACACTTACAGCTATTGTATTTGCAATAGCTGTTTCTAATGCAATTGGCTACATAGGCAGGCATGGAAAATTAAGCGCTGACACAGCCATAGGAATCTTTTTTGCTTTTGCCATGGCGCTTGGGGTTGTTTTTATTGGCATGTCAGATCAATACAACGTAGATCTTTTCGGATATCTTTTTGGTAACATACTCGCAATTACCAGTAACGATTTAATAATTATTGCATTGTTGGGAGGTTTTGTCCTCATATCCATTTTTTTGCTTTTCAAGGAATTGCTGTTTGTTTCATTCGACAAAGAGGTTGCGCTCGTCAGCGGAATGCCGGTAGCTTTTCTTGATCATTTTTTTCTTACAATACTTGCGATGTCAGTTGTAATCAGCATGAAAATTATAGGAATAATTCTTGTCTCAGCTCTTCTTGTAATACCCGGAGCAGCAGCTTCACAAATAACTGATCGCTATATTCCAATGATTGCAATTGCCATAGCAGTTGCTTTGATATCCACAGTAGGAGGACTGTTATTTTCATATTATGCAGACCTTGCATCAGGTGCAACCATTGTAATATTATCGTCCATTATTTTTTTTATATTATTTATAGCAGGCCGGTTTCGGAGATAGGAATTAAGGGCTAATTCTTGACAATATAGCCGTCAAAAGATATATAAAATTATGTAATACGTTAGCGCTTTGAAATATATCCGCTTCAGATATAATACATTCAAACCATGAAAAACTCACGCATAAGATATCGTAAAGAAAGAATCGGCCATAACTATAAAGAAATTGTGGTAATTGAGCAAACAGCCATACAGAAAATGGCATTTTATACCGGGTTCTTTCTTAACGATATCTAATACGCTCAAACAGTTTCCTGTTTTGAATGTATCATACCTGAAGCTCTCGCGTATCTGGTTTGTTTCATAAAACTAAAGTGTTACAAAATTCAGATAGTATATCGCAGCGTTAGCACAATTAAAGTTTAAGCGGATGTGTCTGGTCCGAAAATTATGGGGTAGGGTTATAAACATTAAACAAGTTAAAAGGAGAGGTTAAATGAATCGTATTATTAAACTAATTATTGCTGCTGGTTGTATTTTTTCGTTGATTGCGTTTCCTGTAGCGTGTGGTGGTGATGACGCAGCAGAACATAAGGCTCCCGTTAAAAAGGCGGAGGCAAAACCCGAAGTAAAGCCCGAAGTTAAGCATGAAGTAAAGCCCGAAGTTAAGCCGGAAGTTAAGCCAGAAGCCGCGCCAGAAGCCGTGCCCGAAACAGCGCCCGAAGCCAAGCATGAGGCAAAGAAAAAAGCGAAACCAGGTCCCGACAAAGCCATTGAAATGCTCAAAGCCGGTAATACCAGATTCGTGGATGGTATTCCGAATCATCCACATATAAATCGTGCACGCCTTATTCAGGCAGGGAAAGAAAATCAGGGAGATCATGCTTATGCTACGGTCATTACCTGCTCAGACTCACGAGTCCCTGTTGAATTGCTTTTTGACGCAGGCATAATGGATATCTTTGTAATCAGAGTTGCAGGCAATGTCTGTGATACTGACGAGGCCGGATCAATAGAATATGGCTTAGCGCATGTTAACACACCTGTTCTCGTTGTTCTTGGCCATACCCAGTGCGGAGCCGTTACTGCCGTTACTCATGCCGTGCATGGGACAGGACATGCCCTGGAACGGAATATTCCGCCTCTTGTTGACAACATAGAGCCCGCTGTTCGCCTTGCCATGGTTAAACACCCGGATGTGCACGGAGATGACATTATTCCATATGCTATTGAAGAAAATATCTGGCAGGGAATTGAGGACCTGTTCATGGCAAGTCCCGCATCCAGGGATATTGTAAACAGCGGAAGAGCCAAGGTGGTTGGCGCTATATATGATGTTGGCACGGGTATTGTTAATTGGCTGCCGGAACACAAGACAATGGACATACTCAAAAAGGTAGAAGCAAATCCTGATCGAGCTATGAACGCTATGGCCGGCGGCGGACATGCTTGAAGAAGGCAGTGGTGCTCATTAAACACCGCTTAGATAGAGAACAATAAAAAAAGGCAGGGCCAGCAATGACTCTGCCTTTTTAATTTGTTAGCGCATAATAGTTTGAAATTGTATGAGAAATTTTTTGGGATTGA
>JAJSZW010000062.1 GCA_030262895.1 Deltaproteobacteria bacterium | reverse complement strand
TTACAGATAAACAGGCTTTTTTCTAAAGAGTTCTTCTCCTTGGTTAAGGAAAGGCTTGAGAAAGGAGGTATACTGGTTATAGTTTCACCTGGTTCTCTAACTTACTTAAGCAAGGCATTGGGAGATCTTAACGCCTGTACCCTTAATACCCTTAAAGAAGTTTATCCCTATGTTCGGGTTATTCCCGGGGACTTCAACCTGTTTTTAGCCTCGACTTCAAAAGGGGTTTCTTTAATTAACCACACCTTACTCAGCCAGAGGCTTAATGAACGTAAACTTGAGGTAAGCCTTTTAACCCCGTTTCATATAAAGTACAAATTAGATTCCAGGTGGTCAGATTGGTTCTTTACCTCCCTAAAAGGCACTACTGAAAAGATCAATCAGGATTTTTCTCCCCTTGGGATGTTCTATAGTCTTGCCTATTGGAATTCTCTCTTTTCTCCCAATATGAAGTGTCTGTTTAAATGGTTTGAACAGGTAAGTTTAAAGCTATTGTCTATCCCCCTTACTATATTCACCCTCCTCTTTTTGATCATCTGTTTTAAGAGCCCAGCAATATATACAAAGCTAAGCATCCCTTTTGCCGTTATGGCTTCCGGTTTTGCCGGGATGATATTTGACCTGGCGCTAATCTATACCTTTCAGGCAGTTTATGGATATGTCTTTCACCAGATAGGACTTTTAGTGGCCGCCTTTATGGTGGGGATAGCAGCGGGAAGTCTAACCATGACCTCCCTTTTGAAAAGGGTTAAAAGGGATTTTGCCTTCTTTATCGGGTTAGAACTTGCCATGATTCTCTTTTCCGGAACTCTTCCGGCAATATTTCTTCTTTTTTCCCCTTACTTAGACCGTCCAGCGGTATTCTTTCTCTTCCAGGTGATCTTTCTTGTGCTCTCCTTTCTTTCCGGTCTTCTCATTGGCGCCCAGTTTCCCTTAGCCAACAAGATATATCTAAAGCACTCTCCCGATCTCAGTAGTACTGCCGGTCTGCTTTACGGAGCCGATCTTGCCGGCGGATGGATAGGTGGTCTCATTGGAGGGGTGGTGCTGTTACCGGTTTTAGGACTGGTTCAAACCTGCATAGCAGTAATTCTTTTTAAAATGGCCAGCCTTCTTATACTTCTTGTCCCAGCTCTCCTGAATAAGGGAAGAACATAGCTCTGCTTCGCTCCGCAATTGGAATGATGGAATGATGGGTTCTGGGAAAATGGGATAGTGGTTTAGTAGAATTTCCGAGACGTTCGATTAGTGAATTTAGCTTTGCAAAAAAGGTGAAACTTGAGTAAATATAACCCATGAAATTTTGTTTCATTATAAACCCAAAATCATGAAAGAAAAGGTTCAATCCGCTTATTAGAAGGCTTAAGGCCCGGTAAAAAGCCCGCTTTGATGAACCGCAATAGCGAGCGCATTCCCCGTAGCTTGCTGCGGGGTTAGCGAGCGAATCTAAAAATGGCTAACTTCCTTACGGTCGAATCCCGCCAGAAAGCGGGACTGTAGCTTGCTACAGGGAATCTTCAATATTCTTTACGTTTCTTATGATTTCTGCCATAGTTTTTCAGCCTCATGGGTATAATCACGCTCCCTGTGGCAGAAATCATAATCAAAGTTTAAAAGTTAAAGAAAGAGCAACTCATATAATCGAACAAAGAAACCATCGGTTACGTTAATAAAATCGGTAAAATAAAGGGGGTGTTAAGGTAATGGAAATCTCGATTATATTACTGAACCTTGGTTATGCAATAGTTGGAGTTTTATTGACCCTGGTGTTTATGATGATAGGTTATAAAATGTTTGACAGGATGACCCCGTTTAATACGTCAAAACAGTTAGCAGAGAAAAATGTTGCAGTGGGAATCGTAGTCGGTTCAATATTTGTCGGCCTTGGAATTGCCGTTGGCCTGGTCATCGGCATGGCTCTAAACTAATCTTCCTCATTTATCACGTCAATGAACCGGCCAAAACATATCAAAGCAGCTAATTTAGATCTTTCAAAGAGACTTTTTTGACAGGATTAACAGGAAGTTCAGGATTAAAACATCAAAACTCATCCTGTAAATCCTCATCAAAATCCCTTACCTTACGTTTGATTTCAACCTGCCCGCCATCGCGAGCTCAGACGAGGTGGGCGGGCTTATTGTAAACTCTGTATGCACAATCAATGATTTTCTCAGTCAATTCTCTGTGTTTCACTTATATGCCTTTCTCAGGATTATGATTTTATGATTTACTGGATAGTTAGAGTAAGACTTAACCTATTTATTTACTTTAAACAAAATCTTGTTTATCCTGTTATCCTGTCAGAATTTTTTTCAAAGGGCTAAAGTGTTACGCTTTTTTATATTCGCTCGCTGTTGCGGTTCAACCCATCAACCCCTTACGCAGAATTCTTCGGAAGCATTGTAACTTCACAATAAGTTCCGGTATCATCGGGCATCAGTCATTGCGCCTGCCTGTGCGTGTCCGCACGCAGACAGGAGCGAAGCGAAGCAATCTCCTTATTTTCAAGCAGAGATGTGGGGTTTTTGGTGATGACATAATTCTTGCTTTTTCATTAAAAACAATGCGATATATAGCATACAATTAAAATCAGGAAATAATCTATTACTATCAAATATCATTGATTTATTTTTTAACATTTAATTTGTTCGCTAAAAGAATCGACAAGGAATAGGAAAATGTTTCCAGCAAGGGAACTGAGAAAATTGGAAACACTCACTTCAGAGCACCAGAAGGAATTATTGGAGGCATGGAATGACTACTTTAGAATCTAAAGCAGGTGAGCGAGTCAGGGACGTGCGCGTCACTGACGACGCAATCAGTGTTGATCTTTTCGATGGACGAACCATAACGGTTCCCTTGGCATGGTACCCACGTCTGCTACATGCGACGTCTGCGCAGCGAGCGAACTGGCGCATTGCCGGAGCTGGATACGGGATCCACTGGCCAGACATTGATGAGGATCTCAGTACTCGAGGCCTCTTGCAGGGTGCCCCCGCTCCTCATGGAGTGGCTAAGGCAGCATAGAAAAGAGGAAACAGTCTATAATAGCGAACATACCAGTGCGCCTGATGCCAAAAGCCGGGGCATTTAAGAAATTATGTAATTTTGAACATAAGGATTATCTCTGTGCGCCGGGCGAGAGATGAAGAGATTGAGATATATGAAGGCTAAAGACTTTGACAAGGTTCCCCGACAGTCAATCATCAAGATCTGGCTTGCAGAAAGATTGCAGCAAGCCTCAGCCTGATAGCATTCGAACAACTGCATTCTCGTGCCGAGATAAATCCGAGTCGTTGGGATAAAACGGAGATCCTTTGAAATTCGATATTGTTATCAGGAGTATAAGGAAGGCAGACGACAGGGTGTTGCAGCAGAGGATGTATTTGCCGAAGCCGATCAGATGTTGGAATATAGGGGATGTTGTTGACTATGTTGAACAACTCAATTGTGGTTGTAAACAGAATGGAGCCAACTATTCAGGAGAGCAAAGGGGAAATAAGTCAACATAGTCAACAACGTCCCGTAAACTTCCGTTTTCATAGGGAATAAAATCGGAGGGAAGAAATCTTTATGTATAATGACATTCCTGCCATTCTCAGAAGTTTTTCTAAACGAATAATTGAAACCCGAAACCTACCGGAAAAAATAGGATCTTTTTCATCTATTCCCGCGATCTGCGATGCAGACCTAAAAAAATGTCTTATCAATATGGGGTATGAAAAACTCTATTCCCACCAAGCTGAAATGTTTGAAAAAGCAATAAAAGGTAATAACGTAATTATTACTACCGGCACTGCAAGCGGTAAGTCTTTAGCCTTTTACTTGCCAGTAATTCAGACAATCATCCAGAATCCTTCCAGAAGAGCTCTGTTCATTTATCCGACTAAAGCCCTTACTCAAGATCAGCAAAAAAACCTACAGCCCTTTGCAGATTATTTTGGAAAAAGAAAAATCAAAGTCGGTATTTACGATGGCGATACTCCAGCTTCCCAACGCAAAAAAATAAGAGAAGAAGCTAACATTATCCTCACCAATCCAGATATGATAAACGCAAGCTTCTTACCAAACCATAATAGATATGGATTCCCTCATATTTTTAGAAATCTTAACTTTATTGTTATAGATGAGCTACATGCTTATCGCGGTGCTTTTGGTTCGCATGTTTCAAATGTTATGAGGAGGTTGTTACGTATTTGTAAATATCATTCCAACACACCTAAATTTTTGTGTAGCAGTGCTACCATAGCAAATCCTCAAGAATTAGCTGAAAATATTTGCCATACTCAATTTATTCATATTGCCAAAGATGGTTCACCCTCACCTGAAAAGGAGATCATATTTTGGCAACCCCCTTATGTGGGAACAGATAAGACTTACCGGCGTTCTGAAGTACAAGAAATGATTGCTCTTATGCCTAAACTTATAGAAAGTAATGTCAGGGTTATTTCTTTCTGTACTTCCAGAAAAGCAACAGAAGTTGTAACAAAAGAATGTAGAGATATATTGTCCTTTGATAGATATGGATCCTCTCTGGCAAACAAGATTTCAGGCTATCGAGGAGGATATACGCCAGAAGAAAGACGCCGTATAGAGAAAGACCTAATATCTGGAAATATCTTAGGCGTTGTTTCTACCAATGCTTTGGAATTAGGGGTTGATATTGGCGCGCTTGAAATGGTTGTAATGGGAGGTTTTCCAGGAACACGCGCAAGTTTTTGGCAACAAGTAGGAAGAGCAGGGAGAAGAGTCGGAAAAGCGTATGCGGTTTTGATATTAGGAGTTAAACCAATAGACCAATATGTGGGAATAAATCCTGACTGGCTTATTGGTACCTCACCAGAAAATGCGATTATTGATAAAAATAATTTGCATATTCAATTATCTCACATACGTGCCGCGGCAGCTGAACTCCCACTGACAATTGATGATATTGGTTATTTTCCTGACTTAGGAGAGATCTTGCCGTTATTGCAAGAAATCGGTGAAATAGAAGAAATCCATAATACTTTTCATTGGAAAGGCAAATCATCACCTGCTCATGAATTCAGCTTGCGCAACATTACAAACGAAACTGTTGAAGTTGTTGATGACAAGAATAAGATAACTCTTACCACGATGGATCTCCAGCAAGCAAAGCGAGAAGTTTATACTGGAGCGATTTATCTCCACGATACAATTCAATATAAATGTCTTCAGCTTAATCTTGAAACAAAAATAGCAACTATAATACCTGCCGACTTAAATTATTATACCGACCCGCATATCAGTAAAAATATTGATATACTCGTCAAACATAAAGAAAAAGCTGTTGATAGTGCAAATGTATTTTTTGGCGACGTGCAGGTTAGCCTAATGGTATTAGGGTACAAAATGATACAGTTTAATACCCATCAAAATCTTGGATATGAATCTCTATCTGAGCCATTAGAAGACGAGATGGATACGGAAGGCTGCTGGATTCAATTGCCAAACAATGTAGTAATGGCTCCACAAGCAGCCACAGAACAGAGTACTACTAATTATTTCAAGGCGATAGCACATAGTTTGAAATCTGCAGCAGAATTCAAAGTGATGGCAACATTTACTGATATTGGTGGAGACGATTTTGTTTTTACAAGTCAAAAAGAACAATTGCAATCCAAAGCAATCATTTTATACGACCAGTATCCCGGAGGTTTGGGATTTTCCGAAAAAGCATTTGAACATATTAAAGAAATAATCAAAGATGCTATTTATTTAGTAAGAAATTGTCGCTGTAAAACAGGTTGTCCAGCTTGTGTTGGTGATTATAGGATTGACAAAAAAATAATATTATGGGCTTTGGAAAACTTTTTTGTTGAGACGAATCCACCCAAAGATCTTATCATTCCTGAAGAACCAAAGATCGAGCAGATTGAATATGAATATACTTGGGATAAGATTGTAGAAGACTGGATGGATTTGCTTGAATTAATGAAAAACCATAAAATATATGGCGCTAATTTTTTGAGTACAGCAAAGAGTATCAGTGTAGAGAATGCAAGTTTAATTTTGTACTTTCCAACAAGTGCTGTAAGAATAGCAGACAAACACGAAATAAAACAAGCTATAAGTAATAGTCTGGCGCGGTTTATGAGGTTGCCTCAAGGATTTTCTCTTTCTTTTAAAAGTATAGACAGTACTAATGAAAACCGAAAGCATTTTAAATTGATGAGACACTTCAAAGATAAGAGAGAGTGATATGGATTTAAAGAAAATATACCAAAAGCTGCGTGAAAGAAAAACTAAAAAATCAAATAGGCCCTCCACACCCTCTTCCGATCTTGAAAGTTCGATTTTTCCTGATAATGATCATGCTGAATCCAGAATAAAACCAGAAGAAGTTTCGGAAGATTATAGAGGCATTCTTGAAAAGATCAAATTACGAAATTCAATACTTTATGAATCTATAAAGGAACTCAATGAATATCAGCAAAAAGCAATATTTACAAACAATAAAAAAACTCTTGTAAGCGCAATGGTAGGTAGCGGAAAGACAACTGTATTGGTTCATAAAGTTCTTTACCTTCATTTTATCAAGAATATCCCTTTAAACAAGATGGCCGTACTTACTTTTACGAATAAAGCCGCCAATGAAATTAAAGAAAGAATTATGACATTTTATATGCAAAGTAATGATTCTTGTGCTCCTGATTTTTCTTTGTTTGGTACTTTCCACTCGGTTGCAAGAAATATTCTCGCGAATAACCATCATTTGACAAAATTGGGTTATACATCAAATTTTACAATAATGGATGAAAATGAAAAAAAAGAATTTTATTTAAGGATAGCGGATGAACTTTATTTAAATATCAAATATAGAAATAAAATTGATAAGAGAATTGAACGGTATATAGACAATTTGTCAAGAGCCGAAAACAAGAGGGTGCTATATGGTAATATGAAAAATGAAG
Source organism: Deltaproteobacteria bacterium (assembly GCA_030262895.1). Classification (GTDB taxonomy): domain Bacteria; phylum Desulfobacterota; class Desulfobacteria; order Desulfobacterales; family ETH-SRB1; genus B13-G4. The sequence continues at coordinate 14,340 of JAJSZW010000062.1, read as the reverse complement.
ATGATTTGAAGAAGTTAGTTGAAATTGGATACGAAAGAAAGAAGCAAAACAATGTTATGGATTTTGACGATCTTATAAATAACGCTAATCTTGTATTATCTTATCCAGAAAATAGTTTTCATCCGAAGTGGATCGTAGTTGATGAATTTCAGGATTGCAATCTTATGCAGATTGAGATGATTATGAATATGGCAAATGATAGCACATTAATTTTTGCAGTAGGTGATCCCAATCAATTAATATATACTTGGCGAGGTAGCGATCTTTCTATTTTTTACGACTTCAAATTGAATGAATGTAAAGAGCATCACTTGCCAATTAATTACCGTTCAACATCCAATATTTTAGATGTCGCTAAATTTTTAATATCATACGATACAAAAGAATTGCATGGCACAAGAGAACTAGGTGCTCCCGTTTCTCTTATAAACCATTATGACTCAAATCAAGAGGCAAGATACCTTGCAAATAGTATAAAAATCTTAAACAAAGAAGGTGTTCCGTTTCGAGAAATCGCCATCCTCTTTAGAACTAAAAAGCAGTCGCAGATCTTTGAAACTGTTTTTGAAAGAGAAGGCATACCTTTTGAAGTAACTACCAGACAAACACTTCAAAATATACCATCTTTGCATTGGTTAACTCAATTGCTAAAAGCTTGCCTAAATAAGCAAGACCTAAACTCTATTTATGACGCAATTTGTAATGAGAATTACGGAATTATCGAACCATCAAATGTACTTCTGAAAAAATACAAAGCTTCGGTGGATAAATCTGACGTAAGAACTGAGCTTGAAAAACTTATAGAATGGCTTTCTACTAATACTAATAGCGGAAATGACTTTTTAAACTTTACAACCAAAATGTTACAATTGGAAGACTGGCTTGAAAATAAGACTTATGCTGAGATCCCCAATATTTTTAATTATTTTGAGCTATCGACAAATTTAAGACCTACATCAATTAATTACTCAAAAGATGTTGAACTTGTTAAAAAATTTTTAGAAGAAGTTTCTATATACGTACAACTAAATTACGATACTGATATTAAATCATCTTTTCTTGCGGCTATTAGTGAAATGAGTCTTGGAGGTCATCAAATAATTGGAAAAACTATTGATCCAAATAGTGAAAAAGTAAAATTACTTACCATGCATTCAGCAAAAGGACTAGAATTCAGATATGTATTTATAAGCGGTGCAAATAATGGATTAATCCCATTGAGATATGCAAACATGACCGCTGAACAGATAGAAGAAGAAAAACGACTTTTCTTTGTGGCAATGACTCGTGCGAAAGATTATTTAGAAATTTCCTATCACACTGAACCAGAAGGGTGGAATTCCTATCCCGAACCATCAATTTATCTCGACGAAATACCGAAAGACTTATTGAAATCCAAACAAGTAGAAAAATTTATAGAGGAAGATATTAAATCTGACAATAAAACTATTGATAAGGTTGGTCAGTGGTATATGGGGCAGTTTGTAAAACATCCCAAATACGGAACAGGTACAATATCCAAAATTAGTAAAACAAATATTGTCTGCGATTTTGAAAAGTTTGGAGAAAAATCTTTTGCGATAAATTTCTTGCCTATACTACCGGTTGAAATTGTTTAGGTCGGAGGAAGGGGTCTACGTTTGACTCTTTATAAATAATTTGTGACAGAGTAATGGATTTATCGCGGTGGAGGGCATAATGTTTATGTATATCTTCGTAAAGGTATAGTTTATAATTGGCAAGATATAGAATACTAAGCGTGCAATCTATGTGAGTGCCTTCGTTACCTCATCTATAAGTTTTTGACAGCAACCTTTTACCGAGAAAACAAGTGTGTCTTCAGATTTCTTAATTGTTATCACACGAGCTTTTCGTTATGTTCAGGGCAAACGACTTGACTGGCTTTCTGCTTTACTTGTTTTGTAAGAGACTTAATGCTTTTTGCTAATATTGAGTCTCCAAATTTGTCTAATGTGGTTTCTCTACCGTCCACTACATATTTAATATTTAATTTCAATCGTTTCAATCTCCCTGTGTTGTGAGAAAAACAATATCTATGCTCAAATTTGAGCGAAATTTATCAAAAAATCTCTTCCCAAGTCAACTATTTTCGGCCAAACATCCGATGAATTCAGGCTGCAACTGCACCACGTGCATATTCCTCTCAAATTGGCCATCTATTCCGGAGCATTCCTGCCACCTGATCGGATCGGAGCGAAGCGACGCTGGTTTTTTATTACTTTTCAGATTTGTTTTTCTTAGTCAAGGAAGAACGGGTGAAAAGGGGTCAAGTCTGCTCTTGACTCTTACTAGGTAATCGAAATGGTCAAGAGCAGACCCCATGGTTGGAGGAAATCGATGATGGATGATAACCAAAACAAAGCCACGGCCCTTTTGTTCGAGGATAAACTGGGTCTTGGCCGATACGGGGGCATGGCAGTGGCCGTTACCGCTGTCAGCCAGGTCGCCGAACAGTTTGCCGGCGCCGGACTTTATGTTGCGTTAGCCTTTTCTTTTCTTATAGCTGTTTACTATTCACGCCGCGCGATTCGCCTGCCCCTCCTTGACTGCCTCATATGGGTGCCTATTTATGGCTGCGCCCTATTCATTACTTCCTTAGGTTCAAACAATGTGGTCGGCACCACCCAGGAGAAGAGCCAGTTCCAGAAGGTCCGCATAGCTTATGAAAGCGAGATGGCAGATTATCAAAAAAAATAGAAACCCTCGAAACACGACTTCAAGCGTACAAGACAGCCCTTGAGAAAAGCCAACAAGCTCGGGAGATTTATCGCAAACTGCTCAAGGCTGAAGCTCCTGGGCTCAAGCTTTCTTCAACCACGACGCGACATGGCGCATATAATACGAAACCTAACGGATTGTATGGAAAGTTTATCAAGTTTCTTACACCGGCTGAGGCACATGCTCAACCAGCAGACCATCCAGCCGGAGATACGCACAGGGAACCAACCCGGATGGACAGCGAAGAGACCCAACGACTCCTGCAGCAACTAAAGGCAATCGAAAGTGAAGAAAGAGAGGCCCTGGAAATCATCCAACAGGCTCCTGCCGAGCCTAAGCCATCAGAAAGGCCCGAAAGCCTCCAGGTACCCAAAGAAGTCGAACCCAAAACATGGAAGAAATGGTGAAGAAAAGGGGTCTACCCATTAAAGGGCCTTGCGGCCTCATCTGGTATGGTTAAGGCTCCTTGCGATTAATTTTGTATTTGTCAAAGTCGCGATCATAGCTGTAAAGGATATTTTGCTTATCTCCTTCTAAACAGGCAATCAGATAGAAATCTACAATATCCAATTTGCTGTCATGCCAAAGTTCTAACATCCGGCGAACAATTTTTTTCTCCTTAACAATAATCCCTTTATATTTCAGGATGCCCATCATACCGGCTGTTATGTCTTTTCTGGGAACAGAGTAAAAACTCTTTAGAACAAATACTACCTGAAACAAAACGATTAATGTCAATTCAATCCGCAAGTCTCCATGTTCCAGAGATTCAAAAAAAGAATATACTCCACGAAACTTTTTAGTTTTGTCGGATGTTAAAAAGCGAATCAGAACATTGGTATCCAATAGCGCCGTCATCTTTTCCAAGCCTCGATAAATCCTGCTTTGGTTGCCTTGTTGACATCTGCTTTCTTAAGCTTGGGCTTCCCTTTTGTATATTTCCCAAATATTCCGAATAAGGAGTCGGTCAGAGATTGTTTCCCTTCTTTTTTTGGCACAGGTTTTAGTAAGATGCCGTCAGCCTGGGGAATTACACCAACATGATCTCCAATCTCAATATTGTATTTTCTTCTTAAAGCAACAGGAATGACAATCTGCCCCTTAGGAAAAACTTTCCTTTTTACAGCTTCTTTTAAAGTTGCGCTCATGCTTCCTCTCCATTGCAATTAAGTTATATTTAAAATATTATCAAAGTATAACAAAATGTCAAGACGTCAATGCGTTTGTATCAATAATATATGTTGGTATCACAAAACCAGGAGGACAACTGCTCAAACAATCATTGAGACCTTTGCAAAACGCCTCCTTTTGCACAATCTCTGATAGGGACTTTTGGCCCTTTACATTTATAGATTTGAAATTATGATTCTTTTGCGCGTTAAGGCAAAAAGTCTGTTGTGCTATTGGGCGGTAAGAGACCTTGGTATTGGTACTGTAAATATGGTAAAGGATGTCCTTCATTGGTGAGCGGCTTGGTGCCCATGCGGGGGGCTTACGATCAGCGCACCATTGGCACGAACCGCACGGGAAGATCATCAACTTTTTCTATACGTCCTGATTTTTTGCGAAGGATAACCAGACGTTGCATGTAGACACCGAGGGGCAAAATCATTCGCCCACCTTCTTTTAATTGATTTACCAAGGCTTGCGGGATATCTTCCGGCGCGCAGGTCACTATAATGGCATCAAAAGGACTATGTTCCGGCCAGCCTTTATAACCATCACCAGCCAGCACCTTGACCTGCTCATACCCCTCTGTGGTCAGAGCTTTACGGGCATGATTTGCCAGTTCGGGTATGATCTCAATGCTGTAGACCTCCGCGCCCAACTCGGCAAGGATGGCGGCTTGATACCCTGACCCGGTGCCAATTTCAAGCACCTTTTCTCCGGTCTGAATATTCAGTTTTTCTGTCATATAAGCGACAATATAGGGTTGCGAGATCGTCTGATCATAACCGATTGGACAGGGGTGGTCCCCATAAGGTGGAGCAACACCGAGATATTCTTCAGGGATGAATTTGTGACGCCAGACAGTATTCATAGCTTTTAGCGCCCGCTCATCCTCAATAGCGTACACCCGCAGTTGCTGTACCATTGCGGCGCGTTTTTCCGCCCAATCGTAGTTTCCCTTTTTATCAGTCATCTGATTTTCCGAACACGAAGCTAAAAGCAGCCCGCTTAGCAACAACACAAAACCAAGGTACACCAGAGCTCTTTTCATAATACCTCCCTTAGTTTGCAAAAAATGTGAAAGTTTAGTAAATGTGACCCATAAAATTCTGTTTCATTATAAACTCAAAAGCAACTCTTCATTCTTGACAACGCGGCATCATATTGTGCGGATATCATGCTTTGCCTTGCTTACATCTACTCCAAGTAGTAAAAGTCTACTTTGATGAATATTCTTTACGCTTCTTCTGATTTCTGCCATAATTTTTTTAATGTTATGAGCAATTAAACACAAAATTTGGCCTGATGCTGAAGCAGAACTGGGTAGCGGAGAAAAAAGCGATGGATGAAAATTATTATTCTTTAGATGTAAAAGAAGTTTTAAAGTCATTAAAAACTTCTGAAAAAGGCTTAACTAAAAAGGAAGCTGAACAAAGATTAGATAAATATGGAATTAATATTGAAACAAGCGGATTTCTAATCGGTTCTGTAATTATTTCAGTATCATGTACTTTATACACCATTGAATCTTGCTTTTAAAATAGTTCCTATTGGATTATTTGATTGGATTAAAATACTCTTAGTATCCTGCACATTATACATAATATTAGAATCAAGAAAAATGTTTATGAATTATCAGGAAACAAAGTCCTGACCGTAAACCGTGAACCTAACAACCTGAGTAGTTACCATGTTTAAATGGTTTAAAAAGCAACTGGACAAAATCGGGAGCCCAACTCTAGACTGGGTCCAGGTTGAAGTAACAACCCACTGCAATGGAGCCTGCATCTATTGTCCACACACCCTGATGAAAAACCGCTGGACAGGCAAACAGATGCCAATAGATCTGTTTCATAAATTGCTCCCTTTTCTCAAATATACCGATATGGTTTACCTGCAGGGGTGGGGAGAACCTCTTCTTAATAACGATATCTTTGAAATGATCCGAATTTGCAAGGATCAAGGGAAATGCGTCGGGTTTACTACAAACGGCATGCTTCTTACTGAAGATACCATTCGAAAGTTGGTTGATTTAGAATTGGATATCATTGGCATCAGTCTCGCCGGCACCACCGCAACAACCCACAACCAGATCCGCAAAGGGACCGACTTTAATAAACTCATTTCCAATCTTGAACTGCTGTGCAAGATAAAAACTGAAAGAAAAACCCATGCCCCGGCAGTGCATCTCGCCTATCTCATGCTCAGATCCAATTTTCATGAACTCAAGGAGATTCTTCCCCTTGCAAAAAGGGTGGGAGCAAAACAGATAGTAGCCGGCAACTTGACCTTGATCGTTGATCCGAAACTTTCCGCAGAAGCGATTTTCAACGATACAAAACAGATAAATTATTATAACAGTATACTGAAGGAGATCAAAGACAAAGCAGCCATTGAAAACATCATCTTTGACTATCACGGCCCCGGCCTTGACGATGCCTCTTTGCGCTGCCGCGAAAATATCCTCCACGCATGCGTCATCAATGTTAAAGGCGAAGTCGTCCCATGCGTTCTTATTGATCCGGTTCTCTGTGAAAATCGCGAACCCGGTGACCGTAATGCACCATGTTACATCTTCAAGGGTCAATCTTTTCCAATAAGAGGAATCTCCTTTGGCAACATCCGGAACGAAAGCTTAACCCATATCTGGAATAAAAAGGAATACTCCGAATTCAGAGAGTTTTTCAATCCAAATATAACAAGAAGCCCTGAGCAAATTCTGCCGGAAATGCCCCAATGCTGCGTAACATGTTATAAGCGGCTGGGAGCGTAGGAAAAAACATCACAAAGATCCCGAATGTCCGCGAGGCGCAAAATTCATCGTGTTTTCCATGTGAATTTCCGCCTCGAAGAACTCCTCTATCTCGGTGTAATACAACGCACCGGCATCAATGTAATTCTCATCAATGAAACAAATAATGGGCTCCACCGCCGGCATTTTTTCAACCCATGGGGCTGCAATGAACATAAATGCCCAGATAATGAATATGCACAGGAACAGGCGAGCCCATCGCCAGGCTAAAGGTAAAAAGCGTCTCAGCCCCAAGCCCGTTCCAACTCCCCTTTGACTTATTGCAGTTTCCATGGTTAAATCCGTGCTGTGATCTCCGGAAAGACCAGATAAAACATTATGTATGCCATTAGAAGCGTGAGCATCAGATTAAATGACTGGCCGCACACATAGAGAATAAAAGGTTTGCCTCCCTTGAAATATTTTTTCAGTTCACGGAAATTGGTGGCTAATCCTATGCTGACAAAAGCCAGACAGAAGAACCATCCCCTGAAAATCTTCGACAGCCCCCTGATAGCTCCATGGTCTATTAAAGCATGGGATACATCACTGCCAAGGTATTCATACACTACAGAGAAGACAACAGACGCTGTGATAAATCCCAATACGAACTTGGGGAAGCGGTGCCAGATTTCCATAGCTCTCACTTTCTGCCCGGGGACACATTCAACCCGCGCGCACCAGTAAACAGCAACGCCAAAGGCGATTACTCCGATCAGGACATTCTGGATCATCTTTATGGTGGCAGCCACATAAAGTGCCCGTTGGCTCAAAAAGGCTCCGGCAGCAGCCACAGCGCCAGTGGAATCAATAGTTCCGCCCATCCACGCCCCTCCCAGAATATAGGGCATTCCCACCAGCTTAATGACAGCGGGCATAGCAATCATCATAATGGAGGTAAAAACCAGAGAAAATCCGACGGCAAGGGTCAGCTCCTCCTTCTTGGCTCGACATGCGGCGGCAGTGGCTATAGCTGCCGAGACGCCACACACGGACATGTCTGCCGAGATGGTCATATTGAGCGTTTTAGACGGTATCTTGACGACCTTCTGTCCAAATATATAGGTGGAGATGAGCACAGTGGGGGTAACCACCCATGCCACGAAGATCCCCGGGACACCGATTAAGAGTATTTTCCCAAACAGTATTTCAGCGCCCAATAGCACGAGCCCTGTCTTGATATAATATTCAGTTTGAACGGCAGGCATCACCCACCTGGGCGTTCCCACTGTGTTACTTATAATAAGGCCAAAGAGAATTGCCCATGCAGCGTATCCAATGCCGTAATTTTTCATCGTTGCATTGCCTTCTGCGATGTAAGCTAAAACAGCAATAAAAAAGATAAAAACAAAGCCCGTCATGAATTTTGTCATCGAATTGCCCATAATCTTCCATCCGATCCCAAAAAAAACAGCCAGAGCAATCATAATACAAATAAGGGATGGTATAAGGTTGTAAGAATGGGCATCAATCTTAGACTCAGCCTTTGAGGCTTTTGTGTGGGCGGCGCGCCATGCATCTATTATATTGCTTGCTTCAGCATTGAGGGTTTCATCATTAAAGCCTGCGGCAGACGCTGCGTCTTCAGCCGCCTTCGCCTTTTCCAAAGCCGCGGCGCCTTTCTTCCGGGCGGCTTCGTATTTGACCATCGCCTTTGCCTTGACTGCTTCTGCCGCCTCTTCATTTATAAAAAGGGCGTTCAAAGGGTTCGCGCTCCATTTTTTTGGTTGGCTTAAGAAATTCTTTATTTTTTTCCCAAGTTGGGAACTGGTCGCTTTAAGTCCCGTTTTAGCATCCACAGCCTGATACCAGGCAATGGTCTTGAACGGCGCCCTTTGCGACTCCGCCTCCAATGTGGCATTGGCGTTGGCAATAGTTTCCTGCATATTAGCAGGACCCCGCGGGAAATAGATTACAATACCGATGATAAGCAACAAAAAACCAAGCCAGATAGCCCAGTAGTCTTCGAGCTTCCAAAAATCAGAAAAACTGCTTTTCGCCTGGCACTCAATGACATCCGCGTTTTGATCCTCTCTTTTTTTCTCTTCCATTGCTACCTCACAAATGACTAAGTTATTTTTTACGAACCCATACCGAACATAAAAACATAAAAGTCTATTTTGTAAAATATAAGTAACTACTCAGGTGGATAGGCTGAAGGCTGAAGACTGTTAGGAAAAAGCGCATTTTGAAGACATGTTTGGTGCAAAAATCAGATATTTCCACCAAAGTACGGCAATCGTGCTCTTCTGACCCCTTCAGCCTTCAGCCTAAACAGCTTCAGCCTGACTACGTGAGTAGTCACAAATATAATATACAATAGTCAGGCATTCATTGTCAAAAATAATTAATCTGGACTTTTTTGACAGGATTAACTGGATTTACATGATTTCTTTATTTAGCTTACATCCTGATAATCCTGTATATCCTATCAAAAAAATTTTAACGCTTTTTAAGCTGGTTTTGTTGACATGACAAACCTCTCTGTCCATCATTGAAACATTTTTTCCCATACCAGTCGATCTGCCTGCATATGCCCCTGATAATACTTACTTCTCTGGCCTGCAAATGTAACCGTATAAAAAAATGGCGTAATTTGTTCATCCAGTAATCGGGGTTTTCATTATTTATATAGCTTATCCTCACCAGTATATCTTTAAGCTGATCATACATACCTTCCAGCTCATGACGAGTTGCAAGACGAGGGACAAAATCCTGGCTTTTCGCACAACCGGCATTAAATATTTCATAACAAACAATCATTACAGCCTGAGCTAAATTAATGGAAGAAAAGTCCGCTGTCGGGATATTAACAAGGGCATCACAGAATCTTATATCCTCGTTGGAAAGTCCCCTGTCCTCAGGACCAAAAATTATGGCAATATTATTATCTCTTGAGATGGGTATCAGGCTTTGAGCAAGTTTTGAGGGATTCTTTACAGACAGACGATGTTTCCCTGTCCTGGCGGTTGTTCCAACAACATAACTATAAGGTGAAAGTGCTTCTTTAAGTTCTTCATAAAACTCTATTTGCTCAACAACTTCAGCAGAGGCATGGGTAGCCAGTTTCATAACTTTGGTAAAATCGCAGTTTATCGGGTTAACCAGTACAAGCCTGCCTATCCCCATATTGCGTATGGCACGAGCGGCAGCCCCAATATTTTCGGGACATCGAGGCTGCTTCAATACAATGGAAATATTGTCAAAATTTACTTTCTTTTCCATCAGTAAACCCTGAACCCGTGAACGATTACACTATTTCGAAACTGTTAAAAAAGTAAGCGATTTCAAATGAGGCTGATTCCTGAGAATCTGAACCATGGACAACGTTTTTCTCAATATCTGTAGCAAAATCTCTCCGAATAGTACCTTCCTCAGCTTCCTTGTAATTTGTCGCACCCATTAAACCACGGTATTTTGAAATTACATTCTCGGCCTCAAGTACCATTACGACAACCGTGCCTGAAGACATAAAGTCTGTTAAACTGTCAAAGAATGGACGTTCTTTATGAACAGCGTAAAAACCCTGTGCCTGCTTCTTGGTCATTTTCAGCATCTTCATGGCAATAATTTTCATATTGCTGCTTTCAAGTCTTTTAATAACTTCGCCTGTCAGACCGCGGCCAACTCCATCCGGCTTGATTATTGATAATGTTCTCTCCATATTTCTTTTTATCCTTTCCTATAAATTTCAATTCATAATTTACATATATATAAACTACTACGCATGTCAAACACTTAGCACGGCAAACGTCAAAGTCGAGGATAAATTTGGGAAATAACACTATTTCAAAAAAATATTGCCTTTATTGATTTATGGCTTAAATTAATTATTTTACATACTAATAATTATAAGATATATAGATATCCTTCATTCACCAGTTTACACTTTTTTCGAAAAAGCGTGTATTATCGAATTGAATGCCGATGTCGAAACTGGAAATTTGAAATTAGGTAACGCATCTACATCTTTGTATTTTTTCCAATTTCCAATTTCTATTTTCAAATTTCACTGCCAAAATACAAGATCAACAAAGTGTAAACTACTTTTGACTTATCGTGAAGGATGCCGATATATTGTTCATTTAATTTTCGTTTTAGGGGGAAACTAATGAAAGTTTTGATCAGTGATAATCTCGGTGAAGCCGGAATTAAAATGTTTCAAGAAGAAGAAGGGTTTGAAGTAGATGTTAATGTTGGATTGTCTCCGGATGAACTCAAAGGAATCATAGGTAACTATGACGGCCTTGTTATACGAAGCGCTACAAAAGTAACAGATGATCTTCTGCAAGAGGCAACCCGTTTAAAAGTCATAGGCCGTGCAGGTATCGGTCTCGACAATGTGGATATACCAGCAGCAACAAAAAGAGGCGTTGTTGTGATGAATACCCCAGGTGGCAATGTTATTACCACTGCTGAGCATACGTTAGCCCTAATGCTTTCATTAACACGCAATATACCATTGGGGACTTCATCATTGAAGGCTGGACGCTGGGAAAAAAAGAATTTGCAGGGCAGAGAGCTGTATAACAAGGTTCTTGGTGTTATAGGGTTTGGTAAAATCGGCTCAATTATTGCAGATCGGGCACGCGGACTCAAAATGCAGGTTATTATATATGATCCTTTTGTTGTGCCGGAACTTATCGAAAAGGCAGGATTTGAATATGCTACTCTGGACGAATTATACAAAAAAGCTGATTACATAACTCTGCACGTTCCAAAGCTTAAAGAAACCGCCGGCATGATCAATAAAAAGGCTTTCGATAAGATGAAAGACGGAGTGATGATTATAAACTGTGCTCGCGGCGGTATTGTTAAAGAAGATGACCTTTATGAAGCTATGAAATCGGGAAAAGTAGCCGGAGCAGCCATAGATGTCTTTGAAGTTGAGCCTCCTGGCAAATCATCCCTGATTGGAATGGATCGCCTGGTCTGTACTCCACACCTCGGTGCATCTACCCGGGAAGCCCAGACCAATGTTGCGGTTGCAGTCGCAGAACAGATAATTGACTATCTTAAGAACGGAACTATAATAAATGCTGTAAATATTCCCTCTGTTACCGGCGAACTCATGGCAAAGCTTGGACCTTTTTTAACCCTTGCGGAGAGGATTGGCTGCCTTCAGGCACAGCTTTCAAGCTGGCCTATAAATGAAGTAGTTATTGATTATACAGGAGATTTTATGGGCCTTGACCTTTCACCTATTTCAATGGCTATAATGAAAGGGCTGCTTACTCCTGTGGTAAAGGATGATGTAAATTTCGTCAATGCAATTGTTCTTGCAAAGGAAAGGGGTATTAGAGTTACAGAGACAACTCATTCTAAATCCGAAGATTATTTAAATCTGATAACTGTACGCGTAATCAGTCCCGAAACAACTACCACAGTGGAAGGAACATTATTCGGTAAAAAAGAGCCGAGAGTTGTTAAAATAAATAATTTCAGGGTTGAAATGGTCCCGCAGGGACATCTGGTTCTTATAAACAATATTGATAAGCCGGGCGCCATAGGCAGTATTGGCATTACCCTCGGAGAAAATGATATTAACATAGATAAGATGCAGGTCGGCCAGGAAAAAGACGGTGAAAGAAATATTATTTTTCTAAGAACTGATATACCAATCCCCAATGATGTCCTTGAAAAATTACGTGCTCTGCCGCTTGTTAAGATTGTTACACCATTAGAACTTTAAGATTGATGGATTGCGGATAATTAATAAGGAGATTAGCCATGTCGGAAGAAAAACCAGGCTTTACTGTAAAAGACCGAAGAATTTTTGCTGAAAAAGATGAGGATGTAAAAAATAAGGAAGCAAAAAACGAACCTTCAAAACAAGAAGCTAAAGAAGAGGCAAAAGAAGAATCCGTTTCAGCAGAGGAACAAAAAACAGAGCCCAAAATAAATTTGCCGGAAATAAATTTTGCAACCTTTATAATTTCCTTAAACGCATCTGCTCTTTTACACCTTGGTGCTATGGAAGACCCTGCCTCAGGCAAAAAGGTTAAAAATCTTCCCATAGGAAAACAGACAATAGATATTTTAGGCATGCTTGAAGAAAAAACAAAAGGAAATCTATCAAAAGAAGAAGAGAATTTGCTGAAAAATATTCTCTATGATCTCAGGATGATTTATGTAAAAGAACAGGAGTAACTAAGTTACTTAATTGCAGCTTACTATTTTAAAAAGGAATTAACAGTTCAGCCACTAAGGCACAAAGGCACAAAAGAGGGATATGAATTTTAAACCTTATTCACGATGCATGATTCACTATCCTATGATCAGAGTGATGTTGTGTATAAAAACGGTATCAAGAGAATTATATTATATATCTTGGTGTTTTAGTGTCTTTGTGGCTGAATTATTACAAAAGGAATCATTTTATGAACGATTGTAAAAATATAAAAAAACCGACGGGTAAAAAGGCCTTTTTTACCATCATATCTATCATCTCAGCCTTTCTGGTGGTTTCAATTTTTTACCCGGCACAAGTCTCTGAGGCAAAAACAGGGACATATACGGTACCTGAAAATTTCACCGACCTTGCAAAAATGTCAAGCCCTGCTGTTGTCAACATACGAACAGTCAAGACGATAAAGGGCGGAGGCCGTGTTTATCGACATTTTTTCAACAGCCCTTTTGGCAAACAAGACCCTTTTAATGACTTTTTCAACAAATTTTTCGGCAATGAGTTCCAGCGGGACTTCAAGCAGAGAAGTTTAGGTTCCGGTTTTATTATCGATAAAGAAGGTTATATTGTCACCAACAACCATGTTATCGAGGACGCAGACAAGATCAAGGTAAAGCTTAAAAACGGCAAAGAGTTTGATGCTGAAATCGTTGGTCGCGATCCAAACACCGACATTGCCCTTATCAAAATAAAATCAAAGAACAACCTTTCTGTTCTAAAACTGGGTGACTCCGATGCGTTGAAAGTTGGTCAGTGGGTTGTGGCTATAGGCAACCCATTCGGTCTCGAGCATACGGTTACTGCAGGCATTGTAAGCGCTAAAGGACGTATTATCGGCTCAGGTCCTTATGACGATTTCATACAGACAGATGCCTCAATAAATCCCGGCAACAGTGGAGGCCCTCTTATTAACATGAAAGGAGAGGTAATAGGAATAAATACCGCTATAATTGCCAGTGGCCAGGGATTAGGATTTGCAATTCCCATAAACCATGCAAAAAAAATTGTAGACCAGCTTAAAAGCAGTGGCGAGGTCACGAGGGGATGGCTTGGTGTGGGGATCCAGGATCTCAGCGAAGAACTCTCGGAATATTATGGAATTAAAGAAGGAAAAGGCGTTCTTATTACTGAAGTATTCCCCGGCGATCCGGCTGACGAGGCCGGAATAAAGCCAAAAGATATTGTACTTTCTGTAAATGGCAAGAAGGTTGAAAATACTCGTGAGCTCAGCAAGTTGATTGCTGATATAAGTGTAGGGGATACAGTTAAGATAAAAGTATTACGTAACAGAATTGAAAAAAAATTCGGAGTTAAAATTGTAAAAAGAGAGGATGACAGGATTACCGGCCTCACTCCTTCAAAAGGAAATGAGTATGAACTCGGCATCCGTGTTTCGGAATTAACTTCTGAAATAGTCCGTCGTTTCAATATTACTGAAACAGGTGGCGTTATT
>JAJSZW010000061.1 GCA_030262895.1 Deltaproteobacteria bacterium | reverse complement strand
AAAAAGCAGAAGCTGACGCTCGTCTGAGTCGCTCTTGATTTTTTCTGATTTTCGACCGAAAAGCTTGTCCTGAAGGAGCCGAATCTGTTCCTTTAATATCTTTATTTCCGATTCATAAAATTGCTCTTTTTTAGCAAATTCATCGACAAGATAGGCAATGATCTGCTGCAGTTCTAAAATATCTTTTGAAGGCTCACAACAACTTGATATCATATCAATTTACATAGCACAATCACATAATTTTTAAAAGCTTTTTTTACAAAATAATCACTTTTTTTTAACCTAAAAAAGCAGAGAATAGGAAAGCCTGTCGTGAGTTTTTTGCTGGTTGATTTCTAATCCGTCTACCAGCCACATCAACTCCCTTTGATCAATTTTCATGACTTCTTCACTTGACTCAGGCCATCTGAAAAAATGCTTTTCAAGCCGCTTGCTCCACAGGCAAAACCCGTTTCTATCCCAGTATAGAATCTTTATGATATTTCGCTTACGATTACAAAAAACAAACAGATGACCGGAAAAGGGATCAAGGTCCATGCTTTCCTGAACCAGGATCGATAGACCGTTGATTGCCTTTCTCATATCAGTATTGCCAATGGCAAGGTAGACTTTTGTTTGGACAGAAGACAATAACATCACATCCGCTCCAAAGCGTGAAGCAGCCCTTGAAGCGTCAAAGGAGAAAAATCATCGCCGACTTCAATCCGGTATCGATCATCGAGCACGATACAAAGGGGAGCTCTCCCAGCTTTAGTGCCGACATCCATTGGCAGTGCTAATGGAACAGGAACAAACGATACTGAATTAACCTTCACACTGTCTTGCCTTTTCTTCCAGTAGCCAAAGGATCTTGAACTCAACCCGTTCCGGCGGCAATATTCTGCCTGGCTTATATCCGTCTTCTCCCAGGAAGTTATATGCGTTCGCCAGAATGTTCTCTTTTGTTTAAGGGTGTGCTTTGCTTTTGCCATAATGAACCTCCACTTTTTATAAATTTTGGTCCAATATGACATGGATGCCTGGCTATGTGAAGATGCGGTTTATTGAGCGCTTACGTTCATTTTTTTGGGTTTTGAACTCCTTTGTCTGATAAACGTGTGCAAAGCTCATTTTGAAGCGACTGAGTACGAGCCCTGCGCCCACCATGCAGTTGCCTACGAATGGCTCCTTATCTACACTGTGACTATCCCGGAAGGTATTGCCATCAAGGAAGATGTTTCGCAGAACCCACGACCCACCCACGGCGGCAAAAACATGGATTCCAAACCGCTGGTCACAACGAAAGAAACGGGGATCCGTTTCATCAAATGCAGCGTTTGTATCGGCAGGTTCCACCCAAACCGAAGCCCCGCTACGGCATGGGCATAGATTAAAGCATTTCCTAAACCGGCTCCCATGTGGGGAATCAAATCATAGCTGAAACCACTGCTGATTTTTGACTGTCGTAATTTCCATTTGCGGTCATAGAAGACTCCCAAAACCGGCTCATCCTTGAGTTGGTTATCCCAACCTTTAAGAATATCATTATTGCACAGTTCATGCACTTTTTTCTGAGTCTCCTCGGCATAGGAATGCGGCCCCACTATCCCCAGAAGAAATTCCAGGCTATCCATTTGGCGACTACTCTTGCTGTGAAACCCGATTGCATAGTAGAGTATTCCTGCATAGGGACGGTCATCCTTGACCAGGTCACTGCTTTCGGTATCTTCGGGCGTGTAAATATTTTGGCCGAGGGACATGGACACAGAGTACTGAAGTCCGGGCTTGTTAACCAATGGCAGCCATTTGATTAAGGGGTAGCTCCACTGGGGTAACCGGGAATTTTCTCGGTAATCCCTCAGGTCCGGTGAAATCCAGCTTAACTTCAACCCGCTAGTGTACAGGGAGTCAGTACGATGGAGCATGTCATTTTCAACGTATAAGGTAAACGTGTTGAAATCTTTGGCTGTTTCGTCTTGAGCCATGGCCGTCAAAGGGAGTAATAATAACAGACTAACGAGAAAAATAGATTCTAATTTCATGACAAGAAAATCGTGAACTACGTTCTTTGTACCGTTCTTTCCATCTCGCCGGAATAACGAAACAATTCACGGATATACCGGATTTCAAAATTTCCCAGGATGGACATGGTGAAGGTGTCTTGATTCACTTCACAAATATAAGCAACACCGCTGAAACTATCGCCAATATAAGACCATAAACAAATGTGGCTTCCGGGCTTACTTTGTCCCATAGCAGTCCCGCGATATATCCACCCGGAAGGGCCACCAAACCTATTGCTGTGTGAAATACCCCTAATGCGGTTCCCCTTAAATGTTGCGGCGTCAAATCGACCACAAATGCCCTCTGCGTACCATCGATCATAGCATAAGATATTCCATAAATGATAAAAAACAATAAGATGCTGTAAAGACTGGAAATAACTAATAAGCCGAGAGAGGTTATGCCAAACAGTACATACCCTGCCATTAAAACAGCTTTTCTCCCGACTTTATCTGATACTATCCCCAGAGGTATTACACAGATCGAATACACAATATAAAATACTACATAGAGCAAGATTGCAGTGTTATCGGCCAATCCTATGTTCTTTGCCCTTAACAGGAGAAAAGCATAGCCGAAATGCCCCAGTGCAAATACTGAAGAGACGATAATAAAGAATCTTAAATTCGCAGGTAATTCTTTTAAGCTCAGTTTCACAGACACTTTTTTTGTCTCTTGTTTCGCCGGCGCATTTTTTTCTTGAATAAAGAAAATAATAAATACTGAAATTATTCCAGGTACCAGGGCAAACAAGAAAATATTTCTATATCCCCACATTGGAAGAAGGAGTAAAGCGAGTACTGCTCCCAGAGTCGAACCGATGCCATCCGCAGCCCTGTGAAATCCGTAAGCTTTACCCCGAACAGATTCATCACAAGATTCCGCTATAAGCGCATCGCGTGGCGCAGTCCTTATCCCCTTTCCGATCCTTTCTATCACCCTGACAAAAAGAACAAAAGCCCAAACATTCGCCAACGCAAATAATGGTTTGGTTATAGTTGACATACTATAGCCGAATAAAACAAAAGGTTTTCTTTTCTTAACTTTGTCTGACCAATAGCCTGATGCAACTTTTAATAAAGAGGCAGTTGTTTCTGCAGCGCCTTCTACAATACCGACCGCATAAGCGCCGCAACCCAAAACAGTAGTCAAAAACAGAGGGATTAACGGAAAGACCATCTGGCTGCTGAGATCAGTAAATAAACTGACCAGGCCAACGATGAATATATTTCTGGTGATTCCGGAAAAAATTTCAATCCGCCTGTATGTTTTCATTTTTAGGTTTTAGTCCATTAAGATCATATTATAGCTTTTGGCTCCGCGCGGCCGCAAACTGCTTTTTTAAAAGCCGATTAATAGAAGCGTTGCAACGGCGAGCGGGCACCATATGCTACTGCTATTCGAAAAACTATTTTGTTATCCTTTTAAATCATTCTTTCCAGGGGCCATCCGAAAACTTTCAGTGCCTTGCCACCCATCCGCTTGTGGAGCGATTGAAGCGCTTCAAAGACTTGTTGCTCTATGTCACTTTCCACTGCCATCATGATAGCACAATTGAAGCCGGGCCACACCGAATCATCCATCTTCGGCTCTGATCGCTCACCCTTCCCAAGCACCCTGCTCCACTTGGTATAACCGGTAACGCAGCACGTAGAAAAAACATCCATCACGTCATCATCAAAGTCAACGTCATATATCATAAAAAGCATTTTCATGGAGCTGTGCCTCCTTTGTTCTCTTTTTTCTTCTCAAACATATAGTAAATCGTGGGCACCAAAATCAGGGTCACCAGTGTTGAAACAGACAGTCCGCCCAGCATGGTAATGCCCAATGGATTCCATGCTTCGGCCCCGACCCTTTCAGACGTGGCCATGGGAAGGAGACCAAAAAATGTGGTCATGGTGGTCATGAGCACCGGCCGGAGGCGGTTTTTCCCGGCATGTGTAACTGCGTGAAACAGGGGCTCACCCCTTTTTTGGAGCAGGTGGATGTAGTCTAAAAGGACGATAGCGTTATTAACCACGATGCCCATAAGCATAACAATGCCCATAAAAGACATGATGCCGAGGCTGGTCTCTGTCAGAAAAAAGGCATACAACACCCCGCTAAAGGCAAAGGGAACGGAAAACATGATAATAAACGGGTCTCTCAGGTTGCCGAACAAAGATGCCATAATCATGTAGACTAGGACGATTCCGAGGATTAGCAATGTGGTAAGATCGCGGAAGGCTTTTTTCTGTTCCTCCACATCGCCTCCAAAACCAATCGATATCCCCGGCGGCGTTCCCATTGTGGCCAGCTCGGCCCTGAGGTCTGCTGTCACTGCCCCAAGGGAACGTTGATATGTATCAGCCTCCACCTTCACAATCCTCTGCCTGTTTTTTCTTTCGATTTCGATAGGACCCTTTGCCTCAACAATGCGAGCAATGTTTTTCAGCTTCACCAGTCGCCCATCTGGCGTAAACAGTGGGACATCAGGCAAATTCTTCAATCGGTTCTTATCCTTTTCAGTAAAACGGGTAAAAATGTCAAACCTGTCGCCTGCATCCCGGAATTCCGTGGCTTCAACGCCATAGAAATAGTTGCGCAGGGTTCCGGCAATAGAAGCAATGTTCAGCCCGAGTTCAGATGCTTTTCTTCTGTCCACATCTACCCAGAGTTCAGGCCTCGGGTCCTTTTGGCTGAGCTCTATGTCGACTAAGCCGGGGACCTTCTTCATGACCGTTTTTATTTCTTGGGCAAAAGCCAGGTTTTCCTTTAAGTTCGAACCCTGAATTTCCAGAGAAATCGGTTTCCCCCCGCCCATAAGTGCGGACGTAATTGCACTCTCTGCCCTGACATGGATCCTGTTGATACCGGGAATTTTTTCAACTCCGGCCCTGAGAAGTGCGGAGATGTCCTCGGCTGTTCGGCTCCTTTTATCCCGGTCCACCAACTTAAAGCTGATACTCCCCACGTTTGGCCCTTCATCAAACCCGAGGGCAACGCCCATCCCTTCAGTGGTCTCCCCGTCCATGGCATAAGAGTGCCTTATCTCTTCCGGTTTCACCACTTCATCAATATTTTTCAATATGGCCTCAACCACAGCGTTGGTCTCTTCTATGCGAGAGCCTTCACTCAGACGAAACCTGATGCTTACTTCACCCGTATCCACTACCGGAAAAAAGGAGGTGGAAAGAAACGGGACCAAGGAAATGCTGCTGACAAAAATGGACAGGGCCAGCACAATAACTGTTTTTCTATGCGTCAAAGACCATTCAAGGATTCGCCGGTAGGTCTCTTCCACAGCCTCAAACCATTTTTCCGTAACCGAGTAGAATTGACCAACAAAACCTTTTCTCTCCTTAAGGTCCTCACGAGTAGCCACAATCCATTTCGAACAGAGCATAGGGGTCAGCATAAGGGCGGTAAGAAGAGAGGCGAGAAGCGTCACCACCACAACAAAACCGAGTTGTTTGAAGACGATCCCTGCCAGTCCGGTCAAAAACATCAGAGGCACAAAGACAACCACTGTGGTCATTGTGGATGCGGTAATGGCCATACCCATCTCGCTTGCCCCGAATATGGCGCTGGTCTTGACCCGGCTCCCTCGTTCAACATGCCGGATAATGTTTTCAAGAACCACAATGCCGTTGTCGACCACCATACCTGCTGCAATGGCAAGCGCCATAAGAGAGACCAGGTTGATGGTGTAACCAAAAAGGTAAAGAAGGATAAAGGAGATGATCAGCGAAAAGGGGATGATCAGGGTAATGATAAAGACCGTTCGTAATCTTCTCAGAAAAAAAATGGTGACAAGGACCACGAATAGAACCCCCCAGCCCAAAGTCCTTAGAAGGTTTTTGATAAAACTCAGAATATCTTCAGAATTGTCCATAACAATATTGATTTTTACGTCAGGTGGCAGAGTCTTTTCGAATTCCATCAACTTGTTCTTTACCCTTTTGATGACCTCGACCGTGTTCTTTCCTGTCTGTTTTTGCAGTATTGTCACAAGCCCTGGCTGGCCGTCCCCCCATCCATTCGACTTCTGTGATTCATAGTCGTCTTCTACACTGGCCACATCCTTCAAGTAAACCGGGCGTTTTTGATGATAGCCGACAACTGTGTTTCGGATCTCCTCCATAGATTTGTACCGTGCAGGGACCCTTACAAAATAGTCCTTAAACCCGGTTTTGATACTGCCGACCGGAACATTTATGTTTTCTGCAGCCAATACACGATTTATCCCTGTGAGCGACAGATGGAAACCCTCGATCCTGGCCATATCAAAATAGATATTTATCCTTCGTCTTGCCCCCCCGAGAACCATAATTGTTCCCACCCCGGGCACCCTTTGCAGTTCATCGGAAATCTGTTTGTCTACCAGGTGGTAGAGTCGTGGCCAGCTCTTTTCAGCGGTTATGGTCATAAACATGATGGGAGCTGTGGCGCTACTGAACTTGAACAGGATGGGGGGTTCTGCATCGTCAGGCAAATCACGCTTGGACAGCTCCAGCTTATCTCTGATATTGTTGGTAGCCACATCCAGGTCTGTGCCCCAATCAAATTTACAGGCAATAACCGACAGATTGTCCAGTGATTTGGACGTGAGGGTATCCAGATTGTTGACCGTGTTTACCACGTCTTCAATGGGTTCGGTAACCTCAGTTTCCACGTCGGACGCACTTGCCCCCGGCCAGGAAGTTAGGATAGAAACCACAGGGGGGTCGATATCAGGGAACATATCGAGATTCAGTCTGGTAAGAGAAAAGGCCCCGATGAGCCCCAAGGCCAAAAAGAGCATAAGGGTAGCCACTGGTTGTTTTACCGAAAATTCCGGAAGTCTCATCTGCCTACCCCTGCTTGACTCTCGTCTCTTGGCACTTGTCCCTCAACCACAACAGCAACCCCGTCCCTCAGCCTGTTTTGGCCTTTGACCACTACCTGTTCACCTGCTTTTAATCCAGACACCACTTCAGTATACTCACCCTGGCTGATACCGGTTTTGATATTTTTCTGGACGGCGTAGGCATTTTCCACTACATAAACGTAATAATTCCCTGTGCCCGGCAGCTTGATCAAGGCATCGCTCAAGATTACCATGCCCTTTCGTTCCCCCAGGTAGAGACGGATATGGGCAAACATCCCTGAACGAAGCGTCAGGTCTTTATTCGTAATATGAATTTCTATCTCACCGGTCCGGGTAGCGGGATCAAGAGTAGGGTTGATGATTGATACAGTTCCATTAAAGACACTTCCTGGAAAAGCATCGACCATAATTTCCACCTTCATTCCCTTTTTGACATGAGGAAAGTCTTTTTCGGTAACTGAGGTTACGATCTTTAACTGCTCTTGAGAGGAGATACGAATAATCGGATTCTTTGTGTCTGACATGGCCCCCTGGTCTATATAACGGGCAGAAACAAAGCCATCTATGGGAGCGCAAATCTTGTGCTCTTTATAGAGAATTTCGAGCTGCTTCAATGCTTCATGCGCCTGTCTTAGTTGTGCTTTAGCGGCCTTCAACTGGGCATTAATGTGGTCGAGCTGTTGTTTGGCGACAGCTTTTTCTTTGTAAAGATATTCTATTCGAGCATAATCTTTTTCCAGCACGTCAAGATTCGCCTCTGCCATATCAACAGCAGCTTTTGCTTGTGCTACCCGTGCCGTTATCGTATCCTTTTCAAGCACGGCAATAGGGGCAGCTCTTTTTACGAAATCCCCTTTTTCCACCAAAAGTTTCTCAATGATCTTATCCGGAACCTTGGGATAGACATCGACTTCGATCACGGATCTGATATCTCCGGTCTGCTCCAGAATCGACTTGAGATTCATGACCTTTGATTCGGCAACCTGCACGGGGATTTTTTCCATCGTCTTTATTTCCCCCTTTTTCTGGGCCTTGTATTTGACATAGTTAAAGACAGCAAAACCCGCAAAGATCAAAATAGCGGTCAATGCTATAACAGTTCCTTTTTTTACCTTGTTAACTGTTTTGTTTCCCATAAACCGTGTACTCCTCTTAGTTGGTCATTCTCCCCACTGCTCTTTCCAGTTCAGCAAGCGATATCATATAGCCATAAAGGGCGCTGTAATAATTTGTCTCTGCTCGTGTTAGAAATGTTCTGGCATCCAGCACCTCGGTAGATGTTGTCATCTGCTGTTGATACTGCAGGAAGGAGTATATTGAAATACGCTGTTTTGACCTGTTTAACTATAGGTGTCCTCATATGAGCTGATACAATTTTGAAGCATTGCATTTTTTGTTTTTAGTTAGTGCCTGAACGAAAACCCCTGCCACATGATTTGTTGGGTTTTGCTCACTGAAACCATATTTTGGCAATTGCTTGATATTCGTAGGTTGGGTTGAGGTACGAAACCCAACATAACTGATTACGCTCAACCCAACCTACCAAAAACCGGACTTTTCGTTCAGACACTAGTTACTTAATCAACGAATTTGGTATCAAGTCATATGAGGATTACTATACATCCAGAACGGCTTGCTCCTTTTCCGCATCTTTTATGTCAACCCCAAGCTTTGCCATTTCGTACCTCGTTGAAAGTGCAAAGCCCGTAAAAAGAGGCTGACTCAAGGCCAGATCCCAGTGATACTGATCATTATCTCCAACATCAATCTGTGTCCCTCCCATGATTGCGTACGGAGCATCCTTCAGCTTCGTATATAAATATCCAGCCGATGCCTTTGGCAAGAAATCGGCACGGGCGCTTTTTTGCTCCTCAATTGCCGCCTCTTGATTTTCTATGGCCTGTTTTATAATGGTATTATTGTGTAGTGCCATCTCAATAGCCTTGTTTAATGTAAGAGATGTGTCCCCACCCTCTGCGGCGCAAACGATCGGCGCAAGAGAGAGGAATGGTCATACAGGCTGATATTATCAAGACAACGAATTTATTCATCTCTGAGATCTTCCTTTTCATAAACCTGCTGAAAAAATATGTTTATAATCAGATCTGCATCAAACGAATGAGCACCGGGATATTCAACATGATGAAATAAAAGTGCATTAGAAATACCGTCAAGTGCTACCGCAAGAAGGTAGGGTTCAAATTTCTTGAAAAGTCTTTTTTTAATTCCGTTTTCAAAGACACGTGCCAGTTGTTTAAGGAACTTTTCATACCTATCCATTATTTCGGGGTCTAGACTGGTCTTGACATTAAAACTGACCCCCTGGGTTTCAGCCATATATAGGCGGACATAATCCAAATTATCCATAAAAACTTTTATCTTGGCTTCCACACACGCCCTGATTTTTTCCAGTTCACTCCCGGATGTTGCAAGTGCTGCCATTAATGACGAATGAAATACGTTCGACGCTTCCAGCATAAGGGCTCTGTAAAGGTCTTCTTTGTTTGAAAAAAATTTATACAGCGTTCCGACAGCAAATTCGGACTTTTCTGCTATTTCATGCATTGAAACATTGTGGAAGCCTTTTTCAGAGAAGAGTTTCAAAGCCACCTTAAGAATCTCTTGGCGATGGCGTAAATATTCCCGTTCCTTTCTTGAAGGTTTGCCATTTTTCATTTTAAATCTCCATCGGTGATGAACTGTTTGTCATGATATGAATTAAAATTCAACATATGACAAGGCGTTCCTATTGTCAACAAGAAGTCAGTGTCAAAAAATTAGTAGCCGCAACATTCCTAATGGATATTGGCTCATAGCTTTGCGCTCCGGGTTGCCGCTCCTTTTAGTCGATCTTGCCTTTGACTAATACTTTTGTTAATATATCAAAATATTAAACAAGTTCACGTACAGGGGACTTTCACCCAATTAGTTCAAGCCCATAGTTGGCGTACACAAAGTTTACCGCAGTCATCACATTTAATGTGGAATGTCACAATAAATGAGCAGGAAACTTTGCGCGAGGATTGAGCATACACTCATAGTCGGGAAGGACAAAAAATGGGATTTAACATTTGTTCGATCTTTCAGCACTGAAGGTCATAGGCGAAGTGATCGAGAAGAAGACGGTGGAATCATCAGGTGACCAGCCCGAAAAATTGAAATCGGGTGTCAAAGCTTGAATTGTGAATTAATGCTTGACAATTAAGCCGCTACCATTTAGCAAAATCAGTATGGGCAGAGCAAGCAGAAGCTTGGTGAGAAAAGCCTGGCAGCTCTATCAGTCATTGTGCGAAAACCTTTAAAGAGAAAATGAATAAAGACAAAAAAGTGAAAAGCCAGTTTTGAAAAATTAATTCACAATTCAAGTTTTTGACACTACCTTCGGAGCTTCCGAAAAGAAGTGTTCCCGTCCCTTTGCAGTGACAACCGGCTGTGCCCGAAAAGGCCCCTGGAGGATGAGCAAGGTTAAATGGGTTCATATCGCCTTGCCTTATGTCTACTTTACATCATTAAAGAGTATGACCCCACTCCAATTCTGCTGGAATGGGGCCACACTGGATAGCGATTAATTATACGTATGTTAATTTTACTATTCAGATAGAAGCTCTTCTTGATACTTCCCGGCTTGTACTATTGGACCATTACACTATGAGGGGCAGTTGCTGCCATTTCAATTATTGTATTGCGATCCACAAGAGCCTCATCAACAAGATCAGGCCTTGCCTGAGCCAAAAGACGCAGAAACCGCGGCGGAAAAGGCCTGAAACGCAAACGGGCGGTGATAGAGATTGGCCCAGTCGTTCCTACAGGAATGAGTACGTCGTACCGCACGCTCTCCGTCTCAAGCGGTGGTATGGAATGCGAGTTATCCATGTGATCGGCCAAGAACGGTATGAAGACCTCCTCTTCCTCGCCGGTTGAGCCCACGCGAATGAACTCGTTGCCAAAATTGGCGAGCCCCAGGTTTACTGGTGAATTACCATGCCGCAAATTGTAATCCGGGCCATGCTCCAGGGTTGTGGCTTCTCCAGTTTCAGGATCAATCACAACGATGAGGTTTTGGAGGTCCTCATCGTGCAGGTTGCCGTCGGGCGTCAACTCTCCGGTTTCAGAATGAGCACTGTCTTGCAAGTACCCGGACTGGTATATGATCTCGCCGCCGGCATCGGCAACAATTAACTCAATCCACATCTGCCGCTCCTGGGAAAAACCCGAGGGAATATTGTGCCCGGCACCGATGTTCGTGACATCGACGGTAATCGGCAGCACGTCTCCACCAGTAACGGTTAACGGCGCTGAAAGGTCGATGGTTGCCGCGGACTTTAACAGATCGTCTCTGCGTTGAGCCTGACCTATCGGATATCCATGGGAATCCAGGCCCGGGTCGTCCTGTCCGGGAAAATCTTCAATCAGAGCTATGTCCACACCGGTGAAATAATGAGTTGATACCCGTCGTTCGGTACTGTCACGAGGGCGGGGATACACCGAGGTCTTATCTTCCGGATACGTTCCCGCCGGGGCAGGCGGCCCTGCATCCATGTGGCAATCCTGGCAACTTACAACACCACCGACTATATTCGCGATCGGACCGTAGGGTCCTTTCTGCCATTCCGTAAAGAGGTCTTCCAGCCGTTGAAAATCTTCACCTTCTATGACATCGGCTGCTCGGGGACGAACATCATGACAGGCGCCGCAAAACTCGGAGCTTTTCAGGTACGCGCTGTTGGTGGACTGATGTATGGGATTCGGTTGCGGATCTGTAATTGGCCCAAATTTTTCTTCTCCGGGTGCAAGAATTAACGCATTGTTTGCGATGCCGTCACCAAGGTCACCTTTGAGAGACCGAGTCAGATCCGGCCCTGATACCTGGTGGCAAACATCACAGGATAGGCCGAGTCCGCCCACCTCAGATGCGGAGTCACGGAGTGGAGGCGCGTCACTGCCCTCAAAAGTGGGAAAGTTGTCAAGAAAACTATCTACCGGGTTGTGGCATCGCTGACAGAAGAGATCTGACCCGTCAGTAACACCATCGATTTTGGCAAGCGCGCCGCCTGTTAATTTATTTCCGAGTGCTTCCAGGGCGCTAAAAACCGGACTGCGTGCCCCGTAAGACATCATATTGCCCTGCCACTCCTCGTATTGCCGGGGATGACAGATACGGCAATTATTCGGATCGGCGAAAGGCCCTGTCGCTATGACGGGAAGCTGGACGGGATCGGATAGAAAGGCAGCCAGGTCCTTGGATTCATCGATGGTGGTTGTGATCCCGCCGTGCACTTCCTCTGTCATCATAGCGGTATAAATATCACAGTTTGCTTTTCCCTGAATGTCTACTCCAACGATACCTCCTGATCCATCGTCACTGTGGCACAGCATACACAGATTTCCTGCATACAGCTCGGCGCCAATCACTGCCGAAGCTGGAGTACCACCGCCGGGAAGTTCGTCATTGAGTGCAGCTACTATGACGAAAGCATGTGCAATGAGCGGATCGACAATTGCGGGCAATACCTTTTCTTGTTTCTTCAAGTTCTCGAGTTTGTTGACATATTTATTCATCTTGCTGATGGCGGCCTCAATAAAGTTATATGCTTTGCATTCGTAGCCTTCCAAAGTATGGTTATTCGCTTTGTCAATGTTTGAGATAGCATTGTCGAGGGCTTCAACGGGGCTATCTGAATACTTTTCTGGAATCTGCGCCAGTGTTTCGCCTTGAAGTATGGTGATGTCAGCCCTGATATCCGACAGGTGTGCAGCTTGCACAGGTATTGATGTGAATATTAATAGGAGAGTGGTCAGTAATAAACACCAGGGAATTCGAATTATCCGATCTCTGTTGTTTCCTCGCAGCATTTTATGCAGCTTGTTGTTTTCTATCATTTTTGTGTACATAATTCCTACCTCCTTTAATATTGATAAGTGGATGAACGGAAAAACAATACTTGGGATCGGTGTCAAAGCTTGAATTGTGAATTAATGCTTGACAATTAAGCCACTACCATTTAGCAAAATCAGTATGGGCAGAGCAAACAGAAGCTTGGTGAGAGAAGCTTGGCAGCTCTATCAGTCATTGTGCGAAAACCTTTAAAGAGAAAATGAATAAAGACAGAAAAGTGAAAAACCAGTTTTTGAAAAAATTAATTCACAATTCAAGCTTTGACACTATGTTTGTTTTTCATTAAACCTCTTAGGTTAAATAATCGCCCTGGTCCAATACGCACAATAAATAATCCGCAGGGCCAACAGCTTACGGTTTATCTGACATCGGCGTTTTCTGCGCCTTCAACACCTTGGACCGTTACCGTGCCTGGATTACCGCCTGCACCACGGATTGAAATCGTCCATTTTTGGTTTTTGCGGTTCCATTTCATGGAGCCGAAGCCGACCAGCTCCAGGGCGGCGGTGCTACCCAAAACGCTGGAGGCTTCCACGCTGAGTGTATCCTTTTTGGCGGTGTAAGCGGCTTTGGCAATATCGATGGTCAGGTCGTAGCCGTTGCAGTTCTGATCGATGCCGTCGTGCTTTGTCTCAGGAGCCGATGGATATATGGTGGCGTCGGTGTCATTGCAGTCCAATGCTTCACCACAATCCGCCTCCACATAATACCCATCGTTGTCAGCATCTGTGCAGGCAGGCCCGCTGGTTAGATCAGTGCCGTCACAATCCTGATCAATTCCGTCATCCATGATTTCCGGAGCACCCGGATAAATTGTGGCGTCGGTGTCATCGCAGTCCTGGGCGGTACCACAACCTGCCTCGGCGTAGTAGCCGTCGTTATCAGCGTTCGTGCACTGGGGCGGGTTTTCTCCCAGCAGAAGACAGGCATCCACAACATCCACCAGGCCGTTGCCATAGTCATAATCCGGCCCATTCAGACCCAGATCCACGGCCGATTGTGTCAGCGCCAGATCGAGCTCTGAAACCGTTGCCTGGAAATTTGCATTCAGGAGCAACGCCATCGCGCCGGCCAGGTGGGGTGCCGCAAAGGACGTGCCGGAAACATAGGCATAAGAATTCGGGAAAACCCCGCCGAAGCTCAGATCCGACGTTTTAATGTTCACCCCGGGGGCGACTGCTTCCGGATAGATGCTGTCGTCGCAGGCGGAAGGCCCGCGGCTGCTGGAACTTGCTATGGCAAGGGCCTCATCGACGGCACCCACGGCGAAACTTTCGGGGTAGTTGGCCGGGCTGATGCTGGTGGCGGGATACGGGCCTTCATTGCCCGCTGAAAAAACAACCGCGATTTCCGCCGTCTTCAATGCCTGGATGTCCGGCTGGAACTCGGTGAAGCATTGATTGACAAGCTCCCGGAACCCCCAGGAGTTATTGACCACATCCGGGGCGTCATTTGTTGCCGGGTTGTCATCCGGGTCAAGCAGCCATTGAAACCCCAGATGGATGTCACTGTACTCGGCCACGCCGACGTCGTTAAATATTTTTACCGCAATCCACTGCGCACCCGGTGCCACGCCGATGGCCGTTCCGGTGGCATCGCCGCCGACCATCACACCCATCACCCGGGTGCCGTGGCCGTCATAATCATAGGGCGTGGCATGCTCGCCGTTGGGGTCGTACCAGCTATTTGATCCCCCGCGCCATCTGCCGCTCAGATCCGCATGGCCGGCATCCACACCGGTGTCCATGCCGGCGACCACAATTCCCGCACCGGTGTAGCCCAGGGCCCAGAGCTCCGGAGCGCGGATGGTGTTAAGGTTCCATGCGGGCGCGCCCTCGGGCGCCGCCGCACCGGCAGAAGAAAAATCTGATTTGACAAGGATGTCGTCCAGCCGGATGTTTTCGATCCCGGGCTGCTTTGCCAGCTCGATAATTACCTCTTTTGTGGTCGTGACCGCCAACCCGTTAAAGATCCAGAAAGACGTAATTTTTAACGCCTTGCCCTTCAAAAAGTCTTTGATGGCCTGCTGGGTTTTATCTTTCTTGTCCTTGAGCTCGTTAATCAGTGCGGTCCTGAGCGCGCTCTTTGCTTTGTCTTGTCTTTGTTTTTGTCTTTGATCTTTTCAATATCGACCTGATCGGTGAGGGTAACCAACACATTCACCTCATCATCCCGACCCAAAGTATCCAGCAGTGTTTGCAGGTCCGGGTCGATGACATTGGCCTGGGCAGGAAGTCCGGCACCTAATAGAAGCACAACACTTATTAGTATAGCGATTATCGGGTTTTTCATATGGTTACCTCCTCGTGGAGCTGATTTCAGCGGTGTTCCCCTTTGAGCTGTCGGCTTTCGGCTTTGAGCTCATATCATATCACTCCACAACCAGGTTTTCCGCCTTAAACTCCCCAATCATGATGGTCACCTTGCTGCCGGCTTTGACCACCCCAGGGTTTCTGAAAAACATCCAGTAAACCCGCCCCTGCTGGGGCCTGTTGGAGGTGCGTAGTGGGCCGACCTTGGCGGTTGTGGGCACTGCCAGCACCTTGCCGCTGGCTTGGTCCAAGAGGTAGGCGTTGGTCTTCCGCACAAACAGGGCCTCCGCTTTCTCGGGGTCCAATACCCGGTAGCGGAAATCGACCATGCGACCGTGTGCCGTGAGGCGGATGCTCTGGATCCGGATGCCCCAGGTCTCTTCCATGCCTTTTGCCTTCGTGACCGGTTCGGAAGCCTGCTGTGCAGCCGCCCCTTCAAAATCGATTTTTTGAACCAAAAGAAAGACCAGGAACAGCGCAACGATCAACGCCGGCAATTTGAGAACGCGTTGTTGGGTCTTCGATGGGGACGTCGTCGCAACGTTTTCAGTCATAAGCCCTCCTTGTGATAAGGGTTTGTTATTTTCTCTCATGGTGTTCAGGTGTCAAGGGCCGGGCACTTGCCCGATGCGGCAGATGCCCGGCCTTTTTTCCTGTTAGCATCAATAAGGATGGTTCGGGTATCGCCTATCACCCGTCTACAGCACATTGACTCTGACCGTGGCCTCGTTGGAGGTGGCCCCGGCATCATCCTCGACGGTATAGGTGAACACATCCGTGCCCCTGAAGTTCCGCTTCGGGACATAGGTGATCGTGCCGTCGGCGTTAGCCGTGGCCTTGCCCTTTTGGGTCGGCTTGGTCACGATGGTCACCGTGCTTGGAGCCAGGATGCCGTCCGGATCGGAGTCATTGGCCAGCACGTTGATGATGACACCGGTGCTGTTGGCCGGCGTGCTCGCGAAGTCATCCTGCGCCACCGGTGGCTGGTTGGCCGGCGAGGCAATAACGGTTATCGTCACCGTCGCGGCTGCACTGCCAACTGTGCTGTCGTTGGCAACATAGGTGAAGCTGTCTGTGTCGCCGGGTACTGCCGTTGAAGCTGGTGTGTAACTGAATGACCCGTCCGAGTTCAGCGTCAGTATGCCAGGCCCGGTGTAGACATCCAGCGAAGCCGTAAGTGGATCGCCGTCCGGATCGCTGTCGTTGCCGAGCACACCGGGGGCAGCCACGGTCAGGATATTGCCAGCGACAGCATCGTAGGCGTCATTCACCGCAACCGGCGGGTCGTTCACCGGGGTGATGGTTATCGACACCGTCGCCACGTTGCTCTCCAGCAGGCTCACTGTGTCCCTGGCCTTGTAAGTGAAACTGTCGGTCGCAGTTTCGCCGCCATCGTGGGTGTAGCTGAAGGTTCCATCAGAGGAGAGCGTCGTCAGGTCGCCGTTGCTGACATTGCTGACCAAAATGGCCTCAAGGGTGTTTACTCCTGTGTCGTTAAAAAGCACGCTCGTTTGGGTTGTGTCGAGAACCGTCACTGTGCCACCCTCGGCCACGGTAGCGCTGTCATCCACAGCCACCGGCGCCCCAGAGGCGGTTCCCACAGCCAACTGGACAAGCATCCCCCCGCCGGTAACCCCCGCAGTGGTCAAATGAAGGCTGCGGTCGTACAGGGCGTAGGTGCCGCCGGCCGCCGGCGTCCATATGGCGTCCATGGTCTTGCCGGCGGCCAGATGCACCGAATACTGTTCTCTGGCATACGGATACAGGTTGCCGTCCTCGGCGATCACGCGCATGTAGGCCCCCAGCAGGGTGGGAACATGGGTCTTCAGCCCGGCGTTCAGGAACCGGATCAGCGTGTTTTGGCTTACATTGCCGGCGGTCAACGCCGGATCGCCATTTTCGTAAGGATTGCCGTTGACGAGAAAATACTGCGGCTTGTAATTGATCGGCTGGGCCGTGGCCGGCACAGGATCATGCAGGGCCGGGTCGATCTCGCTGTAAAGCAGCACCACTTCTGTGTCAAACGCGGTATCGGGGTTTGTCAACGAGGGGTCATAGGCAGCTCCAGCTGTGGCTGGAAGCACAATTAATGACCCATACAACCCCATCTGAACCTGCTTAGCCGGGTGGGTTCCGCTCTGGTAAAGAAACGTTCCGGGCTTGAGGCCGGTCCAGGTGTAGGGAACCACAGTGGTCCCATCGTCCGGTGTTTCAGTGGTAAAGGATTTCACCCTCGTCCTTCCCTGACCATCCATAAATGTGACGGGATTAAGGACAGCAGCCTGCCCGGGGATCACGATAGAGACCTCCTCGGACAAGCAGTTTCTCAGGTTGATTGTCAGGCTTCCAGCCACCAAGTCCGCGTCGGTCAGTGTCGGACCGACGTCCCAGGCAGGCAACGTTGTCGGCTCACAAACCTGACCGGTATCCAAGGCAAAACCCCACATGGTGATCGGCGTACCGTCCGGCATAATTGCCTCCGACTTCAAGGCTACCAGATCAACTGCAAAGGAGGAGCCGGCCGTCAATGCGAGGGCCATCAGCGCCAGGGCCAGTATTGTCAAATTTTTATTAAATACTTTGCATTTCATCAATTATCCCTCCTTTCTCTATGGAACAATCGTTCCGGGGGGATTGATGATCATCATGGTCATCATGCCGCCGGGGAAGATGTCGTAGTTAGTCATTTCTTTTTCCGTGTGGGAGTGCCACATGAACGCGAACCCCGCGTTGGGGTTGAGCCCGCCCTCACCGGGAGGCAGCGGTTCCGACGACCCAAGGAAGGGGCTGCCGCTCCAGAACCCGCCAAAAGTGAGTTCCTGGTCGCCGGGCAAATTTACCGGGAAGGGCTTGCCGTGATCTGCGCAGTACTCGTGGGTCGTGTCATCGAAGCCGTCACCGTCACCGTCCACACAGTCATGCGGGGTGTCGCCGTAAATATCCCAGCCCATGCCTTTGCCGGTCCACTGGAAAATGGCGTCCACGGTCTTGCCGGGGACCGACTGAATGGTGAACACCTCGTAGCTCAGATCGAGCCCGGAAACGCCGGGGTCGCTTTCAAGCAGTCGGCCGTCCTTGGCGATCACCCGGGAGTGGTTGCCGTGGTGATGGAAGGGGTGCAGGTCCCTGCCGGCCCCGATCACCCTCATCAGCATCCGGTCACCGGGGTGCGTCATCGGCATGCAGTTATACGGCTGCGTCGGCAGCCATTTTGCATAGGGCGCGAACATGGTGTCGGGCGCGTTGCGCCCGTTGATGAACCAGTAGTTGGGGAAGTAGTCGGACAGGTAATCCGTGCTCTCCAGTGCCGCAACACCCTGAAATTCGACCAGATCGTGAATCCGCGGGTCCATTTCGCTCAGCAAAAACAGGTACTCGTGGTCAAACTGCGTGGCGGGATCATTGTAGGCTTGGTCGGCGCCAGCATAGGGCCGGACGATGATCGCCCCTATAAGTCCCATCTCAACCTGCAGCTCGGGCCGCGTGCCGCTGTGGTAGAGGTAGGTCCCGGCGCGGGTGGCGGTGAAGGTATAGGTTACCGTGTCAGTGAGATTTATCCCGCTGCTCTCCTGGGTCAGCAGGCCGGTGGTTCCGCCGGCGGCGGTCACGCCCTCCTGGCCCGGGAAAACGATGGACACGGGCATACTCAGTTGATTGGGGAGCTTATTTTTCAGCGTGATGGTGATCGTATCCCCCTGGTTGACTATTAGGGTCGGGCCAGGATACTGGGCCCGGCCGTTGCCGTTGGCGTATCCCCAGAACAGCACACTGCCGCCGTCGGGGGTGCTGATGTGGTCCGCCTTGGCAGTGAAGGCAAAGGAAGTCCCGCTGACACCGTCGATCATGGCGTCAGCGTCGACGGCAAACAGCAGCAGAGGAAGCAGGGCCGCAACAGCGATCATCAGGAGGCCGGCGTCCCGCATTGTTTTTGTAACTCGTTTCATGGCTGTCCTCCTTTATTCAGTTGATCACGATTTCGGTCATCATGCCCCCGAAATCTTCTTGGTTGTTGCTCAGGTAGTTGAGGTTGGTGGTGTAGAGGAAATATGTCGTCCCGGACGGGGCTAACGGGATTTCGAGAATCACATCTACCGACTCCCCACCGCCGAGGGTCACCGAGTTTGTGGTGTAGTAGAGGTCCTTGCCCGGGTTGGTACCGTCAGGGCTCGGCCCCCTTAGCAGCCGGGCGTTGTAGCCCACCACCTTTATGGGAATGCCGATCGTGGCCACCGTGTAAAACCGCTGGACGTCAAGGCTGGAGAGGCGCAGCAGTACCCTATCCCCGGCATCGGCAGTAATCAACGAACTGGCCAGTTGGGTCGAGGTCGTCCCCGGAACCGGATTGGCTTCGGGGGGCGCCGGAAGCGGATCGGGATTCACGGTATCCGGGTAGCCCCGGCCGTTGAGCATGGGGTAGTTGTTGCGCATGGCGGCAAACGGCAGGGGCTGGACCGTGTAGCTGGAGTCGTGGAAATCGGAGTCGAACGCGCCGATCTGGATGGCGTAGTCCACGTCATAGAAGGTGGATCCATCCCCATCGTTATAGGCATACTCGTTGCCTACGTTATGGATAAACCCGTTCAGGACCGTGGAGTCCGGCAGTTTGTTCTGTGCCGGACGGACATACAGGTTCCCCAGCATGCCCATCTGCATGTGTTCGGTGGCCTCCACGTGGCAGTGGTACATGTAGGTGCCCGGCTCCACCACGTTGTAGTAGTAGGTCAGACTGGAGCCCATGTTGATGGAGATGGAGGCGTCCGGTACGCCGTCGAAGACCGAGGAGGCCTCGGGAAACCCGTGCCAGTGGACGGTGTGCGGGTCAAAAAGGTCCGGCCGGATCATCATGCCGACGTTGGTCAGGCTCAGATAAAACTCGTCGCCCTCGTCGAGCACGATCTGGGGCGCCGGAAAGGTCGCCGCCAGCATGCCGGCATCCATTCTTTCGTCCAGTCCGATGGTAAGCGGATCATCCAAAATGCCGGTCAGATCGCTGTAGCTGAAGATGTACTGGAGCTTGCCGTCGGCCATGGTGACGAAACCGTCCCCCGCACCGAGATGCATGCACCTCACGTTCGGGTCGAAATCGGGGTTGGGATCTCCCACTTCAATCTCATCGGGATTGGGGTCCGGCAGGGTCCCTTCCAGGAAGTCAGGGTCCGGAATGGCATCTCCGTTTAGATCACCGGGACACTGGACATCGACCCCCGCCCCGGACGGCACCGCTCCCACCAGCAGGAAAACAACCACCAGGAATGGAAGCATAAATTTTGTCAATATACTCATGATGTTACCCCTTTCATGGTTTTTCGCCCGCCGGGGCCAGGCCCGGCGGGCAGGGTTGATACTTTGTTTATCCTTCATCCGCGCCCTCATCGGGCCGTTGGCCGGTCGGTGAACGAGAATCTCCATCGTAGTCATTAAGGAGCTCGCTGAAATCGTCAACCACGTCCCGGTCCCCCCCATTGAGATTGCGGCCAATGTGGTAATCGCCGAAGAGAAGACCGGTCGCAGGATCCGTGAGGGTCAACGGGCCGAAGCGCAGATTGATGAAGTTGCCGCCCTCGTCGAATGCCGGGGGGGCCTGAATCGCGGTGGTGATCTCCGGAAACAGGATGGTCTGGCCACGGTCGCCGTTAAAGTACGGACGCACAAACTGTGGGTCGATTCTTCTGTTGTTGTTACTGCCCGGGTACCCTCCGGTGTCGGTAAGAATGCTGTCCTCGGGATTGAGCAACTGACCCACAGGGGCGCCGAGATCCCAGTAAACCGGCGCCGTGCCTGCGCCCACGTCCGGCAGCAGCCCGAAAACCGGCGGATCCGCAACTTGATTCAGAAAGAAGTAGAATGAGCGGTTCTGCCAGATGATGTTGCTGACCAGTTCCGGGTTGGAAAAACCCGGTGCCCCAAGCGGCTGGATATGGGCCCGCGAAACGATGCCTGCCGGCTGCGCCGTGGACTGGGTGGGGCTGCCTGGAGCAAAGGCCTCGCCCGCGGTGGCCGTGCTGTCGTTGTGGGCGATGGTGTTGTACATGATGTTGCTGCTGGCAGTGTCCTGCAGGGAGATGCCGCCGCCTGCCAGGGCCGCCACGTTGTTGACGATCATGTTGTTGAAGATGTTGATCGTGTCCGAGTTGGTGCGGCTGGTGCGGATGCCCCCGCCGTCGCCGGCCCCGGCAGCGTTGCCCAGGATTAGGTTGGCGTTGATCGTTACCGGACCAGAGCCGGGGCCAATTGTTGCGGCGCCCAGGGGCGCCTGGCCGGCGATGAGGATGCCGCCGCCGTTGACAGTACCCCCCTGGAAAAAGGACTCGTTGAAGATGATGGTGTTGTTGGCGATCAGCCCGTCTTCACTCCGGCCCAAATGGCCGATGCCGCCGCCATCTCCCAGGGTGAAGTTGCCGCAGACGTAGTTTCCGGTCAGTGCATAGCCGTCGG
>JAJSZW010000060.1 GCA_030262895.1 Deltaproteobacteria bacterium | reverse complement strand
TTTTGAAGTTGCTTTTGGACACCCTTAATTCGTAGGTACCCGCAGGTTGGCCGTCGAAACTGTAGTCTCCATCCATATTTGTCGTTTTGTACCGACTGCCGAGATGGATCTCCGCTCCATACAAACCGTCAAGGCCTGAAGTATCGGGTGGGAGTGAGGATGGTGAAGGAAAGAGGCCAGTGCCATCAAAGACTTTGCCCCACAGCCTACCGGGTTGCGGTGTTACCACGTGGACACTGACGGTCGCGGTCCCCTCCATGCTTGGGCTGGACGTACTCCTCGCCCGAATTTTGAAGACGGTGCTACTCCCCACGACGGGAGCGGTGTAGTTGCCTTGTGGGTCGATGAGCCCTCGATTTGCGTCTCCATTCGCGACATCGTCGACGAACCACTGGACGTCGGTGCTGGGGAGCCCTCCCACGATGGCCTTGAACTGCTTCCTGGCTTTCGGGACCAGCGTGATCGACGCGGGTTCTACTGTCAGCGCGACGGCAACGTGCGTTTCAACGGCTGCCTCATCGGTCGTCTTGAGCGCCCACCAGCGTACTCTCAGGTTTATTGACTGGGTCTCTCCGTTCGACGCGCGGACTCGGAAATGATGGGTCGAAGGGTCTATCTGGACGCGCGCGCGTGGAACCCTGGCGTCGGAAAAGCTCGATCCGATCAGAATCGACCCGTCGCTCTCCTCGGTGCCGACGATTACAATATAGGGCTCCGTGTCCAAGCCGGGGTCGATCCAGTCGGACTCGACAATGGCGAGAGGTGGCAGGGTGCCCTCGAAGGTCACGACGCCTTGCTTTGAGATCGAGCTCCTCCGGGCCAGCATGTCCTCGAGCGGAACCTCATCGCCGTTCTGGTCCACGACCAGCACCCGGTCAAGGGTCAGCCGCGTGAGGCTTGGAAAACTCAGCCGCCGCCACTGTTGCGGTGTGAGGCATAAAAGAGGTTTTAGCATTGGTCTTGTATTGGGCAATGTAACTATTTGCCCAAGTGTTCCCAAACCTAACACACAATAGTGATGATGAATACCAACCGGTTTTTGTGATAGAACTTCTGCTTTAGTTCCGGAGCCGTTATCACGAAAAAGGGCGAGCCAGTAATCTCCTGCAACAAAATCATCCGGTTGTTGTTCACTGCCCGCAGATTGGTCCAGATTAAGAACCAATTGATCAGTATAATTATCGTTTGTTAGAATAAGCTGTGTTGAATTTTCATTGATTGCTCCAGTCCACTGACCGCGGTTATGTTCAGAGTTTTGCGCATCGTTCCATTTATTATCTTTATATATCAGTTTTATAGTACCGTCCCATCGGCGGACATAGTCCATATTGGTGACGTCTTGCGCAGCTTCATATTCTTGTTTAGTGTATAATTCACCTTTTTGTAAGTGTAAATTATCTGTGTTCTCTATTCGGTGTATCCCTAAAAGTTTTTCAGTCACGTCAGAGAAACATTCATATACATGCTTATCATCTAAAAAACCAGGGATTTCAGATTTAATCTTATGCTGCTCAGCTCCATTCTCTGAAGACCATTTGATCTCAACAACCCGGTTGCCTTCTTCTAAATAAGAAGCATGCACTTCAATACGAAAGAGCATATTTTTTTGTTTAAATTCAGCGGCAGAAACATTCTCGCTCTTACTTGTGTTTGAATTATTCAGGGTGCGCGTAAGGGTTGCCGTGCCACATCGCGGTTGTTCCCTTTTCCATTTTTCACATTCTACGTCAATATCCTGATCTTCTTCCAGTTCAAGTACTGATAGTTTTACCTGAGCCATTGTCTCCGTACGCACACAGGTATCAGCGCCGTGCAAGGCAGAATCTTTTAAGCCTTTATCTTCCAAGGCAATAACGAGTCGTTCCCACAAATCGACATAAACAATGTAGATTTTTTCTTTTTCCATACTCGGTGCATGGGGGAAAAATTGTTGCTGTGCAAAAAATTCCCGGACAGTTGGCGTTTCTCCAAGCTTTGTTAGGTCATTTGGCAAAATTTCACCATACATGCCATCTACATAAATACGGCCCCAGCGCATTTTATCATAAAAGTGCGTTGTTTTATCCTTTATAAGTTCAGGCACAATCCAATCCTGTTGGTGAAGGTTCTCTATCAATATTCCACCTTCCCGGGGCGAACCACTCTCTATAGCCGCGCCAACGGTTTTATCCATACGCTGCTTCAGAATCCGCACCATCTCGTTCCAGTCGGCATCGGTGAGCATACGTCCCTGCTGCTGGTAAACCGCTGAATATTGTTTTTCCTCGTTAAAACTATCGCGTGAAATCTGAGCCTTCATGAATATCCTCCGTTATCGGGTTAGTGGCGCTTGCCAGTATCTATCTATAATGAGCACCGGTAACATGCCCACCGGTAAAAAATCCACAAGTTTTTCCAACACTGCATCCTGGCGG
Source organism: Deltaproteobacteria bacterium (assembly GCA_030262895.1). Classification (GTDB taxonomy): domain Bacteria; phylum Desulfobacterota; class Desulfobacteria; order Desulfobacterales; family ETH-SRB1; genus B13-G4. Next base: position 19,385 of record JAJSZW010000060.1, on the reverse strand, counting down.
CCGCAATAATGCCGATCGTGAAAAGCGCCCAGTTCACCGCCATCTTCGGCGCCATGGCGGATGCTTGCGGGGCAGTTCTGGTGCAACACAGCAAATCCACGCTCCCCAAAGAATTTACTAAACAAACTATGTCTACCGTGATAATTTTCTGAGTCATAAAAAATTGGCTGCTCGGATGTAACAGAGTCTTTATGAATGACCCAATTTTCAGGCCAGGCACTCGACGCCAGTTCTGGGGCGCAACAATAGCGCAGTCTCAAAAGCTCAACACCTTTCACCGTCAATTCTCCCAACAGAATGCAATCACTGGCACGTAACTCGGAACAGGTCCAATCGGTATTCACCGTGCAATACTCTAGTTCAAAAATCAGGTTCCCAGGCGTGATATTCTGTATCAAACAATGGGTGGCCTTTACATGGGCAGGGACTACCTGCGACTCTTCACTGGCTGGTGGCTGCGCTCTGTCCATTTTTGCTTCTAAGCTTTTGACTGCAACTATGGTCAATATACACTGTTCACCGGAGAGTATTAATCTGTTCATAAGCGTCAGTTGCTTGACTTCAATATAGTGGGGGTGGAGGACATCAGTTTCTGGTCGGATTATATCTAAATTATCTATTAAAGTGGGCCAGCGTGTTTCTTTTTTAAGATGTTGGCGCTCAGTCAATGATTTTCCAGCGGAACCAGGTTCTCCGGCAATCAAATTCCATGTCCCACCTTTCACGGAAGTGTACCATATTCCTTTGGCGTAATCATCTGAATCAGGCACAAAATGCCGCTCCCATTGTAGAAGAAAATCATTTTGTTGCCACTCATCTGCCCAGTCGTTCGGGCGCTGCAACTCTTCACTGCTTACCGGGACATTTTTGGTGATGAGGGTTCGGCGGATAATACGCTCGAGGGAAGCATTGTCCATTGAATCGATGGATTCCGGAAGGAGCCGTTCTTCAATGAAGATATAAGTTAACGTTGATGAGCGTCTTATTTTAATTTCATCGATTTTGCTGTGATAAAGGTAGTTCGCTTTTGTTGTGCTCTCCTTCCAGTCATCCGGATCAGGCGGAGGCATTGGGGTTAAGAGACGGTTAACGGCCGTTTTGCCAATCCCATATTCTTTTAAAAAACCTTCTGCAACCGGTGTGTACAGCCTAAACCGTTTCGGATGATAAAGCCCTTCGCGCCAGTTCGGTGTGCGCATATCGGGAGTCCGCATCGAGACATCGCGATAGCCGGGATATTCCTGCTCCGGTACGCCATGTGGGGCATTCTCGTGTTGCCAGAGGATTTCCTCATCACCAAAACGGCTTTTCACACTCAGCGGTGTTGGGCGCTGTTCGTCCACTTCGAACGGAGCCGAGAGCTTTCTAAAATCAACGGTGACCGCCGGAGTACCGGGCCGCTCTGCCGAACGGGATGGATCTTTTGGCTGATCTTTCGGGGGTTCTTGCCAGTTTGGTTCACCCAGTTCGATCATAGTGGGTTGACGGTAACCAACTCTCGGGTTTGTTGCCACGCTGTTGTGCCCCTCATAAGCGATGATCGGCATTTGGCCCACAGCCTCGGCAATCTCAACACAAACCGCCACAGTCCCTTTTCGCTGTCGCCAGCTTACTGCGTTGGCGATCTCCTGCCGCTGTCCTTCAATATCCGGCGACACTAGGCGGACATCCAGCATATCGGCAAAATAGGGCAGCAGCCAGGATTGGCAGGTCAGTGGTGAAGTGTCACGCAAGCGTTGATCGAGATTTTTTTTTACCTGATCCAGAACAATACCGAATCCTTCCAGGTATAGTTTCAGGTCACCTTTTTTCCCTTCTCTATCCTGATCAGGCTCATCCCGCTCACGGTAAACACCGGGTAACATTTTCCACAAATGGTCAACAGCTTGATAATCAGCCGGTTTGACGATTGACTTCCATAATTGCTCGATAGAGTTGAATTTCGGTGTTTTATTCATGGCTTATACTCCCAGTAATCACAGATGACGGCATCTTTGCCGGGAATAAAAACTATCTCCTCCTTTGTTTCTGCCTCAACGGTTTGCTGTTTTGTCGAAACAGAATTAAGTTCAAACGTGCAAATCGAGTCTTCGACTCCCGGCACTTTCTCTACCTCTGCATAGACCTCGCTGAGATGGAGCGCTTGATTTATGCCGCGCCGTGCTGCCGAAAATGTCTCTGCAATAGCTTCCTTAACTTTTATTACAACCTTGTCAGCTTCATACGTGGCGTAGTTAACACGGATATCGATCCTGATTTTAACTTCAAGAGAAATGTAGGGGATAACGTCGACTCGAACGGTAGGCACGGCTCGCTGTTGAAGATAGTCGGCAATCTCTTTTTTCATATTGCCATCCGGCTTCTTGCCATCTGCAAGAGCAATAACCACCTCTACCTTGTCTCTCTGGCCGGCACTTCCAATATAATAAAAGGCGCGCGCCTGCCGCACAGAGCGATGCTGCATCGCCAGTTGTTCAAAATCAGTGATAGAAACAGCCCTTTCAAGGGCCAGCAACGATGCGGGAGCCCGCTCGCGCATATGCTCAGGCGATTCCATGTCTGCGCCGCCTATGGCCTCAAACGGCTGCTGCACTGATTCAACCAGAGGATGAGGCTGTACCAGTTGTTCCAGGGAGCCGGGCGGCACTGAACCACGGCTACCGGCCCCTATCCGGTAATCGACCCTGACGTTATTGGTTCCGGGAGGAAGCGACCGGCCACGGCGATCATCACCAAATTGAAGTTTTAAGTAACCCTCCTCTGTGGTGCTGACCATGAAGTGCCGGTCAGTTGGCTCACTCTGATCAAGATGAATTACCTGGTGCCACTGTTCATCACCGATACGCACCGTTAGATCTTCCCGTGCACCGCCTGCCTGCCGTTTATCAGGCACGGTCGAGACCTCTTTGCTCTCCAGCATCAGGTGGTTTAGCCTTTGTGCACCTGTTCCAGCCCCCAACAATGCAGCAGGCTGCCGCTCTCCATGACCGGCTTGAACTATATTGCCAAAAAGCATCAGATTACCCTGGTTGAAGGATTTACCAAGGGGTGGGTCCAATTCAACACTGCAATTGTCCGGATTGACCGACTTGACCCTTACCTCGATACCTTTATCTTCGTTTACCGCCAGCATAGTCCGGCCAACGGAAAGATTTTTCGGACAACGAGTTAATTTAATGGAATCACCAAGGTCTGCCTCATTGATGTCAGCTCCAACCAGCTCTCCTTCATGTCGAAAATCAGCTTGAAATTCGACCATTTCCGGGATTTCATTTAGGTCATTGAAGGGGTTACCTTCCCAGTCAGGCAGTTTGAGCAACAGTGCAAAAGCTGCCGGGTGTACATAACGGTCCGGTGGATCAATCGGATCACTGGCTGTTGTGACACCTTCTTCAGGAGGTGCTTTAGGTGCTTTAATCTTCTTAATTTCCTCTATCCTGACTGCATACCAGCGCTCTTCAATTGTAGAAAGTTTGAACTTGGCAGCGGCCCAGTCATCCACATTTATTCCAGTCGGTTTGCCATTGAAAAAGAACCAGCATTTGTCGTGTTGGTTTTTTAATGAAAAAGTCTCAAGATCACCTTCGACGTGTCCCCCACCTTCCTTCTTTTCTTGGAGATACCAAAGTTCACCTTTTATGCCGAGAGGCGGTCGTCCTGATGGCCGAGCTTCATTCCATTCAGTTTCTTCTTCTTCTTCTTCTTTCTCTATCCAAAATCTGAATAATGCAGGTATGGTACCCTGCTGATCCTTGGTATAATCCTTCTGATCTCCATTCCCACCAAAAATATCCAGAAAAGCTTCAAAGACCAGCTGTCCAGTCGATGGGATTCGTGCATCTTTCAACATTAACAGCGCACCAATTTTAACTAGTATGTCTGGAGAAGGTGGAAAACTTGCAATAAATCCACTGGCCTTAAAAAGCCATCTAATAAAGTTCATAAAATCCTGATCTTGATCTACGTTTGTATCAAGCTTATGTTTATCAATCTTCCCATTTTCAAATTTAAATAATGTAAATACTTTATCGTCATCATTTATATTGCCCCCACTTGAAACCATATTAGCTGAAGTAAAATTCGCTAAATCCCCAATTCTCTTCTCCGCCTCTGAGCCAGCAGGAACAGCGAAACTGTTGGTAAGTTTTGTGGCGCGCCTTACTTCAATGTCATCGATAGACCAATCAGGCCAGATGTCATCCGCGGAATAGCCTTTGCTGTTATATGCTGGATTACCATTCTCATCTAAGAACTTTTTGAACTTTTCATCTATAACCAGTTCAAGCCCCATAGAATCAGCCCGTTCTATCTCCGCAAAACGCCATGCGTATTTATCTGTCTCCCCCACATTACTACGCCAGGCAATGACGGATCCTTCCGATATCCCATGAGGAACAGTGGCACGCCTTACCAATTTCCCATTAATCCATGGCTTGTGTTTAAAACGAGGCGAGCTTTTAAGCCTCACTTCCCCCACTGACCAGTTCTTCCAGTTGTCTCCTTCGTGGCCAAGCTTGATACGACTCCCCTTTTTATCCAGAACCCATGCTGCCTCGGCAGCAGACTCTTCTGCATCTTTGATAATAATGGCGGAATCTTTTATCGCTACTGGCGCCTTCGGATTAGCAGTCCATGGTGACTTTTTAATATCAAATATGCCCTCTGCGTTCCCGGCTTCCTCTTCTGCTTTACTTAGTTTCTTCTGAGACTGGTCATGGCCGTCCACACGAAATTCATTGAACTTCCAATTTGCATCCAGATCTTCCAGGGTCTCAAAAACAATCGGTTTGCCTCCTGACAGAGGGCGGTGTCGCACTTGCAGACCTTTTTCAATTATTCCCTTGCGCTTCTTCCTGACTTTAATAGCTAACAGGGTTTTTGCGGAAGTGGCGCCCGGCGGATGATAATCCAGCATGGCAACCATTTTGCGAATGTAATTCCACTGAGTGGCTGTGCGGAGAAACGTCTCATTCGCATGGGCGTCCATATGGCTGGTCAACACATGGCAACTGCGGACAAAGGCGCGCACTATCTCCCATCCGATATCACTCCGCTCCGCCAGATATTGTTTGATAAGATGTTTGTTTTTTGCATGCTGAATCCACTCTTCGTTCTCTTCCAGGTCGGCTCCATTATCAGATGGTTCAGGCTTGTCTCGCCAGACATCGGGAAATTTTTCATTTAGGGCTGTCCGAATCTTGTCGAGGTAGGTGGCTGCATTGCCGTTTACATATTGCAGACGGCTCAGGCCGGAGCGATTCCAGCGTGTAAGGTCATTTCCGCTCATCCTCGCCTCCCGCCACACAAGCGAATTTTAAGACGACCGCGGCCTTTGAGGTTACAAACCGCCAGCTCATCGGCTGCCATCTCGATCCTCTGAGGCGCCTGGCCGTCTTTGATATGGTCTGCATCTGTTACATTTTTCCCGAACCTCTCCAGCACGACGTTTTCAATCCCATCCAGAACCATCAAGGACTCGTAGATATCACTCAGTTGGATATCCTGCCCAAAGGCCAGACGGCCGGGCTTGAAAAAACCGGTCGGTCCACGTCCCAGGGCACGTTCTACTTCACGCCGTACCTCGGATTGAAAGTAGTTATGGCGAACGGATACGCAAACACCAATAAATAAGCCTACGGGTATAACATCCTTAAGTAATACCGGTTGCCCTGTCATACGAAAACTTTTAATGTAATCTTTTAATAATTCACGAATGGTCGGCTGATTGTCCAACAGTGCAGGCGTGCCAGTCGAGTCTTCAAGCCTGGGCATGCGTAACCGGTGTTGTATGTGAAAATCGATGACCTCCTTTTTTCTCTTTTCGGGCAATTGATGATGATTATCCATGAGATGGTTATCAAGACGCCAATCTTTCCAAAGCCCCACAGTTATATGAAGCTCCAGCCAGGAACCGTTCCATAGTGGCGTTGTCTGGGCGCGCATAACCAGTGGGTGCTCTTCAAGACGGACGCCATAATCATCCGGGCTCACCATACGCCGCTGACGCCGGATTGAAGCTGGTCCACGCAGTCTATCTCGTTCCATTTCGTGGGGTTTTTCGCGATAAAGCCGGATCAGCTTCTCCAGCGCAACGGCGCGTTTCGATCCCAGCTCTGGCCGGTATTCGAGTGGGTCATACCCGATGAAGTCGAGCCACTTCAGCACCGACTCGGACCTCCTGGACGTTTCAAGATATGCTTCGGCGCTGACCCGGTCAGCCATATCCGAAAGCTGGTCAAGCAATGCCGCAAGTGCCTCTACCAAGACCGCTTCCACATCGCCTGAGGTCCAACGTTTTCTTTCGGGAAAGCGATCCTGCAACTCATTCTCCATGGCGAGCCGAAAGCTGTCAAAATCACGCTGCTGCCAATCAAAGTTATCCCCAATCTCTGGCAGGGGTGCAGGCAGATCAACCTTCTGGTAAGCCGGGTCTTCACGGTTTTTCGTCCAGATCAATATGGGTGAATCGAGTTCAGCCAAAAGATCCTCCTTCCAGGTTGAATAAATGTTCTTCCTGTCGATTGATGGTCGCAAGACGATAGACGATGCGAATATGCAGCGTATCGTCGTCACCTTCGGCTTCAACCTGCAGCGACGCAGGATCGACTTCTCTATGAAGCACTTCATTGAGACTGGAAATCAGTCGCTGCCTGGCCAGTTCCCAGAGGCTCTTCCTGTTTCCCTCAAATACCATTCGACGAACACCGGCTCCGAATTCAAGACGGAAGACCCGTTCGTTAGGATTGGTGAACAGCACCTGCTCAATCAGTTGCCGGATGTGCTCACGCCGCCGACATGTTGCCGAGCCTTTGCCTTCAATCCGAAATGGAAAAGAGATATATTCCGGGTCAATCAGTTGCCGCATATTTTTACTCCGTAGTTACTTTCTTTGAAAGCGAATCCATCTCACCCTGGGGAATGGGCGGTGATGTGGGTCCGCCAACGATTGGAGCTACAGTGTGAGTATGGGTCATGTACTTGCTAAGAAAACTGAAACCCTTGATCAATGGTTCACCCGCCTGCCCTGCCAGCGATACACTGGGCGCGTCAACTTTTACTGAACTGTTGGCACTCACAGTTATGAGCTCCTGGCCCATTTCAATTCGATTGCCTGAGTTGTCCTCAGCCGCCCAACCGTTATCGTCCATTCGAAGTTGATTTCCCTTGCCATCTTCCACTAGTACCTCTCCCCTTTGGTTATTCAACTGGAGAGTCATTCCTTCTGAGTTGGTTAGCTCTATAGAGCCATCCTCTTCCAATATCAATTCGGACTTGGTGGGGTGGGTAAGCTTTATGCGGCGGTTACCCTCAGCATCATCGAACTGTAACTTGTGGCCCGATGGCGTCTGCAGTATGCGTGTGGTGGGTTTTTGCTTTGCCGCATCATCGGGCAATTCCTCTTTTTTGTTCCAGAATACACCGGTCCAAATAGGCCTGCTCATATCTCCCTCTTCAAATTCAATCCACAATTGTGAATTAATTTCAGGGATAAAGAACATGCCCTGCTGATCAAGACCTCCAAAAGGCATGCAGGGCAGAGCCCATGTCGTCGTTTCGCTGCCGAAGAGAGATGGGACGGAAACACGTAGACATCCCATTTCTTTCGGGTCTTCATTATCCTGAACCGTACCCCGATATTTACCGAATCGTCGCTGCTCCAGCTCTTTCACAATTTGCAGAATAGTCTCTTCCATACTCATTGGCTCCGATTTTAATGTTTCTAATTTGTGGCGTTACGAATCAGTTTGAAATGCTGCTGGTAACCTCCACTTGTGAATTTGTGCGTTACCTCATCGACATAATAAATACCGCCGTAAGTTTCACCGATGCCATCCACTTCGACAGGCAAATGAGGTAAGAGCACATAACCATAGATGGTGCCATCCAGCACACCCTGGGCTTTTATCTTGAACTGATTTTCATTGGCTTTTGCCTGGGCAAGACTTTCCACCTCTGCCTCGTTTGCTCCAATGGGACGATCAATACTCCAGACAAACTGACGAAGTCCCCGGCCCTCACTGGTTAGCGCATTGTTTCCTAACGCTATTTGCCGCGGCTCAAACTCTCGAGGCGGCGAATCTTTATCTTTCTCATTCTCCGCTTCCCGCATTAAACGTACTTTGTCTGGTCTATGACCATCGTGCTGAAGATTGAAACGAATGCAATTGGTTTTCGAGCCCGCGTAAACTAAAATCGAGGGTTGAGGATTTGCTTTGAGTCGTGGCGGGTGAAAATAGAGTTTGCCTTCACGAGTATAGAGTTCAAAACCATTGGCCTCTGCTCGTTTGCGCAGAAACTTTACAGGTGTTGTATTGATGTGCAACGCTCCCGGCGTCAGGCCCAACTCCTTTCCCGAAACGTCTTTTTCAGTAATACATTCCATACCGACCTGGCCGGCCAATTCTCTGACCAGAGCGCCATCTGATTTCTCCTCTCCTTCGTGAGATAAAACTCCATGAACCTGTTCCCTATCAAGTTTAAGCAGGTCATCCTGAACTTCAACTGTAACCTGTGCAGCGCCCATATCATCCGGATATTCCTGTTTGACCTCTCGTATATAACCGTGCATGATTTTATCATTTTCCGGTCTGCCAAAGGATGCGCTTATCTGTACTTCATCCCAGGGTTGCAGTAAACCGGAATCCTGCACCAACCATCGTCCACGCTCATCACGAAAGGAGTCGAGCACAATAGTCGCAGTTCCCGACACATTACGTTTCAAATTTACGGTTACTTCCCGCACATAATCATATAAACTATTCAACCCCTTTTTATTCACTTCGATTACACATTCAGCAGGCGCTCGATTCTGTTGACTTTGGTTATGCATAGCACGGTTTATTTGATTGCCATTCATTTCTTTTTTCAACCGTATCGGCTTCGACTATTATCTGCCGGAATGACAATGACACTGTTGGCATATCGCCCCATATCCAAATTACCGCCAAAAAATATTTCCGGATTTGCATCCAGTATCAACCACCACTTCCGAGAATCGTTGTAATAGTGTGCTGCCAAACGGTCAAGGCGATCTTCTTTTGTCACCCTGTGCTCTAGCACTCCTGAAGTTGGTTGAATAATACGTGGGCGGGTGCCTGAAAAATCTGCTCCTTTAAAAACAGGTGTTTTCAGATAACGAGAGTCCCTGTCAAACATGCTTCACCTTTAAAACTTCAAAATATCCGTTGGCAATCCTGCTGTAAACACAAAGTTTCGCGCAGTTTTCTGTTGGCGCTGCTGTTCAAGCTTGTAAACTGGATTATCAGTCTCAATCACTTGCAGGGTCAAAATAGCTTCTGCGCGATAAGGAAACAGGTTGGGCAGATTTGCTTTTGTATCAATCTGAGCCTGAGTCATAAAAACAGGAAGCACCTGTTTCCCCCACTTAAACAATAATACTGACGCCACTTCATGATGGGCAAATGCCGCCTTTCTTTCTCCACTTGCAATACTGATATCCTGCAATCCCTGTTGAGAATTAATCTTCGGCTCAAGCATGGTGCGAATAACATCTATCTCAGGCTGAACCCCCATATTTGTTGCTATGGGATCTTGTTTATTCATACGGTCAGTGGCATCGAGCAGGATCATAAAGGAGAAACTCTCTGCATTAACCGTGACTCCTTGAGAAGCCCGCGGCGTTTCATCAGGACGAGCAAAACCATAGCCGCCACGAGCGCCCGGAGTTCCGCCTGTTTTCACCGTCACACTCCGGGTACGTCTAATGGTTGACGGGTTAAACAGGAAAGGCAACACCAGCGGTTGCGGTGTCAGCGCATACTCAAGGAGAAGACCTCGCTCATATTGCCCGTCGCGAAGGCCACCAAGTCCCACAGCTTCAGATTTAAGCATGTTTATCCTCCATCAATAAAATGATGAATCTGCTTAGCCACTTGAGTCGCTATTTCATTGACATTCTGCCCCTCATTCATTTTAATCGAAGGCAACGACAATGATTTCAACTGTACAGGCTTAGAATGCTCCAAACGTGAGATAGCATCAGCGAGATGTTCTGCAAACACAGTCGCTTGTGATTGCATTGAATGGGGCAGCTTTATACAAATATGATCAATGCGGATCATCTTTGTTCCTCACCGAGATATTCCCACAAAAAACCAAGACTCGAACGAAGCGCTTCAGCGCTATTTTTTTTCAACTCATTATGTACGCTTGCAGCTATCTTGTTCAATAGCGTATCTTGCGGCGGTGTTTTATCCTTCCGGGTCAGCTCTGCCGCCAACAGCCGCCCGGCATAACGACAGGCATTGGCAATCTGGGCGCCTGTACGTCGAGGACCGACCGCGAGTTTGTTTAACAGTTCCGTCTGATCTTTTTTATCCTCATCATTTTTTTTAGCTTTATTTTGATTTGTGTGGCAAACCATTTTTCCCAGATATTTTTTCCAAAGTAGTCGACGTTCTTCTTCTGTGGGCAGATTGAAGTGTAATACAACATCTATACGCCTGAGAAAAGCCGGATCAATCTGTTCACGTAGATTTGAAGTCAACAAACACATGCCCCGGTGGCGCTCAATTCTGGATAGCAGGTGCCCCACTTCCATATTTGCGTAACGGTCTTTCGCGTCTTTAACCTGGCCGCGTTTTCCGAAGAGGCTGTCGGCCTCATCAAACAGTAAGGCACAATCCATTTCTGCTGCACGGTCAAACATCGCATTCAGGTTTTTTTCAGTCTCACCAATATATTTGCTCACCAATAATCCCAGGTCAACCCGGTATAGGCTCAGACCGGCTTCTCTGGCCAGCGCTGTTGCTGCCAGTGTTTTCCCTGTTCCCGATGGTCCCGCCAGCAGTGAAACAGGCCCATGTTCAACCGCAATGCCCCACCTGGTCAACTGGGAGTCGTGGCCGGGCCATGAAGCAATTTGTCTAAGCTGCTCTTTGAGCGTGCGTGGACAGATCACCTCTTCAAGTGAAGGGAGGGGTTCCACCAGGGTGGCCCCGGGAATCTCGGTGCCATCGGGGATTAAACCTAATAGTTGAGTACGCGCACGTTGTGTGGGCCTCAGCGGCGCAAAGGGCATGGAATGCTCTGACACAATCAGGCCATGCTTTATGAGAGGGGCTTGTTTCCCCAATCGATTACGATAGGTCATTACATCTGAAGGCTTTAAACTGAGCAATTCGCAAATCAAATCGATTCCAGGATGCCCGGAAATGTCTCCTGTCTGATGCTCCCGGTAAAGCCAGCCGATAATAGGGGATGCAATGGGAGCAAGTGCAAAAATGAGAATATCAATGTCTGCTTTTTGAAGCTCATATTTTTTTAAAAAACTATTCCATTCCGGATTATTACGGGACTTTTCTACTTCATCATCAAATTGCTGAGTGATCGTAAACGATGGTTCTTCTTCCTTACGTTTGTTTTCCGCGCAGTCAATATATGCCTTTACCCGCTCCCACTCTTTATCATTAACAATGACGGAAGGCCGGCTCACAGTGCCCCCTTTCGTACCACAACAGCAAGGCATACATTGCCATGCAAATCTTGACCGTTAGTTGAACGTTCAATACGAAATAGATATTGCCCTGGCAAACGTGTATCCAGTTCCCATTTTATTTTGGCATAAAAGTTCTTCAATTCATTTGTAGGGGAATTTAACGTAATGGTTTCATCCTTACTATTTTGAAAGTTACCTCCAATCGGAGTCCAATACTCGGCGATAACTTTTACTTTTTTTTCTTTATCTGTTAAAGTAATTCCTTTTGCAGGCCCAATAGCCAGCAGAGAGAACTCCACTTTATCCTGGTCGGTAACTAGTTGTCTGAAGGGACTTTGTTGTTTTGCTTCATCGATTAAATAAAGTTGCGGTTTCCAAGGGCCACTTTCGACTAGATTTTGATGAGCTTCAATTAATGCTCTAATATATTGTTGAGGAAAATTTTTGCCATTATTTCTCCCATCATCTATGTCAGGGCTCACTCCATAGGTCACGACTTTGACTTCTGATTCAACGGGAGAGTCCTTCTTTGGAAATAACGGTATCAGGGACAATTCGTAGGCTATTGTTGGACGAAAACCTCCCTCAGGTTGCGTCGGTACAATCTTGCTGAGCTTGTCTGCATTTAGTTCAAGCGGAATTATTTCCACACTGCAAACAGGCTTTTCATTCATGTCGTTGACGACCAGTAATCGCCACCCATGCATACATGTTATAACCTGCCCCAGGATACGCAGGTCCTCTTCTCCCGAAGATATCTGGTTTGCACCATTTGTCGGGTTCTTTGCCAGCGGTGTCATGATGCAGCGAACAATTGTATCCAGTGGTTCTTCCGGACGAAGATCTGCGGAATTCGCAACGGGATATACACTATAGAAAAAAACGCTGAGATGCGGGTCAGTTTCATTTACAAGCTGAACAGATGCCGGATGGCCTAACAGAACATTCATCTCCTGGATTTCGGTGTTTGCCGCGATATGAGTTCGCAAAGCACGAGCGACCATTGATAAGGTAGTTGGTGATAAGGTAGTTGGCGCTATCATTAAAGCCTCCTCAAAAAGGAGGCACTTGGGTTCAGCGACTGATTGACTTCCACGGGTCTGGCTGCTTTATTTGAAGATGGATCGGCTTGCGCTTCAATGATGACATCAATCTGCCCGATGTGAACAAGAGGTTCACGCGAATCAATTGTCAGCCCGGCCTCACTTTGAAAACCACTGTCATGAAAAGGATTCTCTTCTTGATCATTGCGGCTGTAAACCGACGCCTGATTAAAATCAACTGCTTGCATGTCGACGTTATCCTTACGTGTATTTGGAAGAGCTATTGTCATGACGTTCACTTTATCGGAGTCAAGCTTCGTTTTAAGAGGCTTGCCGGTTAGTGTTTGATTCCTCAAACGACTTTCTTTAACGGTTTCAGGGACTGATGATTCTCTATTGCCTGTTTTACTGCTTGTTGTATTTGCCGATAAGTGTTTTTGGTCTACCTGGTCTTCCTTTCCTGAATAGCTCGTGATGTCCGGCCTCTCATTTCTGCTACTTTCCACCGATCCGGTTGACAGGACATTTTGTCGCGAACTCTCACTGCTGTCACAATCTGCTTGATCAGGTGTCGCTTTATCATCCTTGCCTCGCTCTGTGGAAGAAGTTATGGACGTTTCTTGAGCAGCATATTTTGAGTCTGTTTTCTCAACTTCTTGTTCAGGTGAATCAGGTGGAAGGGGAAAGATGGAAGAAGTTGTGGACGTACCTTGAGCAGCATATTTTGAGTCTGTTTTCTCAACTTTTTGTTCAGGTGAAGTTGTTATTACAGTTTTCGATATTTTTTTTCCAGACAGATCCTGATAATTAATAGGCTGTTCAGGTTCATCCCCTATCTCACCGTCCTGGCGCAATAACGTCCTATAATCAGGAAAACTTTTTTGCCGCAACGGTCCAAGTATTGACCCGGCATTTCCGTAGGCATCCAGTGCCACTCTTTTAAAAAAATCAGGCATGACAGGCGCGTTCCTTATCTATTAGATTTAAGAAAGTATGCCTGCGTTCCCGTGTGAGGTTCAATATCTCCGCTTCGCTCCAGTGATAATAAAAAGCTAACGTATGAACTTCATTATCCAAATTACTTCTCTGAGTTTGTCCAAGCCAGTATGGATCGATTTCCACTTCCTGCACCACGGAACATTCGGGGCACCTGACAAGCAGGGTACAATCAACATCCGGCCCGATTTTTTGAATGGCAGATTCAAGATAGTCACAATCTTTCCTATCCAAGCCATTGATAAACTCAGAAACTGGCTGTTTACCGTCCGCGGTTTGAACGCAACGATTCAGCAATGTTTGTACAATTTCCGCCGATGGATTCTCATTCAGCCACTGCTGGTCTTTACCATTGATTGCTCGTAAGCTAACCTCTCTTCTATTGATATTTACCAGAGCAGAAGGATAATCATTGCTGGCCTTTTGTACCGGCAATTCCGATCGTTTCACACTAACATCGAACTGTTCACCACAGGACTCACAAGCAGGCGTCAGCCACATTTGATCACCAGTGTAGCGAATACCCAGTTGCAGCATCAGGAAGATACGGTCACCCACTGTCAGGCGATCTGCAATTACAACGCTCATTTCTATTGCCCCGATCTTTTCAATGGCGGCTGCCAATACAGCACTCACCCAGGCCGGTCTGCCTAGATATTGATTTGCCGGTGATGTAATGAGCAGTTCTACCTTTCCCGTTATAGGCCTGAACCAGGCGAAACGTTGAATTTCACCATTAATCAGCGCTCCACCCGGCAGTTGAACACAAGCATTCATAAGCGATTAACGGCTTCGGGGAAGTCGAGCCGGATCATCAACAACATCTTTGTCCCGCTCCCACCCCTCATGCTCCAGTTTGATGGTTTGAATGCCAATGGTGTTGGTATTACCGGCATCAAATTCCGGCAGGGCCTGATACTCTGCAACCCAGGCATCATAAAGCTTGTAACTAATAGCAGGCTTGTTCTCCATATTCATTACATTGATCACGATATCTTTACGGAATCCGGCAAGGGACATTGGATCATTTAGTTTGTTAACGAGGTTGGCCCAGTTTTCAAACACAGGATCCATAGTCAAACCTTGTTCCAGTGTTACCGCTTCAAACTTGGTGCCCCCGGGAAGTTTGCGTTCGTGGGTCGGATCGCCGGCGGTTCTCCAACTCACAACATCCGTAGTCTTTTTAAGCGCTGTCATCTTCCTGAGGCCGGCGACCGGCTTTCCATCAATAAGAATCTGAAACCGAAATGTACGGTAAGGGTCAAAGCGAAACCCCTCGCGGGGAGTATTATTTTCAGCCATTATCTCTCTCCTTAGCTATTTTCGTTTATTTGTTCGATGTCAATTACTACGAACTCGGCAGGTTTGACGGGAGCAAACCCAATGCGTACCCGGACAATACCGGCATCGATATCGCCTTGAGTCATCGTTGATCCCAGACCACATTTGACAAAGTAAGCCTCACTCGCCGCATCGGGCTGAAAAGCTCCCGCCCGGAATAAGCGATTCAGGAAGGCCTCGATGTTGATACGCAACGCAGCCCAGAGTTCGCTCCGGTTAGGCTGATGCACTGCCCAAAGCATGTTTTCACGCAGGCTGTCTTCTATCATCAAAGCTGTACGTCGCACCGACAAATATTTCCATTGAGGTTCCGTTTTAGTCGCAAGTGTACGGCCACCCCAGACAACGGACCCTCCATATCCCGGGAGGTTGCGAAATACATTGACACCATAGCGATTAAGGGCGCCTCCCTCACTATCGGTCAGGTCATGTTGCATCGACGATATACCCGAGATCCGGGCATCGACTCCTGCTGGCGCTTTCCAGACACCCCGTTCCTTGTCAGTCGCTGACCAGACACCGGCGGCAAATCCACAGGGAGGAACCAGAACTTCATTGGAGTTGCCATTACCACCGGAGCCCATCCTTGGGACTGACACTCGAAACCAGGGATAATACAAGGCCGAATAGCTTGAAGGCGGCAAATTTGCCCTGATCACATCATTCTCTGTGCGCCATAGCTTTTCCTGAGCTTTTGGTTTTGGTGGATCTACAATCACCATACGATCCCCCTGTCGCTGCGCGTGTCTTATGGTTGTATCAATAATTTGTCGTGAATTACCATCATCACTCCACTGATGCCCCGGCAAGCAGAGAATGGAAACATCGGGGTATGTTTCAAGTTCTTGCAATGCCTCTTCATAGTCATCAAACTGCCCCTGCTCTCCGTCTTGACCTCCCTTTAATTCACCGCCTATAGAAAGCTCCCCCTGGAGCAGATGTAGCGGCTTAGTTACGGCCATATGAGATTCTGTAAGATTGAGACGTGCGCCAGCCGGAGAATCAAGCACAGCAATGTTTTTTTCGGTATCCCAAAGAAGTAATCGATTTTCAACAACTTCGACAGTCAAATTAGGTGCAGGTGAAGACAAAAAATTTTGCGGTTCAAGTGGTGCTGACTGGATGGTTTCCGTTAGCTCGGACACATTGGTTACGTCTTGGATATTAATGTTAATTGATAATGGTTCATCAACCTTATCAGCATTAAGGCTGAGTTCTAATTTTTTTTGAATTTTGTTTTTAACTCAGCAATTGTTGTAATTGCACCGCTTGTGATCTTCGATATTTTACCGGTTTCATTCCCCTCATCAAATAGACGCAAAACGCGTGCAAGGCTGGGTTTATTCGGGACATCCATGATTTTAAATTCGTTATAGTCGTCGACACCTGTAATCGTGATCGTAAATGTCTTCGGAATAAACTCAAACTTAAGACGACCTTTTACCTCATTATTGAATCTTGAAATTAAATCGGTTATATTTTCACCTTTAAAGTCAAATTCATGTGAGAGTTCTTCTGAACCATCAGTTTTATAACTAATGATATTCATTGCGGCATTTTTGTCAGCTTCACTCAATATACGAGGAGTGCGCCATGCCATTTCACCTGTTAAGGGCTCAAGCCAGTTGATATCTGTCGTCAACTTGGACCCCAAAAGAGCATTAGGCCCGAATGCTATTTTGCAATAGGAGTCCATCTGTGTTACAAAAGGCGCGATTGCTTTTGGTAGAGGGAGATCCTTGGTACGCAATTGTTCCTGAATAACTAAAGCAACATCCCTTAGCGAAAGATTCCGTGACATGCCTGAAAGCGTCAAACTGCGACCAAACTCGCTACCTATGCGAACATCCAAGTTTTTAGAATGGAGCAGCGATGCATCGAATCTGCTGATTTCACTCGAAAGAACAGCGTTTGGAAGGTCATTCGTTCCAGTTATCAATTCTGCCAATAAATCTTTACGTACGGGTGACTTTGCTCCATCTAAAACAAAAACAGTACCTTCCCCGTTGAGAAATTCGAACTTGGCCTCCGGATGAATGGACTTGAGCATACAACACAACTGGTTGTCGATAACTTTACAAACGAACCGTAGGCCATAAGGCGCATCAGAATTTTTGGTCTTTTCGTTCAGTTCCTGCTGAATTGCGTCTGCAGACGCGGCTGCATCATTTTCATTCAAACTGTTTAGTATTAATGGGTTGGTTTCGAATTGATCCAACAATTTCAGTGTTAAGCCTTCCTTATTTTTTAGATCCAAAATCGCAGTACTTCCAAAATCAACAGAAACAAAGGGGAACACTTTTTCCTCAAGTCCTGTGGCAAGTTCAATTTTGACCAGTTTTGAGCCGTTATTAACGACTTGTTCCAAACTGCCTGACAAGCCCGGCGACAGATCAACACGAGTATAGCTTTCTTCTTCTCTAAGGCCATATTCGATTCTGCGCATCACTCTAAACGAAAAAATGCCGGAACTTGGACCATATTCGGGTGTCAACCACACTTCCAAGCCGTCTGCATGAGAACCTGCGCCCCTGGCTTTTACAGTAAAAAGTTCCACTGATGTAGGCCCACGTCCAGCAGAGAATACTTTCCAGCTACGGGTTCCGCCCTTTGAGACATTAATAATGTAGGCTTGACGACCTCCATTTTGAAAAAACGCTCGCACTGAGAACGCCAGTGGATCCGATGCTGCGTTTCCGTTATCCGATATTTTACCGAACGTTTCCGTGTACTCTTTGAAGCTCTCAATCATTACTGCATTTCCGGTTTCACCCGTTCTTGCATAGCCTAAAAAAGCTGCGGTAGATGTACCTGTAACTTCAATGGGACGAGCTCCCGATTCAACTTCATTAATATAAACACCTGGATGGTCGTAAGCCAACATACCTACCTCCTTCTAATAATGTTTATTTTCCATTTAAATCCAAATATATTAATTATCACTGCTGTCCGGTTTATTTCGTGATTGGCATTCTATTTTTATTGATATAACAAGATACTTGAGTTTTCGAAAAATAGTTTACAGAAATTTAGGGGTATTGGCATATAAGTTGTTTCGATAACGTAATTTCGGTCGGGCAGTTGAAATCTAAAAAAAGTTCTGAACAAATTGATAGAATTATGAAAGCATATTTTGGTGTATTGGACTTTCATCTTAAAATGTTAGGAGGATTTGATGAAAATACCATGTACCACACGTCCTCCATTTATTGTTTCAGGGGGTCTCATTTCTTCGGCCGGAACTTTCCAATATTCAGTTTTACAATCTGACTTTAATTGCAACAGCTTTAGTTCTTGGCACTAAATTTAGTCTTTCACAAATTAATCGTGCGTGGCTGGAAGAAAAATGTGTAAGCACTTTATCGCATTTTATGTCCCATGCAAAGTTTTCAACGGCTGAAATGCAACATCTTTATGCCCTGCAAGTAATGCACTTGTATAAAATTAAAAGGCTATGTTCGCGTTAAGTGTGGAAAAAAATAATCAAATCTTTTGAACAGTTGATATGTATCACTTTGAGCAATATTTTACTGTATTGATAACCTATTGAAAAAACAGAGACCTTTAGAAATTCCACACTTAACGCGAACATAGCCAATTAAAATGAGCATCGCGTTAACTCATCATCTATTCTTCAGCACGCTAAAGAGATCCAGAAATAAGGGTCTCCATAATGCTCAAAAAACAGCCAATAGCATATTCTGCAATGGGACTGGACTGCCTGCTATCCTGTGCCGCTACTCTACCTATTCCTTATGATGAGTTAATCCGATAGTCATAAAATTAAAAGTGGATACTTTATAATAGACGATACAATGCAACACTGAGCAGCCCTTCTGCGCGAACGGCTATATAAGTGCCTGGAATAATTGTCTCAACAATTGTTTCCTATGACCGCAAATAACGGTTGGATTTCTGTAACATTTTGTTATTAAATAAAAAACAAATTTAACCCCAGTATGATAGTTCCAACCTACGGGGCAGGGCAGGCAAAATTGAACGTTTTTCGAAAGTCTCTATTGATTCAGCAAGTTGCAGAGAGATAGATAGAAATGGAATATTTTTTTTGACAATATATAAATCTAATTAATATGTCAAATAATAAATTCGATCTACGCAGTTTTGATACTTGATAAGGAGTGAGAAAAACTGATTTTTATGGAATTTTTAGAAAATCGCCTTCTCCAATGATTCCGTTAAGATAGGTTTTGTTGGGTTTCGTGCCTCAACCCAACCTACCCGGCTGTCCTGATGCAGAAAGGCAGCGCCTGACGCAGCTTGCAAGAAATGCCCGCAATGAATATGAAGCGGGAAAGGGCGTAAAATCTTCAAAGATACTTTTTCGTTATCTGAATCAGATTTCAGGCCCTTGAGGGGGATTTGGTTCTCTATGTCTTCCGACAAAACTCTCAATCTTCTGCTTCTCAGGGTCTTCAATCTCAGTAAAATAAATAGCTATATTGTATGCGTTATGCTCATTAGCGTCTAACGAAACCTTTTCAACTCTCACCACCAAACCAATACATTTTATATGCTCAAATTCACCC
>JAJSZW010000059.1 GCA_030262895.1 Deltaproteobacteria bacterium | reverse complement strand
CGAAAAGGGCTTTTCGATAAAATTTATATCCTGTCTCAAAATTCCATTACGAACAATGGCATCAGCCGTATAACCTGACATGTAAATTACCCGTGTCTCAGGCCTTATGGATTGCAGCTTTTCCGACAGGTCTGTTCCACTCATCCTTGGCATTACCACATCCGTGAGCAACAGGTGGACCGGCCCCTCGTGTGTTTCGCTGACATTCAGAGCCTTTTCACCGTTTTCTGCCTCCAGTATTTTGTAACCATACTTCCGGAGGGCATTTTTTGCCAGTTTTCGAAGGGCATCATTATCTTCCACAATCAAGACTGTTTCAGAACCGCTGATTTCATCCGAAACCTTTGCTCGTTCGTTACCTGCTGTTACATCCTCTGCCACCTTGGGAAAGTAAACCTTGAAGCTCGTCCCTTTCCCAGGCTCGCTATAGACCCAGACATAGCCATTGTTCTGCTTCACGATGCCATAGACAGTGGAAAGACCCATACCCGTGCCGCCAACTTTCTCCTTGGTGGTAAAGAAGGGATCAAATACGCGGGACCGGGTCTTTTCATCCATACCTGTGCCGTTGTCAGTTACAGCCAGCATTACATAAGACCCGGACAACGCGCTTTCCACACCGCGATCCTGAAAATAGATATTGTCAAGTTCCATATTGGCTGTCTCAATTGTGAGTTTGCCTCCACCGGGCATGGCATCCCGTGCATTGACCACCATGTTCATGAGCACCTGATCAATCTGCATTGGGTCTGCATAGACCTTCCACAGCTCAGGTTCTAAAACCGTCAGAAATTCAATATCCTCTCTGATCAGACGTTGAAGCATCTTCCCCGTTTCATTGATCTCTTCATTGATATCCAGTATTTCGGGCTTGATTATCTGCTTACGGCTAAAGGCCAGGAGCTGTCGTGTTACAGAGACCGCTCTCTCACCGGCCTTCTTGATCTCTTTAATCTCTTCGTACAATAGGCCATTCTTGCCGGCATCCATCAAGGCAAGCTGGGCATTGCCTATGATGACGGTCAGCAGGTTGTTGAAATCATGGGCAACGCCGCCGGCAAGCGTGCCTATGGCCTCCATTTTATGGGACTGGCGGAGCTGCCCCTCCACACTCCTTCGCCCGGTAATATCCTGAAAAGTTTCTATTGCTCCAATGAGCGTTCCCTGGGAGTTTTTCAACGGTGATGCTGTGAAAAAAAGCCATTTGCCTTTCTTGCCCATAGCAGGAAAGAAGTCTTCACATTCATACGCCCCTTCAGTTAGAATAGATTTATTATACTTACCCTCATAATACCCGGCTGTCTCTTTCTCTGTTGCTTCATCCACTATTAAATCAGCCAGCAACGGTCTTTCTTCAGCATAAAAAGCCGACCACGCTTTCCGGGTGCCGACGATTTCAGCCGCAGAAATACCGGTCAAACTTTCACAGGCCTTGTTCCAGTGTGTGATGAAGTGATTGTTGTCAATGATAAAGGTTGGGATCGAATTCCCCTCAACGGCTTGTGTAAGTTTTTTCTCAGTATTCCGCAGCGCCAGCTCCATTTCCTTGTACTTAACAACTTCCTTCTCTAACTCCCTGACCCTTTGTTCCTGTTCTTCATAGGTTGGTTTTTCAGCCATCATACATTCCTTTGTCTGAGCTTATAATGGTTACTAACCAGCGTCTCCCGCACTTTGCGCGCCAGGCCTTTCGGTGTAAAAGGCTTTTGGATAAAATTCAGTTCCGGCGTCAAAACACCGTAATGCACAATGGTGTTGTCCGTGTATCCTGACATATAAATCACCTTTATCTGTGGATATAGATGTTGCAGCCGTTCTGCTGCTTCCCTGCCGCCCATCTTTGGCATCACAACATCGGTTATCATTAGATCAATTTGCCCCTCGTACTCCCCACAGACCCTTAGGGCATCTTCACCATTTTCAGCATCTAATATTCTGTATCCATACATCTGGAGAGCCCTTTGCGCAAATTTTCGAAGATTGTCATCATCCTCCACAATCAAAACGGTCTCAGAACCGCCAGAATCGTCAACTGGGGTTTGTTCTTTTTCCTCTGGCTCAGCATCCTTAACCTTAGGCAGATAGACCTTGAATGTCGTCCCTTTCCCGGGCTCGCTGTAAACCCAGACAAAGCCATTGTTTTGTTTGACAATGCCATATATAGTGGACAGGCCCAATCCGGTGCCCTGGCCGACTTCCTTTGTGGTAAAGAAAGGCTCGAAAATATGTTCCTGGATTTCTTTGTCCATTCCGCTGCCGGTATCGCTTACAGCCAGCATTACATAATGGCCTGGTACCTCTTTAATACCGTGCTCGCAAAAATAATTCTCGTTCAGATCGGTGTTGGCTGTCTCAATGGTGAGTCCTCCTCCCCGCAGCATGGCGTCTCTGGAATTGATCACCATGTTCATGATTATCTGGTTGATCTGTCCTGGGTCCGCACAGATCTTCCACAGCTCAGGCCCTAAAAGCGTTTGAAAGTCAATATTCTCTCCGATCATATACTTAAGCATTTTTTCCATCTCGTTTATCACTTCATTGATATCCAGGATCTTAGGCTGGACAATCTGCTTGCGGCTGAAGGCAAGAAGCTGGCGGGTCAAAGAAGCTGCTTTTTCCCCGGCTTTCTTAATCTCTTTTATTTCCTTGCGTAAGGATTCATCCTTGATGACATCCATCAATGCAAGCTGGGCATTGCCAAGGATGACGGTCAGCAGGTTATTGAAATCATGGGCAACGCCGCCGGCAAGCATGCCGATTGCCTCCATCTTCTGGGACTGCCGGAGCTGCTCCTCCATGTTTCTGCGCTCGGTAATATCCTGCCCCATTGCCAGAATGCCTGTAATGTCTCCGTTTTTGTCTTTTAATGTCCGATTAAACCACTCTATTGTAAGTTCTTTTCCGTCCCTGGTAACTATCGGGTTTATATTTCCCTCGGTCTTTATATCGGAAATGGCTTTGGTAAACAGCTCACCTGTTTTTTGCCGATAGCGCTCCGGAAGAAATGTTTCAAACCAGTCTTTTCCTCGCACTTCTTCAATGCTGTATCCTGACAGCTTTTCCATATAAGGGTTAAATTCGGCTATGCTTCCATCGGGGTTGAGAACAAGGATGATAGTCTGTGCCGTATCAATAATGCTTTGCGAGAAATTACGCTCTTTGCGCAACGCCTCCTCTGCCTGCTTCTGTTCGGTGATATCGCGAAATATCTCCAGTTTGCCGATGCTTCCATCCGGCAATGTCATTGGAGTGTCAATCAGGTCATACATCTTCTGGCTCTTGAGCGAATACCATTCCCAGCGAACGGTTTTTCCTGCAAAAACATCATCATTTTTACACCATGAACACACTTCGTCCAGGTCGTAAAAATAATTGTGACATTTTTTTCCCTCAAATGGACCAAAGTCTTTTATAAGTGCAGAATTCACAAATTTTATGTCATACTCCTGATTGACTATATACACACAGTCTTCCATGGAGTTCAGAACATTGGCCAGATTGTCCTTTGCCTGCTGCTGTCTGGTGGTAGAATCCAGTATTGATTCGGTCATCCGGTTATAGCCCTGGAGAAGGTTTAAAACTTCATAGTCCCCTTTTTCCTCCAAACGGTATTGCAAATCCCCATTTTCTATTTTTTTCATGCCCAGGCTAAGGTTTTTCAATGGCTTGCTGAGATAACCTGATATGGTATAAACCAGAAACAACCCAAGCGCTAAACAAACAATCGTCATGATTATGGTCATCTTCACAGAATCGTTTATCTGTTTGTAGAAAACTTCTTCATTCATTCCCACATGGATCTCGCCCTGCATATGCCCGGCTGTGTGCATTGCAAAATCCCTGACGCGTCCTTTACTGGTCAGAAGAAGTCTGGAGGAGGCTGTCTTATCCGCTGACAGCAAATTGGCGTTAAAAAGTTCGGATGGGAAAACAGTATCAAAGCTATGTGCAAGCAAATGCCCGTCATCATCAATTACAAAGATATAATCTATGTAAGTCACATCTTTACAAATGTTCCTGAGGGCCGCAGTTAATTGCAGGACATCCCCGGCATAAACCATATCTATTATTTCATTGTGCAAATGTCTGGTTAGTGAAGAGCGGCGATCTTCAGCATCCGCTATCATCCTGTTCTTAAGAAATCCTAATGAAAAGACCAAAAAGGCGCTGCATATCAGAACTATGAGCAATGAAAAAATCAACATTAGTTTTGTTCTGAATCTCATCTCAGTCATTTCCCAGGAGTCTGTATTTTTCAGCCATCTTTTGTAAAAAATCGCTTATTTTAGGTTGTATAACCACGTTTTCACCCTTTTGGGTTCATCGTGAAATACTTCTTGTCATTCAAAAGGTTTTCTACATGTTGAAGTAACGTGTCCATCGCCACAGGTTTTGCCAGATAATCATCAGCGCCTGCCTCCATGATTCTGTCCATGTTCTCTTTGGTATCATAACCTGTGATAGCCAATATTTTTATGTTAGAGGTATCCGGATCTTCCTTTATCGATCTGCATACCTTAAATCCGCTAAGCTCCGGCATGATAAGATCCAGAATAATAAGACACGGCTTAAACTTCATAACCTTGGCCCCGGCTTCAAAACCGCTTGATGCAACTTCTGTTTCGTACTGATGAGCTGAAAGCATTTCGCTAATCAGTTCCTGAATCAGGGGATCGTCATCGACAATAAGAATCTTTTTCCGCGAAGGCTGATGGTTCCCCATCTCCCTGACAAATGCGTTCTTTTCTATGTTCAACCTGCGTTTCTCCAATGCCTGTTTTACACTGATTGTCAGTTGATCATAGTTTTCCAGGGGTTTACTAATGAAATCAAAGGCTCCTTCAGCTCTCAATGCCTGCACGGCATTATTAATACTGTTAAGACCGGTGAGGACAATGACTTCTATGGCTTTTTCCAGTTCCTTAATATTCCTCATGAGCTGAAGGCCATTTGTGCCCGGCATATTGATATCCATAATAACCAGGTCAAATGTGTCGGATTTAAGAGTGTCAATCGCCTCCTCGCCCATTGAGGCGTTCCATACCTTATACCCCTCTTTTCTCAAAAGGGTTTCAAGGGCTTTACGAATATCCGGTTCACGATCAATGATTAATATTTTTTCGTTCATGGAAAACTCCGTATTATTGGGTACTGGGTAATTGGTGTTGGTGAGAAAGAATACCGTTTAACCTGCAACATTTCTCTGGCTGGCAGAATATTATAGGCAGTTAAAGGTTGTAAATCAGGAGAGTTATGCTTTTTTATGGGGAATTCTTGGAAAAGAAAAGGTCTATCATTTATGGAAGGCAACAGACTGTTATTACAAAGAAAAATAGGGGGGGGCAAAAATTCTGAGTCAGGGAGCAGATTTATCCGGTGGTTTTCGGATCACAATATCTTGTATAATACTACTATTCTACGCACTAAATAATGTGGTTTTGGTTTGAAGTATATTGATCAGGAAAATCCCTATACTTTAATCAGGTTTTTTCTGATAGCGATTTTGGTGAGATCGATTACTGATGCTGCCTGCAATTTTTCCATGATATTGTATTTATGGGATTCCACTGTTTTCGGGCTTATAAACAACTGCTTGGCTATTTCCTTGATTCTCTTTCCTTCGGCCAGAAGCTGAAAAACCTCCACCTCGCGCTGACTCAAGGTATCAAAAGAATTCTTACTCGTAGTTTTCTCCTCCATTTCCTCCATATGCCTGGCTAAAAGCGTGGGGGCCATTGTGCTGAAATATGTTCCTCCGCCCTCGACAGCCTTTAATGCTAAAATCAGATCTGATAGAGGATCATCTTTCAGGACATAAGCGGATATCCCCGCCTTGAAAAGATCGATAACAAACTCTTTATCAGAATGCATGGTATAAATAAGAATCTGAATTCCAGGGTTTAATCCCTTTATTTGTCTGGTGGCCTCTATGCCGCTGAGATTTGGCATCGAAATATCCATTATTACTATATTGGGTTCTAAAGACTTGGCAAATTCCACGGCCTCAAGTCCATCAACAGCTTCGCCCGCCACCTTAAATTCCGGATGCTCTTGCAGGGCACTCTTGATCCCTTCAATCACCACCCGATGATCATCTGCGATAAGAATCTTTGTTTTAGGCATAACAAACTCCGTTTCGTTTATTGGGTACCCAATACCCAAATTTAAATCGGTATTTCCACCAATAAATGTGTTCCTTTGCCGGGCTGTGACTCTATGGTGAACTCTCCATCAAGTTGCACTGCTCTCTCCTTCATAATGAGGAGCCCGAGTGATCCCTTTCTTTTGGAGGGCTTCATTACCTTGTCCTGATCAAAACCAACGCCGTTATCTTCCACGCTCAATAAAAGCTTTTTGTCTTTCTTGACCAGATTCACAAAAACATTCTTAGCCCGGGCATGTCTGACAATATTGGTTAATGCCTCCTGTGCGATACGGTAAACGGCAAGTTCCTTTGCTTCTTCAAATCGTTTAGGAATCCCTATACTAAAAAAACGGATTTCAATATCCGTCTGCTGCTGAATTTCGTTGAATAGCTCCCGAAGGGAAGACACTACGCCCAGAGACTCTATCATGGCGGGCCTCAGCCCGCGAGAGACATTCTTAATATCCTTTATCGCTTGAATCGTTCTTTCTTGAACGGCTGCTATCTGGGCTCCCAACTCCGTACCGCCAGGCTTCAATTTCTCATGAATCATTTCAAGGTTCAGCTTGATGGAGGTCAGGATTTGGCCAATGTGGTCATGAAGTTCCATGGCGATCTTCCGGCGGTCTTTTTCCAGAAGATCTATAAGGCTCTTGGATAATATCTTCCTTTGATTATGCTCTTTCAAAAGTTCTTCATTTAAACGTTTCAAAGCCTTCTCTGCCTGCTTGCGTCGAGTTATATCGCTTATAATGTGCACAGCGCTGGTAAGATTTCCTGTTTCGTCTATTACAGGATCGACAGTGACATTAAGCCATTTGTCATCAACCTTCAAAACAAGGCTTTCTCTGCAGAGAGTTTTTTTCATGCGCACAATTGGGCAACCTTTTATAGGTTTATCCGTCCCATGCATAAGTTCCCAGCTGATGCCGCCGATTATTTCTTTGGAGGATTTTTGCAGAAGGCTTTCCATTGCCTTGTTACATCGTAAAATCCTTCCATTCATGTCCAAAAGACAAACAGCGTCATTAATGGCATCAAAGGTAGTCCGCCACTGTACAGAATAGGCTTTGAGCAGCATCTCTTTTTGATTGATTTCTTCGTGCGCTGGTTTTTCAGCCATCACTCATTCCTTTTGTCAGCCTCCGGCTGATTGAGTATCGCTCAATTTAGGTTCAAAGGTCTCACCCTGCTAATTCCAAAAACCACCCACGCCTGCAAATAATTTTCGCATTATGCCACATTGCATCCCAAAAAAATATTGCGGATATTTTCTGAAATATTCTTAACCTGTATTTCTCATAAATAACCTATTATAAATACCAACCACAAGGTATTGTATAGTTAATAAATCAAAACTACCAATAAAAAATAAATTTTAAAAAGTTGTAAATTTACCGTCATTTTTATCTTGACACTTGATTTTAAATGGTTCAAGAAAAAAGAATATTTAATACGCTGGATTTAAGGAGTATGTTAATATGACTATTGTAAGATGGGATCCTTTGAGAAACGTAGCGACCCTGCAAGACCGCATAAACCGCATGTTTAATGAAGCATTTGCCGGTTCAACGGACTTTGAAGACAAGGTCGGCATGTCCGCCTGGAGACCAGCAGTAGATATTTTTGACACTGATAATGCAATCGTCATAAAAGCAGAACTCCCCGGCATAAAAAAAGATGATGTATCCATAGATGTTAAAGGCAATGTGTTAATAATTAAAGGGGAGCGTTTTTTTGATAAAGAAACCAAGGAAGAAAATTACTACAGAAAAGAGAGGAGTTTCGGTAAATTCCAGAGGTCTTTCACTTTGCCGGAAGCGGTAAATCCTGAAGCAATTAAGGCAAATTTCAAAAACGGGGTTCTTAAAATAGAAGTACCAAAGCCTGAGGAAAAAAAGCCTAAACAGATAAGCATTAATGTAGAATAAACAAAACTTCCATTGTAGTATCTTTTTGCTGCTCACCTTGTTATTTTTCAATCTCATAATATCCTAATTTTCTCTAAAACGGAGGAGGCTATGCCTGATCTTGAAAAATTATACTTCGATGGAAATGGATTCGAGTCTGATTTTGATTATGAATCTACACATAACAAACTCGGTTTAAAAAATATTTTTAATGACGCTGTAACTTGGGATGATATGTATGACAATTTGTGGGATGAAGAAATATGGGATGACTATTTTTAACTTATTAATTTATCTCGTTGAAATTCAAAAATAAAATTCATAAGGAATACCATCTAAAAAGGCGTGGCATTTGTGTCCCCCTGCCTTTTTTATTGCATCCCATTTCACATCGCCAGCTCTTTTATGGCAGATTTAAGTAACCAAACTGCAAAACCTTCCAGATCAGTTGTCTTCACTATAGTATCTATCATCGTCATATTTATTGGATGCCGAGCAACCCCCCATCGCCTTCAACAGTCTGAAGTAAATACCTGTTTTAAGTTTACCAATGATGTACCATTCGAAGAATATATTCGAATAACACGATCAATGATTGAAAAAACGCATATAGATATCAATGAACGTAATAAGGCGATTATGCTCGAAGCTAACAGCCATTCAGGGCACGATGCATCGTGCCCCTACCTCGATAGCGGATTCGGTGATTTTAGACATAATATTTATCATCCTGCCATTTCAGGGGATTTGTTTGTACGTATTCCCATATTTGATAACAGGATTTTTCATCACGGATAATGTGTTCGTAATAATTGCGTTGCCATAATTTTTTGTTAAACCGTGACCAACCATTATTTTTCACACCCCGAATATATTCATTGGTGGACAATGATTTAAATGCCCCTACCACATCACCAACAGTAGGGGCAATCCCTTGTGGTTGCCCTGTTTGTGGTTGCCCCATTGTTGGCGGTTGTTCCACATTTTGGGTACCCACAAGGGGCACCCTTACAAATTCAATGATTCCATGAAAATGATTGGGCATGACGATAAATTCATGTAATTTGATATTATCAAAACAATATATCAATTCCTGCCATTGGTGTTCAATCATTATCCCTGGATCGTTTAAAATCATTTCCCCATTTTCAATTTCCCCAAACAAACACAATCGGTTTTGCGTGCAAATGGTGATGAAATATAATCCTGCCTGTGAATAATCATATCCCTTTAATCGAATGGAACGGCGGTGATGAATATCAGGATTGTATTTCATATTTTCACCGTTGATTGCCATTGTAGGGGCACAATGCATCGTGCTTCAAGCATTTAAAGTGTGTTTAATCAAAACCGAAGGATCGATATTCTCCTCTGCCAGTTCCACCAGGTGCCGGTGATGCGTGAAGAATATGACCTGGGTTTTGGTGGACAACTGCGCCAGCGCTTTCAAGGCTGCGGCAGAGCGGTCGTCGTCAAACTTTATCAAAATGTCGTCCACGATGAATGGAATCGGTTCGTTTTGCTCCAGATATTCCTCCAGACCGGCCAATCGAAGGACAAGATACAGTTGATCTGCAGTGCCCTCACTCATGCCCTCCACGCCCACTACCTCATTACCGCCCGGGCGGACACCCACAAGCACAGGCTGACCGTTATCGTCAAAGTCCGCCCTGACCCCTTCAAATGACCCCCGTGTCATTTGCGCAAAAAAAGAATTAGCCCTTTTAAGAATAGGCGCCTGGTTCTTTTCACGATACCTTTCAATCGCCTGGCTCAAAACAGCAGAGGCAAGTCGCAGCCGGGCGTATTGCTCGACATCGTTTTCAAGTCGTCCCAGAAGCATTTGGGTTTCTTCGGCTATGTCTGCCGCTCGCGCGCTGCCGTCCATCTTGCTGAGCTCGTTTTCCTCTCTGCCAACAGTCCGATCTTGAGCAGACCTTTCACCGGTCAACTTATCAATCTCTTCTGCCAGCCGTTCAATTTCTGTATCTATCCCGTCCGGATCCTCGTTTAACGCTTCTTTAACAAAATCATCAATGGTATCGCCGGCGCTCAGCTTCAGCAGTTGTTCGTCGAGACTTTTCAAGTCGAATTCGATCTGACGTCGTTTCTCGGAACGGCGCTCAGCCTCGGAAAGGTCCTCGTAACTCTCACAACCGGCTTCTTCACACATGCCTTTGAGTCGAGTTTTAATCCTGGCCATCTCTTTGCTTGCCTGTCTATCTCGCTTCTGTTCCTTGCTCAATTGCTTTTCAAAGGCCTGCAGCTTTGTCTGGTTCGCTCGTGCCCGGTTCAATCGAGCGTTGAGTTCAGTAGCAGCCTGATCGACAGGCAAATCCGCCGGTTCTTCGGCTACTGTTTTTACCAGGCCGGTGACCTTATCAGCAAATTCCGTTGAATCCAGGTCGATCCCTTTGATGCGTTTTTGAAGAGTTTCCGCTTCCTTGAGCTTTTCAAAGAGGCTTGATAGATCGTCCATCACCGCATTCGCCTGGGAGGGTTTAGAATCGACAACAAGTCCAAGGGGTCGGACTGCCGGCTCCCATTCCTTCTTCCATTGAGAAAGATCCTTTTCACTTTGCTCAACGCGGGCTTTCGCCTCAGCTAATTCTTTTTCCTTTTGTTTTTTCTCACCCTGAAACTGTTTTCTGATATTTATCAATTTTTCCTGCCGTTCGATAACCATTCGTGCCCTTTTGATCAAATCAGCCAATAATTCATCTCTAACTGTACGAGGTTCAGAGAGAGAATGAAGGGATTGCTCCAATGCGTTGCGGCGCTTGTCGATGCTTTTTTGCAGCGCATCTGTTTTGGACTTCCGTTCTCTAATTTCCGCTGCCTTTTCGGTCATAGCAACATGGTCCTGGGCCCAGCCTCGCATTTCCCTTGGCGTTCGAGGCGTTATCCCGGCGGCCTGCCATAACTTCGCCCATTCATTGTTAATTTCAGCGAGCTTCTTCTCGGCGATGTCCAGATCTTCTTTTAAGCGTTTGGACTGTTTTTCTTGAGCTGCCTTTTCAGCTATCAGTCGTGCTAAATTCGCGACACGATCGGCCTCGCGTCTGAGTCTGTCCGCAATTTCATCTGTTTGGAAAACACTGGCTTCAAAAGCATCCGATAGATTGATAGCGGGTTGAAATCGCCGGATAAAACCCTGAACTTCTTCATCGGGCACGGAATCGCCTTTTATAGTGCTGCGCACTAACTGCCAGCCTTGCTCACGCGCATCTCTTAAATCCTGCAAGTCTTCCTCGGTAGGCACCTCTTGTTCCAATTGGAGTTGTTCGATTTGTTGTTCAATCTCTGCTTGCGCGCCATGCAGTCTTTTGCTTTCAGATTTTAGTTCGGCAGCCGTACGCTCTGCCTTATCAGTTCGGCCGTCAAATTCATCAATAGTTTCCAGCGATGGTGTACGGAGTCCTTCAATCTCTTCGATGGAGCCTGCCCATAATGACTGTTTGCTTAACTTTATTTCCAGTGTTTTTACATCATTTAGGATCTCTGTCTGATCCTCACGCCATCGGTTTTCAAGCACGCCATACTCTTCTGCCTGTTCTATGGCAATTTTTAATTGATCTATGGGTTTGGGTTCATCGAGCGTTTTCAATTGCGTGTCGAGATCGTTAATCTGATCAGAAATCTTTGGTATTGCCTCCCGGGCATTTTCTATACGAGTTATGATCCGCTCAAACTTTATGCCAAGTTCCTGAATCCCAACTTTGTCGGCTTTCTTTATGCGAAGTTTTTCTGCATCTTCAAGGATTAAATCATCACGGAGACCACGAAGTATATCCTTTGCCTCGCTTCTCAGCACATCTTTACGTGTCTGAAGCCGGATGCGATCCCTGGCTGCCTTGCGATGACTGCCCAGCTCTTGATGAATCTCCTCGATAAGCCCTGAATTTTCTATCAGCCCTTCGGAAACTTGTAGTTTCGCCATATCTCGTTTGAGTGTTTCGATGACTTGTAGTGTCTGAGTGCTATCGTTTTCAGCGATGCTGAGCTTTGTGATTAGCCCGTGTCTTTCATCTCTGAAATTTTCAGGGAGCAGGACGGCAGTTGCGTAGTTTTTATAATCCTCTATCAATTCTCTGCGCCGGGCAATAATGGGCAGCGCTTCCTTGATACGTTCCAGGCGGTGTCGATCTCGC
Organism: Deltaproteobacteria bacterium; assembly: GCA_030262895.1. Taxonomy (GTDB): domain Bacteria; phylum Desulfobacterota; class Desulfobacteria; order Desulfobacterales; family ETH-SRB1; genus B13-G4. Next base: position 10,103 of record JAJSZW010000059.1, on the reverse strand, counting down.
TGTTTATGCGCCAGTTCCTGATCAACAGCCTGCTTACGATCCTGCGCTTCCTGCAACGCCTGATCATGGTTGACCCACTCCTGGCCTGGCAGTTGAGCATCGCGCAACTCTTTACGGCTCTTGTTTAGTTTGCTAAGTGCTTCATTGATTTTTGGCTTCTGCCCCGATGGTTTAAAAAGAAGGTCGATTTCGGATTGGAGTTCTTCCTGAACTGCACGGAGATTGGCGACACCTGATCCTGCGGCAAAAATAATTTGGCCCATACTTCCGCCACCCTGAATGATTTCTCTGCCGCCACGAACCAGGTCGGCGTGGGCTATGCCGAACATGGTGGAAAAGAGATCGGCATTCACACCGCTTAAAAACTGATGGAGAATGGACTCATCCAGCACTGTTTTATCATCCACTGCGCGCAGGGTGTTGCTCCTGCCCTTGCGGCGGACAAACTCCAGGACATCGCCGTCTTTGCGTTGAATGGCAGCTCCGACTCGCATTTTCGTATATGGATGAAGAAAATCATCCAGCGACCGCTCAGGGATACCATAAAGCATATGCCTCAGCGCCCGCAAGGCTGAGCTTTTACCCGCCTCGTTGGGGCCGTATATGATGTGCAGGGCTTCCTTTCCTCCACTCAGGTCAATTCGAACATCAGTAAAATGGCCGAAAGCAATTAACCTTATCTCGCAAATTTTCATTCGGACTCCTTTTTACGAATAAGCCGCTGAAGAAGCATCGGGCGCACTTGATCAAGTAAGCTGCCAAGCCATTTGGGATCGTCAAATTTCATTCCGTCTGCGCCTTCTTTCAGTTCTCTGGGAACTTTTTTTTCAAGGTCTGCCAGTTCATCTGCCAGAGCATGCAAACAGTCCGGGTCGGATTGCAACTCATCAAGAAGATGAACAAGCTCTCCTATGGCCCCGTCCGCTGATTTCAAGGCTTTGTCAGATAAAGGCGGCTTCGTGTGGAACTTCACTTTTTCAACCCAAACCTGCCCTCCGCTGGTATCCACAGCCGCCGACCGGATCTCATTGGTCCACCGCTCCATATCTGAAGCAAGTTCACTATGGGATTGCGTGTTCCCTTTGATTACAACGCGAGCCACCAGCGGCAGGCCCTCATTTTCGTCCAAACAAGCTTCAAGGTGTTTATTGAATCGATCAACCACCTCGTAACCACTATCAGCACCGGATGTATCCACATTTACAATAACCCAGCGAATAACGTCCAGGGTTTTGAATTCCAACTCAGGCCGCCCGCTGTCATCAACGGAAACAAGCACACAGCCTTTGGGGCCGGTCTCCCGGACATGGCGGCCCTGAATATTTCCCGGAAACACAACCAGCGGATCTTTCATGAGCACTTCGTGCTGATGAACATGCCCCAGAGCCCAGTAGTCATATCCTTTTGATCGCAACCCTTCCAGGGTGCAAGGGGCGTACGGCTCGTGTCCCTCACGACCTGTAGCGCATGTGTGCAGCATGCCGATGTTGAAACAGCCTGGCAGGGGCGGCGGGTACTTAGCTGAGAGATCCTTTTTTACGGCCGGCGAAGCAAAGCTCTGGCCGTGAATAGCGACTTCTATATTGCCGATGCGAAGCGTTGCGGGCTTTTGAGTCGGAAACAAATGCACACTTTCAGGAAACCGGAGCGCCCTCGAAATTTTGCCGGCAGCATCGTGGTTCCCGGCCACAATGTATACGGGAATGCCTGCGTCACGCAGCTTGCTTGTTTGTGATACAAAATACAGGCCCGTGTTGTAGTCTTTCCAATCTCCGTCATAGAGATCTCCGCTGATGAGAACGAAGGACACATTTTCCCTGATAGCAGTCTGAACCAGGTTGTCTAATGCCCGGCGGGTCGCCTGGCGAAGTTCATCGACCGGAGCGCCCTCGTAGTAATCAAGCTTATGCAGCGGGCTGTCTAAATGAATGTCGGCAGCATGTAAAAATCTAAACATATGTCAGTTCTCCGTTTGGAAAGGACGGTGTCATAATTTTGATATGGCAGTGCGCTCAATTTATACCTCGGAAGGTTGCAAATTGCGTTTTTTTCGGTGAGCAATGAGCATCAAGAGCAAGGCGCGAAGACGCGTAATAGCAGGCTATTGCAAGCCTGAGCAACGCGGCTATTGGTGTTCATGGCCAGCGAAAAACCGCAATTTGTGGCCTTTCGAGGTATAGGTTTAATTATACAATTTCAATATCATACACGCCATGAAGGGTCAAACCACAAATTTCCCACCTGAGGAAGCAGGCAATTAAATTTAAGAACGTCTGAAACTCGCGCATAAGTGAGCCTAAAGAAAAAGAGTATTAATATCTCTTTAAAAAATTGATCCTTATGACTTGAATTCATATCCTTAACAAGGATATACAAAAGCGCCTCTTTTTTCTTAAAGCTCACTAATACGCTCAAACAGTCAGCCGTTTTAAATTTAATTGCCTGCCACCTCAGGTTTTTGACAAATTACTTTTTGAGTTTGTAAATTTCTTATTAAGAAGTATTGATTTTTGGTAATAAAAGTTGATAATAAAAAAAACTCAAATGAGAAAAAAGAAAGAACAGCGCAATTTGTGACCTTCCGAGGTATAGATGAATTTAAAAATAATGTTTTAGAGGTGATTGTATGAAAATATTTGCGTCCGGGTCACTGGCTTATGACCGCATAATGGACTTCCCTGGAAAATTTGAAGATCATATCTTACCTGAAAAAATACATATTCTAAATGTCTGCTTTATGGTTAACGGCCTTACCGAGAAATTTGGAGGCACAGCAGGAAATATTGCTTACAGCCTTTCTTTATTAGGAGAAAAGCCGCTGATTCTGGCAACTGCGGGCAAAGATTTTGACACCTATGAAACATGGCTGCATCAACATAACCTGCCGTTAACCGGTATTCGGAAAATTCCGGAAGAATTCACTGCGGGTGCTTATATTACCACAGACAAAGCAGATAACCAGATTACGGGTTTTAACCCGGGAGCAATGAAATATCCTTCGCTCTATAAATTTGACGGAGTTGATCGGAAAGAGGCAATAGCAATTATAGCTCCTGGTAATATCGAAGATATGACAAACTACGGCCGGATTTACAAGGAACAGCGTATTCCCTATATTTTTGATCCCGGCCAGTCTATCACGGCACTGTCAGGGGGCCAGATGATAGAAATAATTACCGATTCCGAAATGTTGATATCAAATGACTATGAGCTGGAAATGATAAAAAAAACTACTGAACTTGAAAATTCAGATCTTCTTAAAATTACAAAAAGTATTATTACAACTCTGGGTGAAAACGGCTCAATAGTATATTTACAGGACCAGGAAACAAAAATACCGTCAGCAAAAGCACTTACCGTCTCTGATCCAACAGGTGCAGGCGATGCCTTTCGTGCAGGAATGATTAAAGGTATGGTAACGGGAAAAGATCTGATTACTTCTGCAAAAATGGGTGCTGTTTGCGCCAGTTTTTCAGTTGAACACCACGGTACCCAGGAACATAAGTTTACTCAGGAAGATTTTTGGAACCGTTACAAAGCCAATTTTAAATAACGGCCTTTCAGATTTGTAATCGTTCACGGATTCAGGGGTTACCAAAAACTGAACCGTCCTACGAGCAAGGTTAACGAAAGAAAGATAACCCTGAACGGTGAACTCTGAACCACCAATGTTGTTGACTTAAGCGTATTTTGTTTTGAACCGCAGAATATCGAATAAAAAATGTCGAATGTCGAAGTAATGAAAAACTTTATTAAACTTCATAATTCGACATTCGTTATTCTCATTTTACTAAAACCCACTGAATCATTAAATCCGTGAACGGTTACTCAGATTTTAACAAGGTCATAGCTGCGGCTCCCCAGCCCAATACTTTCAGCATATTCAAGCTGTATGGACCAGTCCACTTTTGGGTGTATTCCCCTGAACTTATCTTCTCCGGATTTAGTATTTTTCTTAAGGCACGATCCAGGGAGAGCCTGTTCATTGTTAACAAGATCTACAGAGGCCTGATCAATAGCAACGGGATCTTTTGAAGCAACTATACCTATATTTCTTACAATAGGTGCATCATTATGTGGCAGACAGTCACATTCGGGTGAAACATCGGTAATAAAATTCAAAAACAATGTTCTCCCCTTTTTATTCTTTAAAACACCCATCGTATATTCAACCATATTCTCGAGAAAAACGGGTATATCCTGATTCCATTGAATCTGTATTGCATTGTTGGGGCAAATAATGATGCACTCTCCACAGCCCATACACTTTTCAGGATCAATAGTTGCCTTATCTTTTATCAGCCTTATGGCTTTTCCGGCGCAATGACTCACGCATTCACCACAGCCGACACATTTTTTTCTTTTAACTTTAGGGTTCACTGTTGAATGTTGAGCCAGCTTTCCCCTTTTCGATGCGCATCCCATGCCAAGGTTCTTAATTGTCCCGCCAAAACCGGAAAGTTCATGTCCCTTAAAATGTGCCACTGATAATAGCGAATCCGCCCGTATAATCTCAGATCCAATGTATACTCTTTTAAAACGCTTCCGGTTTATAACCACAGAAGTTTCACTGCGACCCCTCAGCCCATCCGCTATGACAACCGGAGCATCAACCACTGAATAAGCAAATCCGTTTTGAATAGCTGTTATATGATGATGCGGAGCATCACTTCGTGTACCGGCATAAAGAGTATTACAATCTGTCAGGAACGGAAAACCTTCTGCTTCTTTTATTTTTTCAATAATTTTCCTTATAAATACAGGCCGGATAAAAGCAGTATTCCCCTGCTCCCCAAAATGTATTTTAACAGCAACCAGATCTCTTTTTTTGACTGCTGAACCAAGGCCCGAAGTGTCAAGAAGTCTTCCAATCTTCGAAAGAAGGTTTTCCTTATATGAGGCTTTTAAATCAATAAAATAGACTTTGCTTTTCATAACATCCACCTGTTTTTTTGACCGGGAATACGTTTTCTGGTAACTTCTCAATAAGTTCCGGTGCCAAACGTCATTCCCGTGAAAACGGGAATCCAGAAAATCCGAAAAAGCACTGGATTCCCGCCTTCGCGAGAATGACGAAAAAAAATTTTTAAAAAGTTGCCGGAACTTATTGAGAAGTTACGTTTTCTGTTGCTAACATATGCATATCATTTCTTAAATAGATATTGCAACTTGTAAAACAACGTCTTTTTAAATAGTGTCTGAATGAAAAGTCCGGTTTTTGGTAGGTTGGGTTGAGCGCAATCAGTTATGTTGGGTTTCGTGCCTCAACCCAACCTACGAATATCAAACAATTACCAAACTATGGTTTCAGTGAGCGAACCCAACAAATCTTGTGTCATGGGTTTTCATTCAGGCACTAAATATGAATAATGATGGCTTCGTAAAGTCTGGAGGAAAAATGGACTTGTCTGATAAAATAGATGTTCTGGACCGGATTTTCAAAATTTATGACGCATTTATTGAGAACCTTGAACCGGCATGTCAAAAATATTGTTCTACTTGCTGCACGCGCAATGTGACTATGACATCACTTGAAGGTTATAAAATTGCCGATCACTTGATTGAAAACAGTAAATCAGAATTATTCAAAAAAATTAAGGACAAATCTTACAAAAAACGTTTTCAGCCAATAATAACTACAAACAAAATAGCTGATCTTTGTATTCAGGGAAAGGAGCTTCCGGACGAAGAAATAGACAGCTCATGGGGAAGATGTCCGTTATTAATGAATAATGATGAATGCCCAATTTATACGGCCAGACCGTTTAGTTGCAGATGTATGGTCTCAAAAACGAAGTGCGTTGACAAAGCTGAAATGGATGAATTTGTCCTGACTGTAAATAATGTTTTTTTACAGTATATAGAACATATTGATCAGCAGGGTTTTTCAGGAAATTTTACAGATGTTCTGCTTTTTATGGAATCAGAAGATAATCGTAAAAGTTACGCTATGAAAAACCTGACAAATCCGGGAGAAGGACTTATAAAAAACCTGCCAATGACGCTATTGCTTGTACCGCCCGAACACAAGATTAAAATCATGCCAATCATCAACTCACTACAGCGGCAGAAAAAATAAAAGGCGATTTATAGAGGTGTTTAATGTGAGCCCGAAACCTCTATAAAACGATAAAAAACGTTGTGTAGATGAAAATTATGCGATATACACTACTCTATAAAACTTCAAAAATCATTTTGTAGAGGAAAATTATGTTTTATGGCCGAAGAGAAGAACTAAGAAAACTCAATGGGCTCCTGGGAAAAGAAACAGCAAGTCTGGTGGTTGTAAGTGGGCGGCGGCGGATAGGGAAAAGTACCCTGATCCAGGAATTCAGTAAAAAATTTGATTTTTTTTGTGAAATTCAGGGCCTTGCACCAAGAGATTCTATCACAGATGCAGATCAGCGTAAAAATTTCAGTGAACAGATGAAAAACATTTTTGATATTCCAGCGGTACCGCTGGAAAGTTGGAATGATGCGTTTTCACATCTTTCAAGCCATACACGAACAGGAAGAACCTTAATTCTTCTCGATGAAATTTCATGGATGGCAGGCAAGGATTCAGATTTTCCAGGAAAGCTTAAAATTGCATGGGACACAAGATTTAAAAAAAATGACCATCTGGTTTTGGTATTGTGCGGGTCTGCCTCATCATGGATTGATAAAAACATCTTAAAGGATACAGATTTTGTAGGACGGATTTCCCTTGAAATAAATCTTGAAGAGCTGCCTTTAGCAGATTGCAACAAATTCTGGCAGAGAAAAAAAAATTTGATTTCATCAATGGAAAAATTGAAGCTTCTTTCAGTAACTGGAGGAGTTCCTAAATATTTGGAAGAAATAAATATCAAGGAGCGTGCTGAAGAAAATATCAAAAAAATGTGTTTTGATAAAGGAGGTATTCTTGTTAAAGAGTTTGAAAAAATATTCAATGATATTTTTAACAAACGGGCTAAAATATATAAGAAGATCGTAAAAGCTCTCTCAAAACAAAATTGTTCCGTTAGTGAAATTGCAAAGCTAACAGGAAGACCGCGAAACGGTGATATAAGTGAATATCTGCACGATCTGGAAGTATCAGGCTTTATCAAAAGAGATTATGTATATAATTTTAAAGGCAAACAATCCAGGCTGAGTAAATACAGAATAAAGGATAATTATCTAAGGTTTTATTTGAAATATATTGATCCTGTTAAAGCTAAAATAGAACAAGGATTGTTTCAATATACCGGAATCGAAAATCTGCCCGGATGGAATAGTATAATAGCTTTGCAGTTTGAAAATCTTGTTATACATAATATACCTGCAATTATTAAATATATAGGAATAGATTTTAATAGTATAATAAGTGCGTCACCATATTTTCAAAATCCAACCAAAACAAACAAAGGCGCTTGCCAGATTGATCTTCTCATTCAAACAAAATTTAATACGCTTTACCTGTGTGAAATTAAATTTCAGAAAAAAATAAATCGCAATGTGATCAATGAAATTGATAAGAAAATTGCAACCCTGAAAGGGCCTAAAAATATTTCCATTCGACCTGTATTGATTTATGAAGGTGAAATAAGCGAGTCTGTTGTGAAAAGTGATTTTTTTGATAAAACTATTCACTTTGGTGACTTGCTGACAGCCGGTTCATGATTAAAGAGACGAACTACAGTTTAAGCAGTCCGGCAGCGTTATTACCGCAAATGCTTTCTATTTCATCCTTTGAAAGACCAGCCTTTTCGAACTCCTTGAAATATTTAGAGGGCTTTAAAAGCGGAAAGTCGCTGCCGAAAAGAATCTTGTTCTTTCCAATAATCTGAATCGCTATTTGATATATTTGAGGATAATACAAAAAAGGAGATGCGGCTGTATCAAAATAAACATTTTTTAAGTATTCTCCGACTTCCTTTTTGAGGAGATTGAAAAAAAACATCCCCCCGCCCCAGTGTGCAAGAACAATTTTGTTATTTGAAAACTTTCTGACAAGTCTGTAGATCTGCTCAAGTGTATTTGGAGTCTTGCCTGGATAATAATGGCCCACTGGTTCATTGGTGTGGATCAAAACAGGAAGGTTCTTATCTTCGCATATTTCCATAAGCGGCTTAAGCTTTTCCTGTGAAGCTCCATCAATTCCTGATTGATATAATGCAATCTCGCCAATGCCTGAAAGCCCGCCTTCAAGGCATCTAACAACTTCAGGCACCGCTTCTTTGTTAAAAGGATCAATACAGCAGAAACCTGCTAAACGCCCCGGAAATCTATCCATAGCTTCCAGAATATAATCGTTGTGTCTTTTAGATAAATCCGAACTTCTCCATGGGAATCCAAAAACTACTGATTTATCAACGCCTTCAATATCCATCGAATCTACTATCTCTTTTGCGCCGGCGAGTTTTGATTTAGGAGAACTGTACAAAAGCTTGAAAGCAGATTCAAATGGAAAATACTTTTCCCTGTCCTCTCTTATCTCCTGTGGAAAAATATGAGTATGGAAATCTATAATCATTTTAAATCCCCCGCAGCTACACTAATTCAAACTATTGACTCCGGCTGTATTTAATATATAATACCCTAATTGAGAGAAAAGACGAGTCCGCTGGTGATGATCAGCGGGCGAGTCTTGTATCATGTAATTTGCCCGGATTTCATTGAGAAGTTACTCAATTAGGGCATAACTTATTAAATAATAATTATAAAATCAACAGTCTAAATCGGCTGCGTTCATGGAGGTTATCATGTTCTTCGATAAACCAGGAAAAGATAATACCGAACAAACCCTCAATCTCGCATTTGAGAGGGGAAAAGAATTAGGTTTAAACGAAGTTGTTTTAGCTTCTACAAAAGGAGATACAGCATACAAAGCCCTGGAAATTTTCAGTGGTTTTCGCATTACTGCTGTAACATACCACTGCGGCTTCAAGGAGCCCTTCAAAAAAATGATGTCGGATGACATTAAAAATGATCTTAAAGAAAAAGGCGTAACTGTAATATCGGCTACACATGCTCTTTCCGGTGTTGAGCGATCTATAGCAAAAAAACATACAGGTATATATCCGGTACTGCTTATAGCAGATACTTTAAGGCTTTTCGGACATGGAACCAAGGTTGCTGTAGAGGTATCAATAATGGCGGCTGATGCCGGCGCGCTTACAGGTAATGATATCATCTCAATAGGCGGGACAGCCAGAGGCGCTGATGCAGCGCTGGTTATAAAGCCCGCAAATCAGTCCGACCTTTTTGATCTGCGTATTCGGGAAATTATATGTAAGCCCAGACAGTTTTAGTCCGCATTTCTCATAAAAAAATGAAACACTCTCCTCGAAAATCATCAATAGATTTTGACCTCCGACAACTGGAAATATTTTGCAAGGTGGTCGAGCATAAAAATTTTTCAAAAGCTGCTTCTGCTGTTTTTCTTGCACAGGCTTCGGTTAGTGAAAGAATATCGAATCTTGAAAAAATGATCGGAGCAAAACTTCTTGACCGTTTAGGCAGAGAAGTCGTTCCAACCAGGGCCGGCAAACTTCTTTATAAGCACGCCCGGCTTCTGATTGATATGAAAAGAACGGCATGTCTTGCAATGGAAGACTTTATGGGAGTAAAGCAAGGAGAAATCCATATCGGCGGCAGTACAATTCCGGGTGAATATATACTTCCAAAATACATTGAACAATTTAACAATAAATTCCCCAATATATCCGTTATCCTTACCATTGCCGATACCAGTAAGATTGAAGACGGTGTTTCCACTGGCTCTCTTGAGCTGGGTGTTGTTGGCTCCAAAAACTCAAAAAAAAATCTAACTTATTATGAATTATGGGATGATGAACTGGTAGTGGTAGTTCCGGCCGGCCACAGTCTGGCAAAGAAACAAAAGATCACGGTTGAGGAACTTTCTAAAGAACCTTTTATATTAAGGGAAAAAGGTTCAGGTACTTTAAAAATTATGGAAAATTATCTCCAAAAGCATGAATTAGCACCTGTAGAATCACTAAATATCGTAGCTCGACTTGGCTCTTCCACGGCCGTAAAAGAGGGGATAAAAGCAGGTCTCGGTATATCCATTCTGTCTTCTAAGGCACTTGGAACTGAGCTTAAAACAGGCATACTCA
>JAJSZW010000058.1 GCA_030262895.1 Deltaproteobacteria bacterium | reverse complement strand
TCTGAATGAATTTCTACAAAAAAACCGAAAAGGGTATCTTCAATATAACCGGCAAAAGCGCTTAATGTTGCCCTGGAAAGCTTAAACCCTCGTGATTTGAAATCATTTTCAATTTTATTGAAGCTTACCAGTGATGAGATGTTCATCATCAAAGCATTTAACCACTGTCTCAACAACTCCGTGTTTTTGATTTTATAACGATCCACAAGATCTTTGTAAAAAACAGTATTAAAATAGTCTTGAAAAATTTTGTTTCTGGCTGCTTTTTCTTTTATAAAAGCGATTTCCGGGTAACCTCCGGAAAAAAAATAGTCGTCAAAGAGGCGCCTGATCCGGTGCCTCATGGTTCCATACAACATATTTTTATCAAAGATTATCCTTTGTGCTGCAAGAAATTCCGCAAAAGAAAAAGGAAATATTTCATAAGTTATAGTTCGGCCTCTTAATGCAGTGGCGATTTCGCGGCTGAGCATTCTGGAATTGGATCCTGTAAGAAAAATTTTGTATCTCTTATCATTGATTCTTCTGACAAATTTTTCCCAGCCGCTGATATTTTGAATCTCATCAAAAAAAATATAGGGCCTGTTTTTATCTTGATACAGTTCAAAATAGGCATCCAGTATGCCATGAAGATCTTCCGGAACCATTGGCAGCAGCCGCTCATCTTCAAGATTTATGTAGATAATATCGGTTATATCAATACCTCTGGCAGTTAGCTTTTTCATAATCTGAAACAGAAAATATGTTTTGCCCGCCCGCCGAGGGCCGATGATGGTTATGATTTTATTTGCCGGAGATTCAAGGATTGAAAAGTCGATTTCCTGATGGCGTTCGATTATATCAGGAAGCGGTGTGTCGTGGAATTCTTTGATGATGATTTTGAAATTTTCTTTTAACATGATAAACTATCCTGCGCCGTCATGTTGAAAAGAGATTTGGAATGGATACTATAAAACAAAACTATATAGTTTTGTTTTATGCTAAGAACAACTATCTGTCAAATAGATTTTCTCTCAGAGTAATATCAGGATCCAAATTGGCTGAATTTTACCCTCCACACAGGAAACGCCATCCTGATACGACACGGTCGAATATTTGCTTCCTGTTGAAAAATTATTTCGCAGACCTTGTTTTAACTCCAGCCTTATTCTCATAAAATTCAGAGGTGTAACCGCTTTTGCCGGTTGATTTTCCGGTTAGTGTTATTCCTCTTGTTCTTGCACCGATGTCGTTTGCCTTTGTCTTGACAAAATAGACTCCTCCCTGAGAGTAAAGGTCTATCTTGCCCAGCGGTGATGTGCTTGCATATACGGTTATATTTTCCTCGCCGAATGGAGGCCTTATTTCCAGATCAAACCTGTCATTGCCGGATGGAATTTCATAGATAGTCCCGCCCTGAAAATAGTTTTCATTTCTGTATGGGTTAGGCAGTATCTGAACCATTTCACCTGCGGCATCCTTGTATATAACACAGGCATAGAAAGGCTTGTTCCCTTTTATGTAAATTTTCATTCTATCGCCGCTTTTATATTCCTTCTTGTCTGCCCAGAGCCGGACATGGAGCGGGGCAGATGGATTGTCGACAACATCCTTTCTTTTAGAGACTTTCTCCATTGCCTTTTTATCAGGTATTACCTCGACCTTAATTTTTACCCTAAAGCAATCCCCTGCGTTCACATCTTTGTACCAGCTCTTCTCGAGTTCCTTAATGATTTTCACTGTGGCATTGGCGTAAGCAGATACAAGATCCTTCTCAAGCGCAAAGTCCTTGACATACGTCTCGCTTGTCATGTAGGTCGATGCAAACTCTATTGCTTTTCTCTTTGCAGCTTTCAGCGCAGCCAGTTCAGTCTGTCTCCTTGACCTGTCTTCACCCATGCAGGCATAGCCAGCGGCCTCTGTAATGGTAGATTGGGAAGCAAAGACATCCGAAGATGATATAATGAACACAAACACCAGCGTGGCTATTCTTGCCACATTCATCTTTCCTCTTTTTGATTTAATGGATAACATACAATGTTTTCTCCTTTCCAAGATTATCGAGCTAAGAGGAACTCTTTGCCGGTATAAATAGTGCCTGAACGAAAACTGTTAATTTTCCCAATTTCTGCGTCAATCTTAAATTTTAATCCTCAAAATACTCAATGTATTCCTGCGGTTAAAATTTGCGCCTTCCTTGAACTTGAAAAAATTTACTAGTTTTCGTTCGGGCACTAAATAAGAATGCCTGCCGAGGTTTTGGGATATTCATGCCGTGAATAATATTAAATCAGTTGTACAATATCAACCCATTTTCCATTGCTCTCATGGTTATGGCTTGGGTGTGGCAGTAATATACGCACTTGCGTACACATTTAATTATACTAAAAGGTGTATAAGGGGGTGGAAATATGCGGACTAACATTATGCTTGATGATAAACTCGTTGAAAAAGGTCTGCCCCTGTTTCAAAGGTTTCAGGCGAAGGGAACCAACGAGGTCATTTAGATCGGAATCGCTTAATGTTTTAAAAATCGGGATATGCTTTATTATTTCATGTGGTTGCATTAGCAGTTGTTTTATTTGTTATCAACACCACGATATACTTCTTCAAAGAGTTCTTCAAATGTAGAAATCGTTTTGTTACGTTTCACTGCTTCAGCAATCATACGTTTTGCATCGTTGGTCTTGTGACCAAGCTGAGAAACCAGCACATTCAGCATCTGTTTTGAAATGTCTTCCATAATCTCTGTTTCTTCGGGCCCGTCCCCGGTAATTAAAGCGAATTTATCCATCTTTCCTTTAAGTGAGGCAATAATTTTCTGGGCTGTTCTTGTTCCAATGCCTTTTAATTGTTTAAGTTTAGCTGCATCTTTTGATTCAATGGCGTTTGCTATTTCACGGACGGGGATATTAAGCGCTTTGACCGCCTTAAGGGGGCCTATAGCTTCAACAGAAATAAAATACTGAAAGAATTCTTTTTCGATTTCCAGATTAAAGCCGATTAAAACAGGTTTTGGCTGTCGTTCAGTCTGATGATAGTAGATATAAAGAGATATTTCTTCTCCCTCTGTCTTTGTTTTAAGAGTATCCATTACGATTGCAGGCAGCAGGATTTCATATCCTATCTGATTAGCAAGAATAATTATCCGCTCTTCTTCTTTTTTTAATAGTTTTCCTTCAATATAACTTATCACAGATGCTACGCTTTGCCTCGTAAACTTTGGCCGATGCATTTTTTGTAACGAAACAAGCCTATAAGCGACAGGCTCATAGCATCGGACGCATGGTAAGGTCTAATAGGAGTTGTTAAGTTAACTAAGTGCCTTACAGATTTTTCAAGCTGCATTTTAGTTGCATTTCCGTTTCCAGTCAAAACCTGCTTTGCTTCACGAACTGGAATCTCAATTGAAGGCACGTCAGCCCGGCATCCGGCAAGAAGGACAACACCTGAAACCTTTCCCAGTATAATCCCGGACTTTGGATACTTTTCCAGAGAAAAAACATCTTCTACAACCATTAGATCCGGTTTTTCATCCTTTAAAATCAGGATAAGTTTAGAAAAGATTTGATCAAGACGGGTCGGCAAAGAAATATTTTTTGAAGTATTAATACTGCCATATGAAAAGCCATCAACTTTAGACTCCGTTCCTCTAACGATGCCAATGCCTGTTGCAGCCAGACCTGGATCTATACCGATGACCTTTATCATATTGGATAGTAACAGTTAACGGTTGTCGGTTCACAGTTTTTTCAATGAACTATGCAACAACTGAAACATTTTAACCGTGAACCGTGAATGGTTTTGCCTATATAGACTTTCAGATAATTAATTTCACAAGGCCGGAAGGAGGAAGGCGTATTAGTTATACGTCGACGACTGATAACACAGTGAAATTATTTATCTGAAAGTCTATAGTTGCTTTAATTTTTTTGTCGCTATTTTAGCTTCATTGGACTTAGAATATTTTTTGACAAGTTCTATCAATCTACGACGAGCATTTGCTTTATCTCCAAGATTAAGGAATGCAAATCCCTGCTTTAGAAGAGAAGCCGGCACTTTATTCCCTTTTGGATATTTTTCTATAACCTTCTGATATTCAACCATAGCTTTTTCATACCATTTTTCACTGTAGTAAATTTCACCTATCCAGAACTGGGCATTATCTGCATGTGCCGACTTTGGAAATTTATTTATTAAATTTTTAAAGCCCTTGCGGGCAGTTTCAAAGTCGCCTGCATCAAATGCCTGTTTAGATACCGTGTATAATTCATTTTCTGAAAGCTCTTGCCTGGATTGGGGTTTTGATTTTATTTTCAGATGGTTTTCATCTGATTCAAAATTGAGGTACTGTTCTAAGCGTGTTATGCGTTTTTTATTTAACCCGGCAGCTTTCTCTATTTTTTCCAGCCGGTTTTCGGTTATTTTATCTGAATCGGACAGTTTTTGTTTTAACAAGTAATCAGTTTCGTCAATGCTTCCGCCTATGAGCTGTATTTCAGCTTTTAGCTGATCGTGCATTGCATGCAGTTCAGCAGATTGATTTCTAAGAGCCTGTTCCTTTTCTTCCAGCCTGGATTTTAGCTCTTTATTATATTTTTTTGACTTTGCATCGCGATGCTCGAGCAAAGATATGCGATTTTCAAGCGTAACAACGTCATCATACATTGCGCAGCCATATAACATATTAAAAAATATTAATGAAAATAAAACTGAATATTTCATTGCAGAGATAAAACCCTTTTCAAAAGTTAGTTAAACATAAGTTGAACGATTTTTTGCGAAGAAATGTGCCAAGATCTTGATGTAGTCCCGCCTGGGCGGGACGAAAAGCGTAGGCATGTCAAAGGATATGTCGAGACTTTTCGCAAGTCCTTGATGCGCAAGAGATTGGTGCAGCTCGAGTAAAAAATCGCTCAATTTAGGTTAAAGGTAAAGGGCTGAAAATTCTATTCAGCCCTTTACCCACATCAACTTACTCTAAGACAAAGTGGCCGCGCCTGTTTTTTGACCATGCTGTTTCATTTTGCCGGGGATCAGCAGGACGTTCCTCGCCATAGCTGATCGTTGTTAAACGTGATTCTTTAATGCCGAGATCGTTCAGGAAGTTCCTTGCGCTTTGGGCACGCCTGTCGCCAAGGGCAAGGTTATACTCGTTTGTCCCGCGTTCATCACAATGGCCCTCGATAATAACTGATTCACTATGATTCTTTCTTAGCCATTCGGCTTTTCTTTTTAAAACTTCCTGAGCCTCAGGTTTAAGATCAGACCTGTCAAAATCAAAGTAAATATTTTCATTCATGAATAAGTTTCTGGCTGCAGTTATCTTACGCATTGCAGCTTCCTCTTTACGACGCTTTTCATCTAAAGCGCGTTGTCTTGCAATCTCTTCCTGCTTTGCTTTTTCAGCAGCCAGTTTTGCTTTTTCAGCAGCCAGTTTTGCCGCCTCGTCTTCCTGAGTTTGAGCAAGGTCAAGGTCAGCCTTAACTGTCTTCTTTGCACAGGAAGTGACAATCATCAGTCCAGGAATTACTAATGAAAGAGATAGCCATATCCACAACTTTTTTTTCATTTTTTCCTCCTTTTGAATAAATTAATAAATTATTTTTTTAGTTATCGATAACTCTTGGTGACCATTGAGGATCTGTCTGCTCACCGGGCAAGGCAAGCAGGCACCTCTGGTCAGTTCCATAAGCAGTCATAACATAAATTCTGCAAGGCCCTTCACGAGTTGAACTAAATGCAATGAGACTTCCATCCGGCGACCATGTGGGGGACTCATTGTTTCCTGAGTCGTGTGTTAATTGTAATGCAGGGCTTTCTCCCTCAACATTTATTGTGTAAATATTGATCTGCCCGTTTCCCATGCCTGAATATGCTATTTTATCACCATTGGGAGACCAGTTCGGGCATGTATTGTATCTTCCTTGAAACGTCAACCTCTTTACCTGCCCGGAATCTAAATCCATTATATAAATCTGGGGAGAACCAGACCTGTTTGAGACAAATGCCATTTTGTCGCCATCCGGAGAAAACGTAGGAGATACATCAATCCCCCAGTTATTTGTTAATTTCTTAATAATTTTTCCTGTTCCGGTCAACAGATAAATTTCTGAGTCACCTGAAAACGAAAGAGTCGCAGCCAGAGAAAATTTGCCCGGCACCCATGCAGGTGTAATATTTATTCCCTTTTTGGCTACTATGGCGCCATGTTTATCTTTTAGGTGTTTTATATAAAGATCAGGTTTTCCCTTTGAGTAAGACGTATAAGCTATCCATTTTGCATCCGATGACCATGCAGGAGAAAGCGCTATAGATTTATTATAGGTCAATTGTTCAGGATTATGTCCGTCAAATTCACATAAGTATATATTCTTGTTCCCGGAATTTTTGGATACAAAAGCTATTTTACTGCCAAAAATTCCTTTGCTGCCGGCAAGTTTATATATAACCTCCCCACAAAAACGATGTATCATTTTACGCTGGTTATTCACAACACCTTTATATCTCTTGCCGACGATCAATAAACCTTTAAATGTGTCATAAAGCCTGAGTTCCATTTCAATTATATTATCTTTTAAAAAAAGACTGCCTGTAATAAGAAGTTCAGCACCTATGCCGGTCCAGTTCTTGAAATTGATATTTGAAACAATTATGTCCGATTTTTCAGGATCTACAAGATAGGCATCTCTGTCAATTATCTTGAAGTAACCAGTAAATTCCAATGATTTTGAGAGCAGATTTGATGCTTCTTGTGATAAGAACTTTTCTCCCCCACTACCGGAAATAGGCTTGAACACAGGGACAGCAATCGGAATTTTTCTTATAAAAGGGTTGTTAATATCAATATAATCATATTCTGTTCGGCAATGAGCCGACTCAGTCAAAAAAAATACTGTTGCTATCAAACATATAAAAATTATTTTAAAAACGCTTTTATTTAACATACAATTTTAACTTTATTTGTAAGCGGAACGTTGAAATTAGAAATTGGAAATTAGAAATTAGGCCTTCATGCTTTTGTACTGTTCTTCCCAATTTCCAATTTCAAGCTTCAAGCCGTGAACGGCTACCTTTATTCAATCATGCCCTTTTTTCAACCCTGAAGGAGTAAATATCAGTCCAACGTTATAATAAGGTTTTAAATATTCTTTAGGCAGTTCAGGAAGCGGGTCTGATTTCTTAACAGCTTTAAAGGCGGATTCATCAAAATAGCTGTCACCTGACTTTTTTTCAAACCATATATCCCTTATCTCGCCGTTTTGCATGATTTTAATAACCACTACCGCAACCAGATCGGTATCGCCGCCGGCAAGCTGCTCGGAAAAAGCCCAGTTTTTTTCAATATGATAAGGAATTTCTGCTTTATATATATCTATTGGTTTCAAGGCCAGGTAGCCTGTAGTTAAAGCCCCGCCCGGTATATTACCGCCCTGTCCGGACAGGCCTTCCCCTTTTGCCCCAATATCCCTTGCTTCACTTGATCCAACTTTAGTTTTTAAACGGTTGATTGCCTCTAAAACCGGATCAGGCCTTGAATCTTCAACCTGTTTTTCAATCCTTGTTATAGCGCTTTTGACAACCTTTGACGGCTTGAATGTCTTTTTTTTGAGCGATTCTTTTATTTGCCTGCCTTTTTTGGGGGCAACAGATACGGTTTTTGATGGGATTTTGGAAATCTGAGCCTTTTTGGTCTTAGTTGACTGTATTTTAGATTTAAGCTCAATTTGCCCGGCCGGTCCCGATGCTGATCCCTGAGCAGGAAGTGTAACCATGCTGACATTAATGACGGACTGTGAAAACTTCTTATTATATGAAGTATGAATTGGAAAATAAATCAAGATTGAAAAAAAAATCGCATGGCATACCAGAGAAACCGCAAAAGGCAAAAATAATGTCAGGGGGTCATTCCCTGTACCGCGAAATAAATAAGAAGGAGCAAACATACTTTCTTTCATCAGCAAATTTAGGTTTATTTTTCGTAACTACTCAGGTGGATAGGCTGAAGGCTGAAGACTGTTAGGAAAAAACGCATTAAAAGCCATGTTTGATGCAAGAATCAGATATTTCCGCCAAAGTACGGCAACCGTGCTCTTCTGACCCCTTCAGCCTTCAGTCTAGTCAGCTTCAGCCTGACTACGTGAGTAGTTGCTATTTTTCTTTATCGGACTTTATTGGTTCTGTCACCATACCAAGTTTTTCAATGCCGGCTCCTTTTATCTCTGACATAACACGCACCACCACTCCATATGATATATTTTTATCAGCTTTTAAATAAACCTCCTGGCCAACGCGTCCATCAAGGATTTTTATAAGTTTTTCCTGCAAAAAATCAAGTGTCACCTGATAATCGTTTATGTATAATAAATTGTTCTTATCTATAGTTATTATAAGCGGGTCTTGTTCTGCAGGAAGCGGTTCAGATGTTGCTTCAGGCAGAGAGACATTGACACCCTCTATCATCATTGGAGCGGTGACCATAAAAATAATCAGGAGAACCAGCATAACATCAACAAATGGTGTTACATTTATGTCAGACATGAAGCTGTTATTATTTCCACCAAATGCCATTTTTTGTATCCTTTTAATAGTTCAGCCACAAAGGCACTAAGACACCAAGATTATAATATAATTCTCTAAATTTATAATTGAGGGATTGAGGAATTTTTCGTGATCCCTCAATTTGTCAATCATATCCCTGCTTTGTGCCTTTGTGTCTTAGTGGCTGAGCGCTATTACTTCTTTAGGTAAAAATATCACGTTCTACGATGTTCAAGAAGTCAGCAGAAAAGCTTTGCAATTCAGTTTCAAGGGTTCTTATCTTTTGTATAAAATAGTTAAATGCTATTACCGCCGGTATTGCAGCGGCCAAACCGGCTGCAGTTGCAATAAGCGCCTCGGAAATTCCAGGAGCAACAACAGCAAGGCTGGCAGAACCACTGAGCCCGATACCATGAAACGAATTCATTATTCCCCACACGGTCCCGAACAGGCCGATAAAAGGCGCTGTATTACCTGTTGTGGCAAGAAAAGGAACCATTTGAGTCATTTGGGCAATTTCTGTGTTAATCGACCGCCGCAACGCCCTTTTTATATTATCTGTTCCTGTAAACTTAGTGCCCAGGGATGAATGGGGGGCTGTTTCAGAGGACTGTGATGATTTTATTGAAACGCCGGATTTGGTCAATTTTTTAAGTTCCAGGTATCCTATACGAAAAACTCTGGCTATTGGGCTGCCATGAAACTGTTTTGCTTTTGCAAAAGCTTCTGACAGATCCCTGCTTTTCCAGAAAAAATCTGTAAAGTAAGCTGATTCTTTATATGCCTTTCTGATATAGAAGTATTTAATTAGAATAATACTCCATGAGACTATGGAAAAAATCAGCAGAAGAGCCATAACAAACTGAACCATAAGACAGGCATTGCTTATCATATGGATTAAATTCATTTGGGACAGCATAAAAACTCCGTATATTATATGTTGTTCATAACAGATAGTTTAAAAAATAAAAAATATATGAACTTAGCTTTGGTGTCAAGAAAATTGCCTTGAAGAAAAAACCTTTTGATCATTTTACATAAATGTTAAAAGGTGATAGTTGAAAAAGTTATAACGCATGGCCGATAAATTAGGATTGCAGGAGGTATGGGCTTGGTCAAAAACAACTTGGTAGAATTTGCGCCCAAATTTGCTGTAGATTTAATCGATCTGATTGAGCAAAACCGCAGGAATAGCGAGCTATTTCGAGGATTTTTGCGAATGAAGATCGGTTAAAGATATGGTGAAGTTGGGATGCAAAAATGCCAAGTTATTTTTGACCGAGCCCTATATATTCAACAATATGTCTGATAGCATAAATAACAGTATCGCTGATCTTTTGTTTGAGGCAAACATTCTAAAAAAAATCCCAAGATCAGGCTTCCATTTTCTTGGTGCCGGGAAGGAGTCAGTTGCCGAACATGTATTTATTACAACATTCATTGCATATGTTATATCAAAAATAATGCCGGATATTGATGCGCTTAGACTGATAACCATGTGTCTTGTACACGACCTTACTGAGGCAAGAACCGGTGATCTTAACTATGTTCAGAAGAAATATGTAAGAGCGGAAGAAAATAAAGCTTTAAAAGATGCAACCAGAAACATATTGTTTGGCGATTCGCTCGCCGATCTTATACATGAATTTAATGAAGGCAAGTCACCAGAAGCCGAGCTTGCGCGTGATGCCGACCAGCTATCGCTTATTCTTGAGTTAAAATCTCTTATCGATATCGGTTACAAACCCCCTGAGAAATGGCTGCCTTTTGTGTTAGGTCGTCTGAAAACAAAAACCGGCAAAAAGCTTTCAAAAAGCATATTGAAAACACCCGAAGATTCCTGGTGGTTCAAGGATTATGTTGACGTATCAGAAAGAAATAACTAGAATTTTTCTTTTCATTCCTTAGAGTTTTTCAAAGGAGAAGATGATGAAATGGCTTTTAAACATCATCTACACATCCATTGGCAAAAAGCTGATGATGGCTGTCACCGGCCTCAGTTTTTGCTTTTTCCTTTTAATTCACCTTGCCGGCAACCTTGCTGTTTATGGCGGCAAAGATGCTTTTAACGCACATGCTGAACGTCTCCATTCATTAGGTCTGGTCATTACCATATCTGAATACTTGCTTTTGCTTTTTGCAATTATACATATTCTTTTCGGAGCAACTCTTTTTTATGAAAATATTGTTGCCAGGCCGGTAAAATATTTGGTCAAAAAAAGTGCCGGCGGCAGCAGTCTTGGCTCGGCAACAATGCCATATACAGGTTTTATCCTCCTTCTATTTATTGTCTTTCATGTTTTTAATTTCCATTTCGCAGATAAAACTAATCAGACTATATTTCAAATCCTGGCAAGTACATTTTCGAGGCCGGGATACGTGATTATTTATGTTGTTGCGGTTTTAGTTGCAGCTATTCACATAAGTCATGGTTTCTGGAGCGCATTCCAGACCATAGGGGCCAATCATCCCAAGTACATGCCCTTTATCAGGGGCGCCGGTCTTGCGTATAGTATGATTATAGGAACAGGCTTTAGTTGTATTCCACTGTACATATTACTTGTTTCCTAGCCGTTTATTTGTGCCGTTTATCTGTAGAAAACCCGCATATGGGCCGCGGACATGGAGTCTTCACATACTTTTTGCTTGAAGGACTGAAAAGGTGCCGCCGAAACTGACGGTGAAGTTTACCAGTATGTTTACCACAAAGCCAGCAAATTTATACACAACAAACAACGGCCATTTAAAAGCGGCATAGAGGAAAGACCGATTATACTTGGGGTGATGAAATAAGGATAAGGAGAACCAGTCAATGAAAAAATATCCTATTGGAATCCAGAGTTTTGAAAAAATAAGATCCGGTAATTTCTATTACGTGGATAAAACTGAGTTTGTTTATAATTTGGTTAAAGAAGAATCCGGTTATTATTTTCTCTCCCGTCCCAGAAGATTCGGGAAAAGCCTTTTTCTGGACACATTGCACCAGGCATTTGCAGGCAGGAAAGAATATTTTAAAGGTCTGTTTCTTGAAAATAACTGGAACTGGGATGAGCAATTGCCTGTGCTGCATATCAGTTTTGGAGCCGGTATCTTCAAGGATACTGATAGTCTGAATTCACGTTTTAATTATCTTCTTTCACGATTTGCAGAAGAATATAAGGTTAAACTAAAAGAAAAGAATATAAGTGATCGGTTCGATGAACTTGTCAGAAAAATATCTGAAAAACATAATCAAAAAGTTGTAATCCTGATAGATGAATACGACAAACCGATCCTCGACAATATTGATAAGCCTGAATTAGCCATTGAGATCAGAGAAGGACTGAAGAATTTCTATTCTGTTATCAAGGATCTGGACAGCTATCTAAAATTTGTATTCATCACCGGAGTTTCCAGGTTTAGCAGGGTGAGTATTTTCAGCGGTCTGAATAATCTTGAAGATATCAGCCTTGGCTGTCGCTATTCAGCAATTTGCGGTTATACCCAGAACGAACTTGAATATGTATTTAAGGAACCTCTTAAACGTGTTGATCTGAATGCAATCAAAGACTGGTATAATGGTTATAATTTTCTTGGAGAACCTGTTTACAATCCATTTGATGTTCTGCTTTATTTAAAATCAGGTAAATTTCGAAACTACTGGTTTGAAACAGGCACGCCGTCATTTCTGATAAAACTGCTGAAAGAGAATCAATATTATATTCCTTCGCTTGAACTTTTTGAGGCAGGAGAAGGACTTCTGGGAAGTTTTGAAATTGAGCATCTTGAACCTGAAACCCTGCTGTTTCAGACCGGTTATCTGACTATTAAAGAAGAAATAAGCCTTGGCTCAAGGACAAGTTATTTGCTTGGATTTCCCAACCTTGAAGTTCGAATGAGTTTTACCGATGTTATTCTGAATCATTATTCATGCCCTCCTGCAAAAAAAGAAAAACGTTTGAGAGCAGTTTACAGAGCTTTGCTTGAAGCAAGACTGGATGATCTGGAAGAAATATTTCTCTCTTTTTTTTCATCTATTCCACATAACTGGTATAGAAAGAACAGAATATCAGAGTATGAAGGATATTATGCTTCAATCTTTTATTCGTACTTTACAGCCGCAGGTCTTGACGTGACAGCCGAAGACACAACCAATCAAGGAAGAATCGATTTAACTGTAAAGCTTGATGATAAAATTTATATCATGGAGTTCAAGGTGATTGAGGTTGATAAAACAAAAGGGTCTGCCCTTGAACAGATAAAAAGAAAGAAATATTCTGGAAAATATCAGCAAAAAGGGAAGAAAATCTATCTTGTCGGAATAGAATTCAGCAAAGATCATAAAAATATACAAAATTTTATATGGGAGGAGGAAATTGGAATAATAAATGCGGAACAGGAAAAAAGACAAGATATATGAAAATCCGTTACACAGCAAAAAATCTGATTCGTTATCTTGACAAAAACAAGGTGAAAACAATTTTGGAACAACTGGCTTATGCATTCCCACGTAGAAGCGTGGGAACGAGGAAAGAGTCATCCTCATGGCTGATTGCTGTCACAGCGGCCAGACCGGAGGAAGGACGATATTGTCCAGAACCATGGCCAATATCTCGGATGCTTTTCTGGACAGATTATCCAGGGGAAAAGGAAGGATCATCATTACCGCAAGCAGCGCCAGCGAGGTGAGCAAGGAATCCGATGATCTCAAGCATGGTTATTTCGCCTACTACCTCCTCAAAGGGTTAAAAGGCGCGGCCGATGTGGATGGCGATGGATTCATTGATGTTAATGAGATATCCAGTTATCTCAATCGTGAGGTCCCAGAAGCCATAGGCCAGAGACAACACCCTGTAAAGAAGGGCGAGACAGAAGGCCAGGTTGTGATCGGAAGGGTAAGGTAGCCGCGAGATTAAGGAATTGCTGAAAAATTATGACTTTTGAAAGAATGAAAAAAACAAACATTAAAACGAGGAAACCACTATGCGTTTTTTCAATACCGCTGGACCTGTTAATAGCAAAAATCATTACTGCTTATCTCCATTAAACAGGTTTGATCTGGAAGAAATACTTTCTCTGATAAATCAGGAAAAGTATTTTGTTTTGCATGCTCCGAGACAAACCGGTAAAACGACGTGCCTGCTTGCTTTGATGGAGCATCTGAATGCCAGCGGTCAATATCGATGTCTCTACTTCAATGTAGAATCTGCTCAGGTTGCGAGAGAGGATGTGCGGCAAGGCATGAGAACAATATTGGATGAAATGGCATCCAGCGCCATTGATTTTCTGGATGATAATTTTCTTGAATCCCACTGGTTACAGGTATTGGAGAAGAGTGGTGAATACGGAGCCATGAACAAAATGCTATCTCTTTGGGCCAAAGAAAGTTCATTGCCGCTTGTGATTCTCATAGACGAAATAGATTCGCTTGTAGGCGATACTCTGATTTCGATTTTACGACAATTGCGAACGGGGTATTCCAAACGTCCGGCATCCTTTCCACAAACTATTATCCTGTGCGGTGTTCGGGATGTTCGAGATTACAGGATACGCTCAACACAGGAAAAGGCGATTATTACTGGTGGAAGCGCCTTTAATATCAAGGCCAAATCCTTGAGGTTGGGAGATTTTTCCAGGGAAGAGGTATTTGCCCTTTATAGTCAGCATACAGAGGAAACCGGCCAGGTGTTTGAAAACAAAGCGCTGGAGCTGGTTTGGAACCTGACACAGGGGCAGCCATGGTTGGTGAACGCTCTTGGCTATGAAGCCTGTTTTGATATGAAGGATGGGCGTGATCGAACCAGACCGATTACAGTGGATATGATCGGGGAAGCCAAAGAGAACATCATTCTGAGGAGAGATACACATATTGATCAACTGGCAGACAAACTGGAAGAAGAACGTGTAAGGCGTGTCATCGAGCCGATATTGGCAGGTGGTGAGCAGCCCGAGCAGATTCCCGTGGATGATATTTACTATGTTCGCGACCTGGGGCTGATTCGGACAGAGGGGCAGATACGAATTGCGAACAGAATATATCAGGAAATCATACCGAGAGAACTGACTTATAGCACACAGTTGACTATCAGTCATGATCCAATATGGTATATTTATCCTGAAGACAGTCGCCTAAATATGGATAAGCTTTTAACTGCTTTCCAGGAATTCTTTCGAAAGCACTCGGAGCACTGGGTCGAGAGCTTCGATTACAAAGAAGCTGGACCTCAACTTTTGCTCCAGGCATTTCTTCAGAGAATTGTTAATGGTGGAGGCCGTGTAGAGCGAGAGTACGGCATAGGACATATGAGGACTGATCTGCTTGTGATTTGGCAGTATCCTGCCGCTGTACAGGAGATTGTGTTGGAGTTAAAGATACTGTACAACTCCCTGGAACGAACTATAAAGGATGGTCTCAGCCAAACCTCGAATTATATGGATAAATGCGGAACGGATGAGGGACATCTCGTTATTTTTGATCGAAGCAAAAAGAAAACCTGGGACGAAAAGATATTTCAGCAAGAGGAAGTGTACCAGCAAAAAAAGATAAAAGTGTGGGGAATGTGAGCTTAACTTCGGCCATTAAATTTCTCACAGAGTCCACGAAGTTGAAAGATATTATTAAGTGCCTGGCCAATGCTGAAAAACTGTCGCCGCGAAACAAAGATCATCAACTCAAAGGCACCTTAAAGGACAGTCGAGATTAGCCATATTGAGTCTGACTGGTTGCTCATTTATCGTATAGAAGAAAGCGAACTTTGCCTCATTCGAACAGGAATACATTCAGATTTATTTGAGTAAGCAGCAATGGCATCTTATTGCACAGAGTGAACAATTGTGTCGAGACATCGCCAGTTTCAAATTTTATACAGCAAAAAATCTGATTATCTTGAAAAAACAAGGTGAAAACAATTTTGGAGCAACTGGCTTATGCATTCCCACACAGGAGCGTGGGAATGAGGAATTGGCAGGAAGCTTAATGGGTTACGGTCTATTGAGAAAAAGATCCTGATCCCTGACCCCCTGTGAAGGGTTACAAACCATGAACCCGTGAAAGGTTACGATAAAAAGGAAAAATTATGCAGCTTGATGCAAAAGTGCCGGGAGGGATTCTTGCTGAGAAGTGGGATAGACACCGTTTTGATCTGGGGCTGATAAGTCCTGCCAACAGAAAAAAGTTTGATATAATTGTTGTAGGGACAGGTCTGGCAGGAAGTTCAGCATCAGCGACTCTGGCGGAACTCGGCTATAATGTTAAGGCCTTTTGCCTTCAGGATAGCCCCCGCCGTGCTCACAGCATTGCGGCTCAGGGCGGAATAAATGCGGCAAAGAATTATGCAAATGACGGCGACAGCATATGGCGACTGTTTTATGACACCATAAAAGGTGGTGATTTCAGATCAAGAGAGGCAAATGTTTATCGTCTTGCGCAACTAAGTAATAATATTATTGATCATTGTGTTGCTCAGGGCATTCCGTTTGCACGAGATTACGGCGGGCTGCTTGCAAACCGGTCATTTGGAGGTGCGCAGGTATCCAGAACTTTTTATGCGCGAGGTCAGACGGGCCAGCAGCTTCTTGTCGGTGCATTCAGCGCTTTAATGCGCCAGGTAGCAGCAGGGAAAGTCACATTGTTTTCCCGCAGGGAAATGATGGAACTCGTAGTTATAAATGGGCAGGCCAGGGGGATAGTCGCCAGAAATATGATTACAGGTGAAATCGAAACCCATGCCGCAGATGCCGTTATTTTAGCTACCGGTGGTTATGGCAATGTTTTTTTTCTTTCTACAAATGCCATGACATCCAATGTTACAGCTATTCTGAGAGCCTATAAAAAAGGCGCTTTTTTTACCAATCCATGTTTTATTCAGATTCATCCCACTTGCATTCCTGTGCACGGAACTTATCAATCAAAGCTGACGCTCATGAGCGAAAGCCTTAGAAACGATGGCCGCGTATGGGTTCCCAGGAATTCCGGAGACACACGTTCTCCACATCAGATTCCAGAGTCAGATAGAGACTATTTCCTTGAAAATAAATATCCGGCTTTCGGCAATCTTGTTCCGCGTGATGTTGCTTCACGTAATGCTAAAGAACAGTGCGACATGGGCAAAGGAGTCGGCGAAACAGGACTGGCTGTATATCTGGATTTTGAAGATGCAATCAAGAGAGATGGAAAAGAGGAAATCTCCAAAAAATACGGCAACCTGTTTCAGATGTATGAAAAGATTACAGGAGATAATCCCTATGAGACTCCAATGATGATTTATCCTGCTGTTCACTACACAATGGGCGGCCTGTGGGTGGATTATAACCTTATGACAACTGTTCCCGGCCTTTTTGCCATTGGAGAGGCAAACTTTTCGGATCATGGCGCAAACCGGCTGGGCGCCAGCGCTTTAATGCAGGGACTGGCAGACGGGTATTTTATTATTCCATATACAATAGGTGAGTATTTTGCCGGTACCGGGTTAAATAAAATAACCGATGAACATCCTGCTTTCAAAGCGGCGGTTCAGGAAGTTAACTCTCGTATCAATAAACTTTTATCAATAAAAGGAACTCGTACTGTTGATGATTTTCATAGAGAGCTGGGCAGAGTTCTCTGGGAATACTGCGGCATGGCAAGGAACGAAAAGGGTCTTTTGAAGGCTCAAAAGCTTATTCAGCAATTGCGGGAAGAGTTTTGGAAAAATGTTATTGTACCCGGCTCAGAAAGGGATTTCAACCAGAGCCTTGAGAAAGCCGGACGTGTCGCAGATTATCTTGAGTTCGGAGAGTTGATGATAGTAGATGCTCTTGCCCGCAGGGAATCATGTGGTTGTCATTTTAACGAAGCATATCAGACAGAGGAAAACGAAGCAAAACGCGATGATGAAAACTTCTGTCATGTTGCTGCCTGGGAATATGCAGGTGATGGCATTAACCCCTTGTTTCATAAGGAAAAACTTATTTTTGAAAATGTCGAGTTGACACAAAGGAGTTACAGGTGACAAAGACCATAAATTTAAAACTAAAGGTCTGGCGTCAAAAGGACTCTGATGACAAAGGTGGTTTTAAAACTTATTATTCAAGGGATATCTCAACAGACATGTCATTTCTTGAAATGATTGATGTCATAAATGAGCAGCTTACTCTTAACGGAGAAGATCCCATTGCATTTGACCATGACTGCAGGGAAGGAATATGCGGGATGTGCGGGGCTATGGTAAATGGCCGCGCCCACGGTCCTGAAAAGGGCACGACCCTTTGCCAGCTTCACATGAGACATTTTTCAGACGAAGATACAATTGTTGTTGAACCTTGGAGAGCGAGGGCGTTTAATATAATAAAAGATTTGGTTGCTGACCGCAGCGCGCTGGACAAAATAATACAGGCTGGCGGCTATATTTCCGTGAACACAGGCGGAGCGCCGGACGCAAATACCATCCTGATTTCCCGGGATACATCGGAAAAAGCTTTTGATGGCGCAGCATGTATTGGATGCGGCGCATGTGTTGCCGCCTGTCCAAATGCTTCTGCCATGCTTTTTGTCGGAGCCAAGGTTTCTCACCTTGCACTTCTTCCCCAGGGGAAACCCGAAGCTGCGCGTCGGGTAATGGCGATGGTCAGAGAAATGGACAGGCTTTGTTTTGGAAACTGTACAAATGAAGCAGAATGCGAAGCGGTTTGCCCCAAGGAAATTTCAATAACCAACATTGCCAGGCTTAATCGTGAGTTTTTAAAAGCAGGATTTTTTTCAAGTACAAAATAGTAGTTTTCGTTAAGACACCGTTTTAGGAGGACAAGTATCATGAAAAAGTTTAAAGTCATATTTTTCCTTTTAATTTGCATCACTTGGGCATTTGATTGTCATGGCCGACTTGAAACAGCTAAGCACAATGAATCCAGGAGTTCTTCTATTTTTGAGCAAAAGTGTTCCAATTGCCATGAGGCTAATAAGAGCAGAATGCTTCTAAAAGATGAAAAAGCGTGGGAAGAGACCCTGGTTCGTATGAGCAAGAAACAAGGTGCGCATATTACCAGATCCGATGTTGAAAAATTGGTAAGTATGCATGTTGAAAGGCTGAAAAAAGCCCAAGAATTGTTTGAAAAAAAGTGTTTGAATTGTCATAATAGGAAGAACATACGATCCCCTATAGAAATAGAAAAGACGCCTGATGAATGGAGGGCAGCGATCAGACGTATGATGGGCAAAACCAAGGAAGTGATGAGCGATGAAAGCATCGACACTTTAATACAGTATCATATCAGAGCCCACAGCATGATAACATTAGGAAAATCGGAGGCCCAATCTAAAATACTTGGCCTTGGTTCCTCCGAACTCTTTGAAAGAAAATGTTCAATATGCCATTCTTTGGAAAAATCACTCCACGCTCTGAAAGATGAGGAGTCTTGGCAAAAGACCATTCAGGCTATGACAAAAAAACATGGGAGCACCATAACAGAAAGTGATATTTCCGGGCTGGTCAATTTTCATGTGGCAAGGCTGAAAAAGGAACAAGAGCTGTTCTTAAGGGATTGCTCACAATGTCATCCGGCGAATATCGCCCTGGAAACGGGAAAAACAGATGAGCAATGGAAAGAAACGGCCAGGAAGATGATGAATAAGGCAGGCAGAAAAATAAGTGAGGAGGAGCTCGATATACTTACACAATATCACATAAAATATGAAAAAACGATGGTCGGCCTTGCTATGAAAAAATGCTCTCAGTGTCATAACAAAGAACGAATACTTACCACCATGGGAACCGCAGAGGCTTGGGAGCGCATTATCGTTGGCATGAGCGAAAAAAAAGGCAGCGATGATATAACCCCTGATACTGTAAGAACGCTGGTACGCTATCACGTGGCAAGGCAAGAAATCGAACAGCAAGTCTTCACGAAAGATTGTTCAGAATGTCATGAGCCGGAAGAGACATTGAAAAAGAAAAAGTCGAGAGATGAATGGATACAAACCATTAGGCGTATGATGGCTAAAACCGATAAAATGATTACTGACGAAGATATTGATATATTAATAAATTACCACATGGCAAGAACACGATAGCCCACACGGGTGTGAGGTTTAGGTTAAAAATGTCCCTGTTATTGCAACAAGACGTTGGCCCGGCTTATCAGGATTTGGATGAAAAGAGTGTCCTGCAAAGGATTCAAAGCCTTAAAAAAAGGTTAACGGAAAAGCTGTTGATACTTGGTCATAATTACCAGCAAGAGGCTGTCATTCAGTTCGCTGATCAGACCGGTGATTCCTTGAAGTTGGCCAGGTACGCTGCCGCGACAAAGGACAAGGAGTTTATTGTCTTTTGCGGTGTTCACTTCATGGCTGAAACTGCCGACATATTAACTTCCGAGTTTCAGAAGGTTATCTTGCCGGATATGCGCGCAGGTTGTCCGATGGCCGAGATGGTTTCATTAGAGGAACTGGCATGGGCCTGGGAGAGTCTTAGCCGAGTGGTGCCCAAAGGAGTAGTCCCGATTACCTACATTAATTCGGCGGCCAGCCTGAAGGCTTTTGTTGGAGATCGGGGTGGGTCTGTTTGTACCTCTTCCAATGCCCACGAAATCTTACAATGGGCCTTTTCCAAGGGCGAGAAAGTCTTCTTCTTTCCTGACGAGCATCTTGGGAGAAATACGTGTTACAGCTTGGGGATTCCTTTTGAAGATATGTTAGTCTGGCAGCGGGATAAGCCGTTAGGAGGCAATTCCGCGGAGGATGTGAAACGGGCGAAGATTTTTCTATGGAATGGCTACTGCACTGTCCACCAGATGTTCAGACCGGAACATGTAAAAATGTGGCGCAAGAGAGATCCGGATATAAAAATTATTGTCCATCCGGAATGCATGTTTGAGGTTGTTCAAGCGGCAGACTATTACGGTTCCACCGAAAAGATTATCAAAACAGTAAACGAAACACCCAGGGGTACAAAGTGGGCTATTGGCACAGAAATCAACCTGGTAACTCGTCTTCAGAAGCAAAACCCGGACAAATTTATCACTTCTCTTTCTCCTTTCCAGTGCCTCTGTGCCACCATGTATCGGATCAAGCCTGTTTATCTGCTCTGGGCCTTGGATAACCTTGCTGCGGGCAAAGTTGTAAACAGGATTAAAGTGGAAGAACCGACAGCAGGTCCGGCCCGTTTGGCTTTGGACCGTATGTTTGCTATCTCAGGGTGAGGAGCGCGATGTGAAATCGATTTATTTTGACAATAATGCTACAACCCCAGTCGATCCTTTGGTCTGCGACGCCATGCTTCCTTATCTAAAAGAAAGGTTTGGCAACCCCTCCAGCCCCCACCGTTTTGGACAAAGTGCCAAGGAAGGGATTACTATGGCTCGAGACAATGTGTCGGCCTTAATTGGATGTCATCCGGAAAGGCTCGTCTTCACCAGCAGCGGCACAGAGAGCAACAATACAGCGATTTGGTGCGCAGTACTGGCAAACCCTGATAAAAAACATATTATTTCTTCTCAGGTCGAGCACCATTCCGTAATTCGCCTACTGGAATTTCTTCAAAAGCATGGATATGACATCCAGCTCTTATCCGTAGACCAACAAGGCGAGTTAGATTTGGAAGAACTGGGAAGAAGTATTGGTGAGCGAACCGCTCTTGTTTCCCTTATGGGGGCCAATAATGAAACTGGGGTAATATGGCCAATAAAAGAGATTGGAGAGATAGTAAAATCCAAAGGAGTGCTTTTTCAATCTGATGCTGTCCAAATGCCTGGAAAGGTACCTTTGGATATGAAAGAAATTCCGGTCGATTATCTCTCCATCTCGTCGCATAAGATCCATGGTCCTAAGGGCGCAGGGGCTATTTATGTCCGGCGAGGTGTCCCTTTTTCGCCTTTGATCTTTGGCGGACGACAAGAGAAAGATCGGCGAGCTGGAACGGAAAATGTCCCAGCGATAGTAGGATTTGGTAAGGCGGCTGAATTGGCGCTTTCTCACCTCCAGAGAGGGGTTGATGCCAGGCTGAAAACAATGCGGGACTATTTAGAGAACCAGATAAAGACAAAAATTCCTGAGGTCAAAATTAACGGGGCCGGACAGCCTAGGCTACCTAACACCTTAAACGCCGGTTTTCGTTATGCCTCCAGTGAGGCCATGGTCCAGGAATTTGACGAAAAGTGCATTGCGATTTCGGCGCACGCCGCTTGTGAGACCGGCACAGTAGAGCCTTCCCACGTGCTGCGGGCTATGGGGATCGAGGAAGATTATATTTATGGGACCTTGCGCATATCTCTGAGCCGATTTAATACCATTGAAGAAGTCGAGGTTTTTCTAAATATTCTACCGCTGATCGTTCAAAAATCCCGTCAACTTTTTCCCATGTGAGGGTTAGTTTTATTAAATGCAGGATTTTTTTCAAGTGTAAAATAGCGTCTATCCATGATATCAGGGAGATCAGGCGTTTTTTCTCGCATATGAGATATATCGGCAAAATTGAGAAAAACAGCTCACTTTTTCGATTTCAATATTCGGAGTTGGCGAGCTACAACAAATTGTAAACTATACAATAAGGTACGTAAGTAATGCGCGTTTTTTCCCACTAATCATTGTTTGGCTGCATGAAAAGGGAGATCACGGATGAAACAGAAGCGGAGCAAGCGTGCGCGAGAGCTTACGAATAACGAACTGAACCGATTATTTGAACGGTTTTCCCGTCCTATGGTTCGACCATGTAATAACTCGCGCCAGAAACGAAGCGCAGTCGGGATAGCCAAGACCCTTTGGCTGAGACTTGTCACCGGAACTGACACTGAAAAGAACATCTACGAAGATTTGAGGCTTATCTTCAAGGACAACCATGATTCAAATGTGGCCGTGGGGTCCATGTACTTTTTCAAGATGAAGTCTGAGTTGACAAAAGCGCAAATCAGCAATCTAAAGAAGCACTACAGTGATGAGCGCAATTTCAACCGTTTGGAGCATTGGGAACCACCTGTTTCTATTGAATCGTGCTGAGGCCGAACGAATGCACCTGACAAATTGAAGCACTTTAAAATTTGTGATATACACACTATCTGCATAAGAATTATTGAATTCATGATTTGCGCAGTTGGCAAGAAACATCTGACACGTAATGCGCGATTTCGTT
>JAJSZW010000057.1 GCA_030262895.1 Deltaproteobacteria bacterium | reverse complement strand
CCGCTTGCTTCTGACAAAGATGACACAGTCATCAGCATAGCGGACAAAGCACAATCCACGCTTTTCAAGCTCTTTATCAAGTTCATCGAGAACAATATTTGAGGAATGCTTGGGGTCAAACCTTGATTATTAGGAATGCTTGGGGTCAAACCTTGGAATGCTTGGGGTCAAACCTTGATTATTGTATTTAGTTTTTTATAAATCCTTTTGATCCTACAAAGGGGAAAAATGGTGTTTGAAATTGGGTCTTATTCCCCGAAAAGAAATGAATTCAAAGATAATGATTTGGTATGCTATTGCTTTGAATATACGAAAAAAGATATTGAAAAAGATTATCTGGATAACGGCCGCTCAACGATTTTTGAAAGAATTATATTAGAAAAGAAGGCCGGACAATGTGACTGTACTCAGAAAAATCCTAAAGGACGCTGATGCCTGGCTGATGTCCGCCAGGTGGTGGACAGAATTGCAAAGAAAAATTAGATCTTGTAGATCTACCACTGGAATATGAATAAAGAGGATGCGAACAACCAGTCATTTCAGTTGGACGGTCAGGGTAATGCCGCCGAGGTTTTTGCATAGTTTTGTGTTAACGTAGCTTCTGCAAAGATCTTCTCACCCTGCCCGCCCCTGAATTTATTGTTCGCCTTCAAACAGAAAAAGCCGTATTGCGCCACGCAATTATATGTTGCAATTTGCTATTTTTTGTAATATTGTTACCTAAAATAATATTAGAGGAGGAGGTAACTATAATGCCAACCGCAGTAAGAATTACAGACGATTTGGTTCGGGACGCAAAGATATTTAGTAAAATCGATAGTCGGTCGTTAACGGGCCAGATTGAACATTGGGCACGAATTGGAAAATGCGCTGAAGAAAATACTGATTTAACCTATAGTCTGATTAAAGATATCCTTATCGGTCTTGCAGAGCTGGACCAAGGTGAATCATCAGAGTACAAATTTGGATAATCGCCAATGAAAATTCTTCAGTCCAGATCATTTGAACGAAAAGTTAAAAAATTCGGCAAACAAGAAAAAAAGGCACTAGACAAACAGATTCTAAAAATTGCCGAAAATCCATCTGTTGGAGCGGAAAAAAAAGGCGACCTTCGTGGAGTAAACGTTCATAAATTCAAAATTAAAAACACTCAATATTTACTTTCCTATCGCTTTGTCGGAGCTGATCTTGAATTAATAATGATTGGCCCACATGAAAATTATTATAGAGATTTAAAAAACTACCTTAAAGCAAGATAAAACGGGCGAACAAGCCGCTTAACTCAGACGGCTATTACCAGCGCGTTTTGTCTGAATTTGCAGTTAATATCATTTTGAGCTTTCTGTAAGGTCTTAGCCCTTTTACCGCCGCTGGTTAGCTCTTCGTTCGGATGAGGAGAAAAGATGGATGAGGCAACGATTGTATGGACCGAGTATATGAAGTACCGGCTAAGTTTGCGGGGATACGATCTTGCGACGGTCGAGCAAATCTTGCGATACTCCTCTGAGCGGTACGTGGACACGGTGACAGGGCGTGTGGTCGCGATTGGCTGACACGAGAAACTTCTCGTCATGATACCGTATGAGCAGAAGGGGCGCTCAATGAAGCCCGTAACGATTCATGCGACAAGCCGGCAACAAATCAACTCTCCAATTAAATCGGGGAGGTTTAAGAATGAATAAAACACACATGGCATACTTCGAGAAAGACGACGTTCTTCATCTTGCCATATCGGATGAACCAGAGGCGGGCAGTGTAGAGGTTAGCCCAAATATCACGGCGGAACTCAATGCCAAACGGGAGCTGATTGGTATTGAGATCCTTGGTGCGAGCGCGTTTATTCGAGATTCCGTGCTCGATAGTGTTCAGGCCAAAGTGCTTGATCTCGTGGAAGCCAAGATGGCCTGACATGACGTTCGAGATAATGGCAAACAAGGAGAAACAGATATGGGTGATAAGGGAAGGTGTCTATTGGTGTCAAAATCTTGAATTGTGAATTATTTGTTTGGGGAATATGGACACTGGGAATGGGGTCTACGTTTGACCATGGTGCCGGTGAGCTTCATCGACGGTGCTAAAAATTGACAAAAATTGATAAAATATTGACATAGGCAATACTATTAGTTATACTATTGGTATTACAATGGAGGTGTAATAGTATGGCAAATATTAAGACAGCTATATCAATTGAAAAACCAATTTTTGAACAAATGAATATTCTCGCAAAAGATTTAAATATTTCAAGAAGTCGTCTATTCGCATTGGCCGCTCAAGAATTCATACAGCGTCATAAAAACATTAAGCTTCTTCAATCACTTAATGAGGCCTACGATGATCTACCTGAATCCGAACCAATAGTGTCCAAGATGCGCCCGCGTCATTACAAAATGGTGAAAGAGCAATG
The DNA here is from genome assembly GCA_030262895.1 of Deltaproteobacteria bacterium. Taxonomy (GTDB): domain Bacteria; phylum Desulfobacterota; class Desulfobacteria; order Desulfobacterales; family ETH-SRB1; genus B13-G4. The sequence goes on along the minus strand of JAJSZW010000057.1, from coordinate 20,256 downwards.
GTAATCAACCAAGGCGATATATTTTGGATAGAATTCGTGGAACCATCAGGGTCTGAACCTGGTTATCGTCATCCCCATGTTGTTATTCAAAACAATCTTTTCAATCGAAGCCGTATCAATACTGTTGTAGTCTGCACGTTAATATCAAATATTAAGAGATCTAACGCACCCGGTAATGTGACATTGAGCAAAGGTGAGGCCAACTTACCTAAAAAAAGTGTTGTGAATATTTCTCAGATCTTCACTGTGAACAAAAGCGATTTATCCAAGAAAATCGGAACTTTGTCTAGAGATCGTATTTCCCAAATTTTATCCGGCATCAGGCTTCTCACTGAGCCAAGAGAAGTTGATTGGGACAAATAGGTTGCACCCAAAGACGTTTCGGATGGATGGGCAGGGTCGTATGATTTGAGCTTTTTAAATGAATAATTTTCTTAAAGAGATAAAAATAGCGGCAAATAAAAGGATTCTTTATCTCCCGCATGCGATACGTCAGATGTCACGACCAGATCGCATGATTTCACCAGAAGAAGTTCGTAATGTGATTGAGCAAGGTGAGATTATAGAAGACTATCCTAATGACCAACGCGGACATAGTTGTTTGATGTTCTGTTATAGTTTTGGAGATCGTCCGCTTCATGTTATTTGCGCACCCAAAGGGGATTATTTAGCAATAATTACAGCGTATATTCCGAGCATGGAAGAATGGGAAAATTATAAGAAAAGGAAAAAAACATGAAATGCATCCATTGCCAAGGAAACATGAAAAAAGGAACAGCCCCATTACATATTGATCGTAAAAACTGCCATTTAACGTTGGATAATGTTCCTGCTTGGATTTGTAGTCAATGTGGCGAAGCCTATTTTGAAGAAAATGAAGTGAGTGCTGTTCAAGATTTGATTATGGTTATTGACCAGAAAGCACAGCCACTCGCGGCAACAGCTTAAAAGTAAAGACAATATTGCAGGAAAGAATGCGGGACGTCCATGAAGGGGGGGGACGACCTTAAATATACAAATAACTCAAGTTCCCAGTTGGTAACCTTGTTCCTTTGCCATTTTCTCTCCTCGCTGAACTGCATAACTGACAGCGGAAGGCGTTATGTTAAATTTCCTCGCTAAATCCACCATTGGCATTCCCAATTCAACCACGGTCCAATAGCAGAGTAAATCCCTGGCCCGGACACGGTGCTTTTGTCTCCCTCTTCCGGTTTCCTTTGGAGATTTTACCACATCCTGCGGACTCTTGATTTTTCTCTGTCAATTTTCTTGCCTACCAATCGTTCCCACAACTTGATGCCGGCTAATTTTTCAACAAGTGTTGTTGGAACTAAAAACGTGTCAAATGATTGATTAGATTTTTTGTTTGGCAATACAAATGACCACATATGTAAAGCCCCTTTGTTATTCTCAGTCAAAACAGATTTAAAATATGCGTGTGGTATTGGTATGGTTACTTCATTCGGGTCATCAGCACCTATACTTTCGACTGGCTGATCGAAATAAAAAATAGGACCACAAATAACATACGTTTCTAATATTCTAGACTTTGCATCTAAATTTCTGACTTCAGCTTCAAATTTTCTCCAAATGTTTCTATTGAATTGAGGTCTCTGAGGAGACATATTGGACAAAAGAAATGTTTCGCTATTTTGTAATTCTGTTTCTCTCTGATTAGCACTTGCAACAAGATGCCCACGGTCATAGCCGGATCCAATATAATCAACAAGGTCGGCACGAAACATTTCTGGAATTCGATAGTCTGGACGAAAGTTATCTGAACGATCTAAGCTAGGATTGTCAGGATCTACAATTTCTAATGCCCACTTTGCCTGACGAAAATAATATGAATAACCTATCACATAATGCCTGTTAAACATTATTTGGTCTGCTGCCGGCATTCCGTATCTAGTTTCGCGTCTTAAATTAGGTAAGTTCATTCATCTTCTCCTTTAAAGAATTGTATGAATATAGCGGATCAGTTCTCTGAAATACATATCTTCCTGACAGATAATTGATTTGTATCTGTTTTGAAAAAGCTGTCCATGGCGTCTATGTCTTCTGTTAAAATAGATTGCATACCCTGTAAGCAATCTTCTCATCAGGGTTGATATTTTGCCACTTCTTCGGAATAAAAAATGTGCATGGTTTGGCATAAAGGCCCAGGCATAACAGGCAGTTTGTGTTGCAGGCAAAAGATCTGATAAACGATCAATAAAATTATCTCTGTCTTTATTGTCTCTGAATATGTTGCGACGCTCAATGCCCCGGATGATGATGTGATGTAAAACACCCGGTGCATCCAGGCGGGCTGATATAGACATGTAAGTTTACTATCAATAATATAACTACCTGTCATGTTATTTACTTATTTATGGACGTCCCTAATTTCTTTGATTTCAGTATCAGTGATCATTCTATTTCCTCCCTGATAAACGAAACGGGGTCGGTCACCTTATTGTTGACCAAAAATCAGCAACGGCTTTTTCCTATCCTTTCTTGCGTTTGAATGCAAATTCCTTATTCATGCAATATAAGACAGGAATAATAAATACTGATATAAAGATCACAAACATTCCGCCAAAGGAGGGAATCGCCATCGGCACCATGATATCTGAGCCACGACCGGTAGAAGTAAGAATAGGGATCAAAGCAAGTATGGTGGTTGCGGAGGTCATAAGGCATGGCCTGATTCTACGTAAAGCTCCCTCAACTGTCGCTTTACGGATATCATCAATGGAACTGATATTGCCTGATGCAAATCTCTGATCAAGGTATGTCGCAATCACCACGCCATTGTCTGAGGCAATCCCAAAAAGGGCAAGAAAGCCAACCCAGATGGCAACACTTAAATTTATAGAATGAACCTGAAAAATTTCACGCATGTCAGCGCCCAGTATGCTAAAATTTAGAAACCATGGTTGACTATACAGCCAGATCATTAAAAAGCCTCCGGCCCATGCCACGGCAATTCCTGAAAATACCATTGTTGTGGTGGGAATCGATCTGAACTGAAAATATAAAATAATGAAGATAATAAAGAGGGCAATAGGAAGTATAACCTTCAGTTTTTTTTCAGAACGAACCTGGCTTTCATAGCTTCCTGCAAATGTGTAAGTGACACCTGCCGGAAGTATGAATTCTTTGGTTTTTATTTTTTCTTCTATGTCTTTCCTGCAATCTTCTACAACATCTACCTCAGCATATTCCGGCTTTTTGTCAAAAATGACATAACCTATCAGAAACGTATCTTCACTCTTAATCACCTGCGGACCTCGCAAATAACGAATGCTGGAAAGTTGTGCAACAGGTATCTGTGTGCCGTCCGGTGCCGGGACAAGAATTTTTTCTAAAGATTCAATCTGATCCCTTAGCTCACGCATGTAGCGAACACGGACAGGATAACGTTCCCTGCCTTCGACTGTAGTGGTGATTCTCTTTCCGCCAATAGCAACCTCAATGACATCCTGTATCTGCCGCAGTTTGATTCCATATCTGGCTATGGCTTTACGGTCTATGTCTATTTCCAGGTACGGCTTTCCAACTAGCCTGTCTGCAAGGACAGAACCAGGTTCTACTGAATGGACTTCTTTGAGGATTTTTTCAAGCTGCAATCCTGCCATTTCAATGGTTTCCAGATCAGGGCCTTTTATCTTGATACCCATAGGAGCGCGCATCCCTGTCTGAAGCATTACGATACGGGCAGCTATGGGCTGGAGTTTCGGAGAAGGCACTGTCCCGGGAATATGTGCGACACGAATGATCTCATTCCAGATGTCATCAGGCTTCTTTATATGCGGACGCCATAATCTATATGGTTTTCCGCTGGAGTCCGGGATAAGATCGCCATGTTCATTTCTGACAAAGCCCCCTTTATCAAATTTAAAACGTATCCGGTGTCCATTTTTATCTGTTATGTATTCTGATTTGTAGTTTATGATTGTCTCGATCATAGAAATAGGTGCAGGATCGAGAGGTGTCTCTGCTCTTCCCAGCTTTCCTACCACTGATTCAACTTCAGTTATGGAACGGATCGCCATGTTCTGCCTCTTCAGGACATCTAATGCTTCTCCTATTGAGGCATGAGGCATAATGGTCGGCATATAGAGAAATGAACCCTCATCCAGGGGAGGCATGAACTCTTTTCCCAGGCCGGGAAATTTATCATTAAAATATGCCATGGCTCGTGTATTCTGTATAGTTTCAGGAAGCCAGCCGAACCATGAATTAAAACCGAGCCAGATAAACCCCCCAAAGAATAATAAAACAATGGGAAGAGAAAGAAAGGTGATTTTATGGACAAGGAACCACCGAAGCAGTGTACTGTAGAAATGTTGAAAAAGGTAAAAGAAACCCAAAAGCCCGCCGATTAAGCCCCCCACAAAGACTATGTTTTTCACAAAACCCTTTTCCGGACCAAGCGGAAGCCATAGCCTGGTTAGGATTATGGTAACAAGAAGTGCTGTCAGCGCCACTCCAACTTTGTGGATGATATTCCTTGTTTTTTTTGAAATTTTTCTTTTATTCTTTATCCTCTTGCGAAAAAGGAGATGGGCGAACGGAGGAATTATTGTAAATGCCACTATAAGCGATGCAATCAGGGCAAAGGTCTTGGTAAAGGCGAGAGGCTTGAAAAGCTTACCTTCTGCAGCTTCTAAGGCAAAAACCGGAAGAAAGCTTACCACAGTTGTAGAAACCGCTGTCAGAACAGCTCCTCTCACCTCGCTTACTGCCTTAAAGATTATCTCTTTACGGTTATGTTCAGGCTTTGCTTCTCCAAGATGTTTCAGGATATTTTCGCAGACAATGACACCCATATCCACCATTGTTCCGATTGCAATGGCAATCCCTGAAAGCGCCACAATATTTGCATCCACACCAAAAAGCTTCATCGCAATAAAAGAAAGCAGGACAGCAAGTGGGAGAAGACCGGATATAAGCAAGGAGCTTCGAAAGTTGACGACAAAAAGAATAATCACGATTATGGTAACAAGGATTTCTTGAATCAGAGCTGAGTTGAGTGTCCCCAATGTCTCATAAATCAGGCCGGTACGGTCATAAAAAGGAACGATCTTAACCTGGCTTATCGTTCCGTCAGAAAGTTTTTTTTGGGGAAGGCCGGGCGATATCTCAACGATCTTCGCCTTTACGTTTTTTATGGCAGCAAGGGGATTTTCACCATAACGTACAACTACCCCGCCCCCAACAGCCTCTGCCCCTTCTTTGTCTAGCGCACCTCTGCGAAGGGCGGGTCCCAGAACAACGCGCGCCACGTTCTTTACATAAACAGGGATGTTGTCATTGACCTTAATGACGGTGTTTTCAATATCTTCTATTGTTTTTAGAAAACCGATCCCGCGTATTACATATTCGACCCTGTTGACCTCGATTGTGCGGGCACCAACATCTGCGTTCGACATCTTGATAGCAGTAAAGACCTCTTCAAGTTTCACACCATAGGCACGCATGGCATCAGGATCGACATCAACCTGGTATTCCTGGACATGGCCTCCTACCGAGGCAACCTCTGCCACTCCATCAGCGCTCAACAGCGCATATCTCACATACCAGTCCTGGATTGTCCTAAGTTCGTGGAAATCCCAGCCGCCGGTTGGATTCCCGTTTTTATCCTGGCCCTCAAGAGTGTACCAGAATATTTGACCAAGGGCTGTGGCATCCGGACCTAATGCCGGTTGGACACCCGGAGGGAGTGTGCCTGAAGGAAGGCTGTTCAGTTTTTCCAGGATCCTTGTTCTTGACCAGTAGAAATCAACATTTTCCTTAAAAATAACGTAAATTGTCGAAAAACCGAACATTGAATACGCGCGGATAGTTTTGATTTCAGGAACACCTAATAGAGCAACAGTAAGCGGATATGATACCTGGTCTTCTACATCTTGAGGTGAACGACCCATCCACTCAGTAAAAACAATCTGTTGATTTTCTCCTATATCAGGAATGGCGTCAACCGGTATGGGATTGCGCGGCAGGTCTCCAATCTTCCAGTCAAAAGGCGCGACAACTACACCCCACCCTATTACAAGAAGGATCAACAAAAATATGACCAGCTTATTTTCTAAACAAAACCGGATGATTTTATCGAAGAAAGTTTGCCGGTCGCCATTTTTAATGTTTGTGGACAGCACCCATACCTCCACCCTCTGGGTTCATCATGCTCGGCTTGGCCTCGATCTGCATTGCACTGTCAATCTTGAAGTTCCCGTTCACCACAACTAATTCCCCTTCATGCAGCCCTTTAAGGACTATGTAATAGTTTCCTGCACGAGGCCCTAAAACAACCTCGCGGCCCTCAAACATGGTACTGTTGTCAGGGATTCGAACATACACTACTGCACGTTTGCCGGTAATCAGCGGGACAGTGGCAGGAATTACGATGGGCGCATCTTTTGGTTCCGCAACAGCATATCCGAGCATCTCTGCCTGTACTAACGGCATACCGCAGATGTCACATTTTCCAGGCCTGTCCTTTATAATCTCCGGATGCATCGGACTTATCCACTTGCCGGCCAGGTCGGGTTCAACAACCTTACCGCCTGCAGACATCCTGGAATATACTATTCCTCTGACAAACATGCCTGGTTTTAATCTGCCGTCTCTGTTTTCTACGTTAACTCGAACTGCTACTGTCCTGGTCTTTTGATTAAGTATTGGATCAATAAAAGAGATCCTTCCTTCAAATCGCTCACCAGGATAAGTCTCCGTCCGGATTTCGACCTTCTGTCCATAGCGAATCCACGTGATATCTGATTCATATGCCTCTAATTTTACCCATACACGGTTGAGGTCGGCAATCGTATATATTTGGGTACCCGTGTTGACATACATACCTTCCATCGCGTTTTTATGTATGACAGTACCGCTTATAGGAGCATAAATGGTGATATGATCAGAAGGCTTGTTTTTCTTTTCGATTTGTTTGATCTGCGATTCCGTCAATCCCCAAAGTCTTAATTTTTCACGCACGGCCTCAAGTATTGAAAAGGAGTCTTTTTGTACATATTTTCTATCGTTATTTTTTGTTCTCACTCTCTTTAATGCCTGAATCAACTCTTCCTGCGCGGTTAATAGCTCAGGGCTGTAAAGATATACCAGATGATCCCCTTTCCTTACAGAAATACCGGTATAGTCAACGTAAAGACGATCAAGCCGGCCCGGCACCCGCGCTGTAATATATGCCAGCTTTGTTTCATCATAATCAATCTTTCCGAACATACTGATTTCAGCCGTAACAAACTTTCTTTCCACAGGCATCACCTGAATGGATGCAAGCTTTTGGGCTGTATCAGAAAGGGTAATATGACGCGCATGTTTCATGGCGGAATGGCCTTTGTGGGCGTCTGATAAGTGTGTTTCATGTTCAACAGCCTTTTCCGTCACAGGACTCTTTTTTATGAAATATCCAAAAGAAAAAGAAGTGACGAGTAATATCAGAATTAGAAATACAGAGTACTTTTCCCGGATTTTTTGTATATACTTTTTCATGGACTTACTCCTTTTGCCGGCAAATCAGGCAAGCAGCTCATATAGACTTTCAGATAATTAATTTCACAAGGCCGGAAGGAGGAAGGGGTATTAGTTATACGTCGACGACTGATAACACAGTGAAATTAATTATCTGAAAGTCTATAACTCTTTTCCTGTCAACATTTCGAGCCTTGCCAGGCTCTGTGCATGATCAGCAAGCGCCCTTTCATATGACAGATAAAATTCCAGGATGGCCCGCTCGGCATCAATAAGATCCGTAAAGTCAATCTTGCCTGCCTCAAACCCCTTTTGTGTCACCTCAAGCGATTCATTTCCCTTTGGAATTAGAGTATTACTGTAAAGACGAATCCTGCGCCTGGCGTCACAAAATTGATAAAATGCCATCTTTACATCAGCAATCAGGCTATTTGAAGCGTCGATTATTGCGTTATTGGCTGCTCTCCACTTTGCATAGGCCTCTTTTTCACGGGCGCGATACTTGTCATACCAGATAGGAATGTTTATCGAAAACATAACCATTACCGGATCTTTACCGCTATCCGGCATATTGTTTGATGCCTCATCTGTGTCAATATATTCTGCTCCAATGGTAAAATCCGGGAAATAGTTCTTTTCTGCCAGATCAATCTTCCCCTTTTCTTTTGCAATCTCATAGTCCAGGCTCTTAAGCTCCGGGTTGTTTTCCATAAGCGAATCTATGAGCTCATCCTCTGAAAATTCTATCTGTTTTTCCGTTACAGTCTCAAGCCGGGCAATCGGAGTATCAGCAGGACGGTTAAGTGCTTCGTTCAGTTTTGCTGCGACTGGCTTCCGAAGATCTTCTAAACTCTTCAGTCTATCAATTAATATGTCAATTTCCAACTCAGCTTTGACAACGTTGGCATATACCTCTTTACCGGTTCTATATTTTGTCCGGACAATTTTTTCTAAATACTTTACCAAATCGATGTTTTCACGCATAATATCAATTGTCCGTTCCAGGTAGTAATATTCGTAATAATATTTTTTCACCCGAAAAAAGAGCTTAAGCTTTGCTTCTTCGTATTTTTGCTGCATGGCATTGGCATTCTCCACAGCAATCTTTTCTCTGAATTTAAGTTTACTTAACCAGGGAAACGTCTGCATAAGCCCGATTTTTTGCTCCTGTGGTCCTACCCTTGTCTCTACTTCTTTTATGAAATAGGTATAATTGAAACGCGGGTCAGGGAGAGACCTGCTCTGTGTTATCTTTTCCAGTGCTTCTTTCCACCGGTAAAAAAAAGCCTTCAGCCCTGGATTGTTGAGTGCGGCATATGCCAGATAGTCTGCCGGCGTGGAATTTTCGTCAATCTCAGAAAGCTGATCTGATACCTGAGCTTTATCTACATAAGGGTATGAATTGCGCTCTTCCTTGTGAAATCGATCAAATGCATCCCGCTCATTTGAAGAAGCGCAGCCTATTGTCAATATAATCAATAAACAGAGCTCAATCTTTAAAAATTTTAAATCCATCAACATAACTCGTTACCTATGAAGATATCTCAATATTACTGCGTTTTAGACATATTCATAAAGCAGTATGGGTCTTTGTCCTCAAAAATATTGAGGCCGTGGCTGTGAGCAATCGCAAGGCAGCCCCCGCAAACAGGTCTGATAATGCATGGCTGACAAGCTTTGCAGCCCATCCTGTAACGTTGAGCTATATCAGACTCATATATTTCTTCTATGCCCTGCTTGAAAACGTTGCCGATAAGGGAAGGAAATTTACGGCAGGCATGCGCCTGGCCATCAGGAAGAACCGCTATGAAATTAAATGCCGCACCGCATCCAAAACCCGCGCAACCGCCGTATTGCCGAGCGCCTTTATTGTGGAGCACAATGCCTATAAGATTGTCTTTCAGATCCATAATCGGATTATTCTCAGCAACCTTAACATATTCCTCAACAAAGGAGATATATTCATAACGTGAAGGGAGCTGAAGATTGGCTCCTTCGCCGACCGCGGAAAGACGGTTGAAACTAAAGTCATCAGTTAAGTCTCGAAGCATTTCGGCAAGAGGCAAAACCTGATCAATATTGTCTTTTGTAAGGGTAAGCATTACCATTGATGTGACTTTAAGGTCGCGGAGCACATCGAGGAACTCTATTACCCGCTCAAAATGTCCTGCCCCTCGCATCGTATCGTTATGCTTTTGCAAACCCTCAAGGCTGACCTGAAAAAAAGTCGGAGGCTTTATATCGAGAATTTTTTCGATCTGATCTCGTGAAGCAGGATTGCCAAGTATAGCGATATTGAAACCACGATCTGAAGCACCCTGGTATAGTTCTAAAAAATGCGGATACAGAAGCGGATTCCCACCTGTTAATGTAACATGACCTCTCACATTTCTGCTTCTGCAAAAAGCACGCATGTCGTCAAGGATACCAAAAGCCTTATCAAGCTTGAGGGGAGACCTTGAGCTGCGGTCGTAACAATGCTTGCAATGGAGATCGCAGGCCTGAGTTATATGCCATTGAAGAGCAAAAGAAGAAGCCGACATGAAACGTTCTTCTGTATTCTCACATCCCGGGAAACAAAAAGGATCGCGCCTGATAAGTGAACCAGGGGCAAAAAGAAGTCCCTTGCATACGGCCCTGTCAATAGCTGCATCCACTGCTCCGACAGGCAGATTGCCGGAATCTGCAACCTCCTCTGGTGTTATTCCCTCGGCAATCATCTTGAGAGACAGGATGTCTTCTTCAGATGCTTTCTGAACCTCGGTTTCTTTGGTCTTAGGATTTTTCCATACAAGGACAAACTCTTCCGCTGGTTCAGGTTCGTCTGAAGATGTCTTCCTATTGTGCTCTAATATTAAAGGCAGGTTCTTCCAGGAAAGTTGGAGCAAGTGGACAGTTGGATTAATTGCATGCTGATCTAATTCTTCCGGTAGTTCTATTTTATCTATAGAGACCTTATGGACAGCCAATTCCATCCGGGCGAGCTCGGGTAAAAAGCCAGGCAACCCAAGCTCTTCCGAGTGCAAAATTAGTTTATCTGGAAATGAATCCGGGTCGGAATCAACGGAGCATAAATTTATTATATGGCTCCAGATATCAGGATCAAGAATAGAACTGCAAGAGGAATAGATCTTCTCAAGTTTTTTCTGATAAGATCTTTGCATGCGATACCTCTCAAGGCCATAAGATGCCTCGCACGTTCATGAAACTAAATTGAGCGATTTTTCTCAAGTCCTTGATGCGCAAGAGATTAGTACAGGTCAAGTAAAAAATCGCTCAATTTAGGTGAAATACAGCGGTGTAAGATTAATCGCTGTTAGCCGCCACAACTTGTTTTTCCGCCACTACAACTTGTCTTTACGTCTTCTACCTTTTTGTCATTTCCATCGGTGGCGCAACCAAATAATGTTAAGCTGGTAGTAGCCAACAAACCGGCCATACTAATTCCTGCCAAGATTTTTTTAAGCTTTTTCTTGTCCATTTTTTACCTCCTTTTATGTTAAATGATAAGGATAGTTCCCATAATAGGGAAAATATATACACAAAAAAAACTCATAAAAATCATGTTTTTTAATTCGCAATAATTAATTATCAATCATATTATAAATTGTCAATAATTATAGCTGTGCTCAATTTAATATTGACACCGAATATGTTTTCAATATATTAGACACTGACAATCTGCAGGCTGAAGCCTGCTTGTAAAAAACATTTTAATAAATTTAATTTTAGACAATAAAACCACGAAGGTATGCATATCATCAAGATATTGTGCCTTGGTGGTTTTTTTTTGCTCATTGGAGGATATTTCATGAATAGATATTTTTTAAATTATTTTGTATTATTTATTGTCATGGTCGCCAGTCCTGTTTCAGCTCATTTCGGCATGGTTATACCTTCAGACCAGATGGTAATGCAGGGAGAAAACACAAATGTAAAAATCAATCTTATGTTCCGGCATCCATTTGAAGGCCTTGGAATGGATATTCCCAAACCAGCCGACTTCGGTGTTTGTATAAATGGAGAAAAAGCAAACTTAATAAAATCACTAAAACCCGCCGACATTGAAGGACATCAGGCATGGACTGCAAATTATAAGATTAAGAGACCGGGGGTTTACATGTTTTATATGGAACCTCAACCATACTGGGAACCGGCAGAAGATTGTTTTATTGTTCATTATACAAAAGCTGTGGTTACTGCTTTTGGCGATGATGAGGGATGGGATGAAGAACTTGGCCTTAAAACTGAGATTATCCCTCTGACCAAACCATATGGATTATACACCGGCAATGTTTTTCAGGGAATTATTAAGCTGGATGGGAAGCCCGTACCATATGCTGAAGTTGAAGTCGAATATTATAACAAAGAGGGAAAATACAGCGCTCCGACTGATTACATGGTAACCCAGACTGTCAAAGCCGACCGGAATGGTGTCTTCACCTATGCTGCACCAAAAGCCGGATGGTGGGGCTTTGCCGCACTAAATACTTCTGACGCTAAAATAAAACATAATGGAGAAGACAAAGATGTTGAGCTTGGAGCGGTTATCTGGGTTGAGTTTATTGATATGAAGTAATTAGTGGTTGGACGAAAACTCAAAACACCTAAGTTGAGCGCATTTTGTTTTGAACCGCAGAATATAGAACAAGGAATATCGAATGTCGAAGTAATGAAAAACTTTATTAAACTTCATCATTCGACATTCGTTATTCGCATTTTACTAAAACCGCCTGAAACCGTGAACCTTTTAACCGTGAACCTTTGAACTGTGAAACCGTAAACCGTTAAAAACATGCATATTTCAGAAGGCGTATTATCCCCGGCCATTCTAACTGGAGGGGCAGCCCTTACAGCAATTGGCGTTGGGATTGGGCTGAAAAGCATAGATTACGAAGAAATTCCGTATATGGGTATCCTTACGGCAGGTTTTTTTGTTGCTTCCCTTATACACCTGCCGATTGGACCGGCTTCGGTACACCTTATATTAAATGGCATCCTGGGACTAATCCTGGGATGGAAAGCATTTCCGGCCATACTGGTCGGCCTGACGCTTCAAGCGCTTCTTTTCCAGTTTGGAGGAATTACAACGCTTGGCATTAACACTCTTAACATGGCTCTTCCTGCTGTAACATGCTACTATCTGTTCGGCTGGGGAGTAAAAAAAAGCTCAGGCCGGCTGATATTTATAATAACAGCATTTGCAGCAGGCTGTTGCGCTGTTCTTTTTGCAGGAATACTTGTTGGATTTTCCCTGTATCTAAATGGCGATGCTTTCCTGCCCGCCGCAAAGCTGCTTGTTGCAGCCCATCTGCCTGTGATGCTGATCGAAGGTATTTTGACTGCAACCTGCGCCCTGTTTTTAAGAAAAGTAAAACCGGAACTTCTAGAGAGTTACTATGGATGATTTCAAATTACGGCCTGTATTTCTTTTTTCCCTGATAATTTTTGTTATATTGTTTGACATGCCGGCATTTGCCCACAAGGTATCAATATTTGCCTGGGTTGAGGACGACACTGTCTATACTCGGAGCAAGTTCAGCAAGGGCAAAAGAGTGAAAAACTCTCCTGTAATTGTTTTCGATTCAGACGGAAACAAGCTTCTGGAAGGAAAAACAGACGAGAACGGCGAGTTTTCTTTTAAGATACCAAAGCAAAGCGCTCTTAAGGTAGTTCTAAAAGCCTCCATGGGCCATATGGCAGAATGGAAAATACCGTTCGAGGAAATCAATCCTGAGGCTGTGTCTAATAATAGCAAACCTGAATCTGATATAAAAAATTCTTATGAAACATCCTCCAGGTCACAGACAATAAATTCAGGCACCGATCTCTCTGCTCTTTCCGAATCCCATGGAATTTCAAAACAGGAAATAAAGAAGCTGATAGATAAATCCCTGGACAAAAAGCTGTCGCCTATTATGAATATGCTGGCGGATTCATACGGAGGTGGTCCCAGTCTAACTGAAATAATAGGCGGAATAGGTTACATATTCGGCCTCATAGGTGTGGCCATGTATTTTACAAGCCGCAAAAAAAAGAAATGGTAACACTTTAGCGCTTTTAAATATTATTTTTTTGGACAGGATTTACAAGATATTCAGGATTTAAATTATCGAAACTTTTCCTGTTAATCCAAATCTAAATCCTTATACCTTGATAAACACCTTCTTCATGTTTTGATTATATTTTATGATTTACTGGATAGCTACAATGAGAGTTGGCTTTGTTTGTGCACTTTAAATAAAATCTTGTTTGTCCTGTTATCCTGTCAGATTCTTTTTCAAAAGATTAACTTGTTACAAGAAATGATGTAATGACAGTTGAAGAATTAACAAATATCAATTCGCTGATTAATCGCATTGATCCCAGGGTTAAGATAATTGAGGTGTTTTTTTTCTCCATTGTCGTGGCTGTATCAAACAGTTTGCCGGTTCTTTTGTCAGCTCTTATTATTTCCCTCGGTATTATTCTTACGGCCGGAATACCTGCAAGAGAAATTTTCAGGCGTCTTGTACCCGTCAATATAATGATAATTTTCCTCTGGTTCTTTCTCCCCTTTACTACTGAAGGTAAACCCCTGTTTAACATCGGCACGCTTGCAGTAACTCATGAAGGATTAATATATGCATTACGTATAAGCATAAAGTCTAATGCCATGATGCTTATGCTGATCTCGCTTATAGCCTCAACTCCGATCTTTACACTGGGACATGCCATGCTTGAATTAAAGATGCCCAGAAAACTGGTGCATCTTTTTTTCTTCACATACCGCTATATTCATGTCATGGATAAAGAATATATCCGCTTAATAAATGCCATAAAAATGAGAGGATTCAGGCCCGGAACAAATTTGCACACGTACAGAACATTTGCTTATATAGTCGGTATGCTTTTGATAAAAAGCTTTGACCGTATGCAGAGAGTGCGTAATGCCATGCTGTGCCGCGGTTTTAAGGGTAATTTTTACACCATTAGAAATTTTTCTTTTAAAAAAATTGACGTTATCTCTATTGCTTTGATGATAGCGATTCTTATAGTGCTGGGGATAATGGAGTGGACAAAAATAACTTACTCATCAATCTAACAGATATATCTTTCAGCTATCCTGGAGAACCTGAAATCCTTGATAAGCTAAACCTGCAGTTCTCAAGGAATGAAAAAATAGGTCTCATGGGCCCCAACGGCAGTGGGAAAACTACGCTTTTTCACATAATAATGGGCCTGTTAAAACCTATGTCAGGTAACATTGAAATTTTTGGGAAGTCTATAAGAGAAGAAAAAGACTTTATAGATGTGCGCATGAGAATCGGCCTGCTTTTTCAGGACGCAGATGATCAGCTTTTCAGCCCAACCGTGCTGGAAGATGTTGCCTTTGGCCCTTTGAATCTTGGCAAGTCAAAGGATGAAGCTATTGATATTGCTCGAAAAACTCTGGAATTCCTTGATCTTGCAGGATTTGAGGACAGGATAACCTACAAGCTGTCCGGTGGGGAGAAAAGGCTGGTATCACTGGCCACAGTCCTTGCCATGGAACCTGAAATACTGCTTCTTGATGAACCGACTACAGGCCTCGACGAAAAAACTAAAACAAAGATAAAAAAAACTCTGCGTGAACTTGATCTCTCATATATACTGATATCACATGAATTTGATTTACTATCAGAAATAACGGATTCAATATATACAATGGACAAAGGAAAAATAATTTTTGACAAGGAAGTCCATCTGCACGAGCATGTTCACGCCCATCCACATGGTTCATATTCCCACGAACACAAGTAACCACAGCTCAAACTTCAAGATATCAAAAATATATCAAACTATTCTTAAAGTCAGTGAAATCAGAGATAAATAGCAGATATCAAAAGGCGCGGTAACGACAGGCTTCACGGGGAGCGGTACTTTTTGCCGCGATCCCGTGCAAGCCTTGGTTATATAAATTATGGTGCGGTCGCATCTTAATTGTAAACTATTCGTATTATCTTTTTGAATGTCTTCCCCAATAGTTAATATTTAAGATGACCCCCGTTCTGTTTCTTGTTGAGATTAAATATTATGTCACTATAATTCTTTTTCACCTTGAATTTGGCTCTATCTTGTTCTTATTTCATTAACTTTACTTTTCAAATTCGACAAATCGGTTTCAATTTCTTCCAGTGTTGGTGGTGGTGGAGGTGTCTCGGTTCCAGGGTCATGAAGTGGTACAGAATATTTATCCATCATGTCATCTATAAATATACAATCTTCAGGTGATATTTTACCGATTTGGCCAATTTTACCTTTTGTTGTAACATTCCATTTATATCGAGCCACGACATCATTTACATAAACATCTTCAACTGCTCGCTCTATTGTAATTCGGAATTTATTCAACAACCTATCACCGTAGTACAAATTTGCACCTACACCTATTTCTTTCTCTCCCCTTTTTGCCTCTTGGAGCAGCTTATTTATTTCCTTAATTTTACTATTCACCGGTTTAGCATTAAATGGAATATCATCATCATAGATTCCTGTCCCTTTGCTATTGCTTAACAATTGGAACATTTTTCTGTTAACTTCGTGTTTTTTTGAGGCCTCAACAAGTGACAATAAAAAATATATGTCGTGAGTAAAAACTATTATCTGTCTGTCTTTCGCAAGTTTTGCAAATGTATCTGCGACTCTTTTTCTATATATATATGGTCCAAAGAGCAAACTGGATCATCGAACACAAGACACGATTTATGCGGAAATGTGCTAACTTCGGTTAAAAATGCCGCCAAGGCTAATGCCCTAAGTTCACCTTCACTTGCTATATCAGCTACAGATGCTGCGGAATCGTTCGAATTAACTAATTTAAGACTATGATAGGTTACGGCGTGGTCCCCTCTGGTATCAAGCGCAACTTTAAACTTATGTGGAGAAAGCACATTGACCCATTTTTCAAACGATTGATACATCTCTTGGCCAACATATTTATCAACCATTTCTATGCTTTTGTCTGTTATTTTCCGGGGATTAGTAGTTCTTTTTGCATTTTCAAGAGCATTTATTTTTTTTAATCTGATTACTTCCTCTTCGATTCTATTCTTATTTTCAGACAACCATTTTTTACCCTCAAGGTTTAATTTTTGCCTTTGTAAACGTTCTTTTTCTTCCGGATTAGAGGCCGCTTTAAATTCGTCAGATTTTTTTCTTAGAGTTTCAATAAATTCTGAAATCTTTGCTTTAGGTGATGTTAATTTTAATGGTGTTATTTCCCATTTTTTACCATTAATAGATCTTACGACTGATGTACTGCAAACCCGGATTTCTAATAAAAATTTTTTTATTTCTAACAATAATTGACTTTTATCTTTTTTAAGCTCTTCTAAAGCCAGGTCAATGGGTTTTGTATCTATATTATTAAATTTCTTATATTCGTCAGCTGCCATATCAAACTCGGCTGTAGCTTCACCAAACTTTTCTGATGTGTCGTCTTTTACGAACTTTTCAAAATCACTAAACCTTTGCTTAGCTTCCGGAATTAATATTTGATGGCACAACACGCAACGATCAACAGCCTCATCACCTGGGAATTGCTTTGCTGGGAATGCCGTATGCATAGAAAATCGTCTTGCCGATTCCCATAGAGCTCGCCATTCACCTTCACCGACACCACTAACCGGATATTTCGATCTATCTTTAAAAGCATCAGTAGACGCCAATTGATATGTTCTCTTAGCGCTTTCCATTTTTTCTTTCAGTTTTCTCAGTTTTTCTATATTTTTACTTTCGAACCTATGACACTCTACAAGATAGCTTAATAAATGTGTTTCATATCTATCTGCCTTGGCTTTTAGTTCAATAGCTTTTTTTTCAGGATCTTTCTGAAGTTTCTCCTTTACATCTTGTAAAATTTGTTCATTGTGATCCATAAATTGAACCCAGGAATCGACTTCCTCTTGTTTAGTTCGATGAGTTAATTTTGAAAGCCAAATTCCGGCCTTGCTTTCTTGAATATCGCTACCCATCCGCGGTATTTGGGCTAGGCCTTGGGCTATTTTTGATTCAATCTCCCTTTTTATCTCTCCGCATAATTCAGCTAATGTTTTAAAAACACCCAAACCAAAGGGCAAAAAAGCAAGATTGTTTTCTTCAGTAACAAAAACAGATCCACTTTTTGAGTCAAACACTTGAATAGATTTCAGTTCAGGTTGTGATTCATTGTCGCCTTTCCAGATAAATTCTGAATCTGTTTCGCCTGACTTAAAATGTATCTTTGCTTCTTGTTTTGTCGTTCGATCAGAAGAATAAATATTCGGCAGTATTTTTTGGGGAACGTCTCGGCAGCTACATACTTTTTTAAGAATCCGCACATAACCAGACTTACCAGAACCATTACCACCATAAATAATTGTTAGCCCAGATGGATTAAATTCTATAGGCTTTGTACTTGAGATAGCATTTATATTTTTCACCTCAGCAATACTATTTAAGACAACATCGGTGCAGCTATCATCACAGCTAAGGAAATGTGACTCCTCCAAAGGTTTAAGGGGAGGTGATATGGTATCATCTGAAATAAAATTATACTCATTTCCTATAATAAGCATTAGTTCATTTATGGCTTTTTGGTCAATAGGCTCTTCACAAACAATTCTTCTTAGTGCGTCTTGTTGCCAATTTGGCCTGCTTGAAGCCCACTCCAAGATTTCATTTATAATAGCCATTGTCATATAGTTCCGAATTTAATTATTAGTATTCAACTTTATATAACAAGTGATTATACAGATCTGGATATCATCACCTTTGTAATGTTACTCGTCAAAATACGCAACTTCTCATCTCGCTACAAATATATTAAGAATACCAAACGAAATTCGGACTTGTCAAAACCTTTGATAACTTGCCAACAGTGCTACTCAAGAATCAAACAATTTTCTTGTAGATTAAATTTGAATATCACAAATATTAAAATGTTTTAATTTGTTACGCAAATAGCAGCTATATGTAACGAGAACATCTGCGGTTTATCCGCAAAATGTTTTTGTTAAAATATTAAATTCCCCAAGTATGTGGTTTCATTCTCTTTTCAATTTTTTTAAGGGTATCGATCAAATCATTTTCGTTGGGCAATTTACCAATAACCAATTCTTTAAAAATTGTTCGGTATGTGGATTTGATATGATTCCAGGTTACCTCCGGGTCTTTAAAAATTAATGCCGAGCAAGGGTGCTCTTCTAACCAAGCATTATTATTTTTATAACTGATAAAATCGTCTTTCCCGACCTTCACCAGCATTTTATAAAATTCAGCACTTTCAAAAAAAGATTTAATTGATCCATCGCTTAGCATGATATGGATATCATATACATGCCTGATTTTGTTTGATAAATTTGTGTAGGGATCATCCATTTGTGAAAAACGGACCAGGCTCATTATCTTTTCACAAAATGTTCGTTCTACGCTTAATACCTGAACTTTAAATGGCTGTAGACCGTATTCCCTGATCAAAGCCTCCTGTCCGGTGAGTTTCATCACTTCAAAGACATAACTACTTACTTCTTCACTTGTGAACGGTTCATAATTTCCAAGCCAGGTAGCTTCAAGTATGATTTGCTCTTTTGCCTGCCCGAAACTTCCCTCAAAAAGCCTGTTATACCGGTGAACTGTTTTTCTGATATTTCCCTTTTTATTTGTCAAACCTTCAACTTGAATTTCAGACAATACATTCTCAACAATGTTGCTTATGCTTCGAATTTTTCTTTTCAGTTGCTTGTCGTTTTCTCCTTCATTGCGCAACACAACAAGATCAATATCCTCTGAAAACCTCTGAATGAGTTTATGGCATTTTGAAAGCGAGGTTCCGCCCTTAAAAACAATTTGATCCGCTATATTTGAATGGAATATTTCATATAGCACCAAGGTTACCCAATAATCTTTTTCCACATAAATTGTCCGGAATGCCAAATCGCTGGGAAGCAGCTAAAACAGCATCTTGGAAAAGCTCTTTGTTTTGATGCAGTTTCAACCTATTTAATATTCCATTCCGATACTGTTGAAAGAATTTGTTTGTCTATCCCCAAATCATAAACTGTCAACGAATTTAGGCTTTGTTTTAATTGATTTGTGTCCTGCTCGGTTTTTAATTTTTCCAATAAAGCCCCAAGAAATGCACGGGTTCGGGGAGGATATTCCAGGGCGTATCGAATAAGACGTAAAAGATCTTTTTGTTTTAATCCTTTTATGAAATTCAAAAGATAGCTGACAGCTATAGCCTTATCCAAATTTGGAATTTTTTTGAAATCCTTTAACACATCAAGTATTTCAAGCAGATAGAAATTATCATTTGTAACATCAATATAACTTTTTACCCTCCGCACTTTAACATTGCCGATTTGAGTACGAATTTCTTTAACCTTGCTTGAAACCTTTATATCTTTTGGGACCTGAGTGGTTAACCCAATTCTGTTATACAATGCAGTACCTGTTATATAAGCGATTCTTTTATCCCCAATGAACAGGTATGGACGTAGCAGTTCTTCTTCTCTTGGCTTCAATTCTCCGAATAAAGTTTTTTTGGGTTTGTAAAAAACTCCTGTTGAGATCCGCTTAATAATTTTTTTTGCAATCAGTCTTTCAATGGCTTTTGCAGCAGCGCCATACTCTTTATTTGAAATACACAGTTGCTGATACTTAAACGTGGTGCCCACAGGCATTTTATTGATTTGCCTACTTATTTTTTCTGTTATTTTCATTTTCAGATCATTGCATCCCAACTTTATAGGGAGCTTAAAGAGAACACAACAT
>JAJSZW010000056.1 GCA_030262895.1 Deltaproteobacteria bacterium | reverse complement strand
TCCGCAAGTTTGCTTATTTTTCTTACAGAATGTTTAACCGGACATGATAATATTGAAAATATTTTACGACAACGCTCTCTCAATTCTAAAATCTCCTCTTCCGCCACTATTTTGAATAGTGAGTTTGGTGGAAGAGTATTGAAGCATTTTTAGTTTGTTTTGTCTTTAGTTTTCTTGAGCGTTGTTTGTAATTTTTTAAAACTTCTAAATGATTGAGCTATGGAAAGTGTCCCGCTTTAAGCTGGTAGCCGCCGAAGGCAAGGGGCAATAAAATAATAAAAAAGCTTGACCTGAATTTTTTCAAGTGATAATTAGATATCCCAAACATAGTTTTAGGCTTATAATAAAAAGGTGCTTATGCAAAATAAAGATGATATTTCAAAAAAACCTCTGACACCGGCCATGGAAGATTACCTGGAGGCTATTTTTAATCTGGGCAAGGAAAAAAGAGTTGTCAGGGTAAAGGATATTGCCAAAAGGCTTGGCGTAAAAATGCCCACGGTTACAAGTATGCTCAATACCCTTAGCAAGAGAGAATTAATTGATTACGAAAAATATGAGTACCTGGAACTGACGGAAAAAGGGGTTGATGTCGGCAAAGAAATACATCGGAGACATCATACCTTACGGAGTTTTTTGACAAATATCTTAAATATAGATTTTAAAAAAGCCGATGAAGAGGCCTGCAAAATGGAACATGCTGTCAGCGCCTCAACGCTGGACAGGTTTATAGAGTTTATGGAATTTATTCAATTCTGCCCGAGGGTAGGGTTGGACTGGCTGAAATATTTTGATGAATACCGGCTTCATGGTCAGGAACCGGATAAATGTTTAGCCAGGATGAAAGAATTCGCAGATGGATTCAAGGTCAGGATAAAGACTATGGATGAAGTGGAAGGAAAAAAATAATGACACTAAGCAGGATTGATGCGGGAGAAGAGGTTACGCTAACGGTTCAGGGCCAGTTATGATTGCATTAAAGGATTCCAGGCTGGCCATCGGTCGTGGGATGGCGGAAAAGATCATCGTGAAATAATTTTTTTCCCTTGAGAATTAGATGATGCTAACTAAAATAGATAATGCTAAACGATTGAGTTGTGTCTTAAAAGGAGGTTTATAACATGGGTAAAATAATGATGCGAAAAATGAAGGACAACCAGTCCGGAATCATATCCGCTGTGAAGGTTGGAGGCGAACTTGGCAGGCGCATCCGCGATATGGGTCTTGTTCCGGGAACGGCTATTAAGGTTCAGGGGCGGGCGCCTTTGTATGATCCTGTGGCTTTGAGAGTCATGGGGTTTACCCTGACCCTTCGTAATGATGAAGCAGGCCATATAGAAGTGGAGGTGGAATAAAAAATGGAAGCAAAAATAGCTTTAGCGGGAAATCCCAACTCCGGTAAAACCACCCTTTTCAACGAGCTTACCGGCGCGCGTCAGCATGTGGGCAATTATCCGGGAGTCACGGTGGAAAAGAAAGAAGGCTCATATGTCCATGATGGATATAACATACATATAGTGGATCTTCCGGGGACATATTCTCTCACCGCGTATTCCCTGGAAGAAGTGGTTGCCAGGGATTTTCTGGTTAATGAAAAACCGGAGGCGGTCATTGATATAATCGATTCGTCAAACCTGGAGAGAAACCTTTACCTTGCGATTCAATTTCTTGAAATGGGCATTCCCTTGTGCATTGCTCTCAACATGACCGACGTGGCCGAAAAAAGGGGAATTAAAATTAATGGGGAAAAACTTTCAACGCTGCTGGGGGTTCCCGTTGTTCCAACAATTGCCAGAACCGGCGAGGGGAAAAATGATCTCATAAACGCGGCTGTAAAGATTGTTCAGAAAAAAAGAAAGCAGAGTAATCTTGAAATATCATACGGAGACGATCTGGACAGAACGCTTTTTGAAATGGAAGAGGAAATCAGGGCCAATGAATTTTTAACCGATACCTACCAGACGCGCTGGATTGCTTTAAAATATCTGGAAAACGATAAACAGATTCTATTAAAGGGGCAGGAAAGTAATCCTTCTCTGTCTGCAAAGCTTGAGAAAATGGTGAAGAAGGTTTCACAGCATTTGGAGAGAACCCTGAACACCTATCCTGAAGCCATGATTGCAGATCAGCGCTACGGCTATATAAAATCCATTATAAAACAAGGAGTTATTCAGCAGCAACATGATCAAAACAGACTCTATACGTCTGATAAGATAGACCAAATCGTCACTAATCGGTTTCTTGGTCCTATCATTATGCTGGCGATACTTATGGGCCTCTATCATTTTACGTTTACCTACAGCGAAATTCCGGTGGGCTGGCTCGAAAACTTTTTCGGATGGCTTGGTGATGTGGCATCCACGCACCTGGCTGACGGTCTTCTGAAATCTCTTCTTATATCCGGCATTATTGATGGTGTGGGGGGTGTCCTGGGGTTTGTGCCGCTGATAATGTTCATGTTTTTCGGAATTGCTATGTTGGAGGATTCCGGGTACCTGGCCAGGGTTGCCTTCATGTTGGACAGGATATTCAGGCTCTTTGGTCTTCACGGCAGTTCGGTCATGGCTTTTATCGTATCCGGCGGTATTGCCGGAGGCTGCGCTGTGCCCGGCGTCATGGCAACCCGAACCCTTAAATCACCGCGAGAGCGTCTGGCGACGTTGCTCACGGTTCCATTTATGAATTGCGGCGCAAAACTGCCGGTCTTTGCGCTTTTAATTGCGGCTTTCTTTTCGAAAAACGAGGCAATAATGATGCTGATCATTACACTTATTGCCTGGTTGGGCGCTCTGCTTGTTGCAAAATTATTAAGAATCACGGTCATTAAAGGGAAGTCCGCTCCCTTTGTCATGGAACTTCCACCGTACCGCTTTCCCACCTTCAAAGGGCTGGCCATACACACATGGGAAAGAACATGGCAATATATCAAAAAGGCGGGAACGGTTATCCTCGGCATTTCAATCATTTTGTGGGCAATGATGACCTTTCCCGGTTTACCCGACTCTAAAGTACAGGAATTTGAATATCAACGTGAAGCTGCAAAGGCGGCAGCCGGTATTACTATTGTTCGGGAGTCGGAGGAAGTCGGTGAAGAGACCGGACTTTCCAAAGAAGTGCCGGATCTGAAAAATCGGCTGAAGGTCATTGATTTAAAGGAAGCGGAAGAGGGTTTAAGAAATTCCATAGCCGGTCGTCTTGGAATAGCCTTGGAGGGCATATCAAAGTGGGCGGGCTTTGACTGGCGTACTAATATTGCCCTCGTGGGTGGTTTCGCAGCCAAGGAAGTGGTTATTTCGGCCCTTGGCACTGCTTATTCCCTGGGTGAGGTTGATCCGGAGGAAAGTGACTCTCTTTCTGAAATCCTGGCCAAAACTCCGGGCTGGAGCCCACTGGCAGCATTGAGCCTGATCATTTTTACCATTTTCTATGCGCCATGTTTTGTTACGGTGGTTATGATTGTAAGAGAATCCGGTTCGTGGAAATGGGGCGCTTTTTCCATGGCGTTTAACACGACACTGGCCTTTGTACTGGCTGCGCTTGTTTTTCAAATTGGTTCGGCCATAGGGATATTGGGAGGTTGAGGTTAAAGATGGATGGATTACTTGTTTTCGCTATTGTAGGTTTTGCCGGCGGAGACCTGAAGCACAATGGCAAGGAACTCTCCCAGGATGCGGTTATATGGGTACAGGTCCTTGATATGAAATAGCAAAATTCCGCCTGTTACAAGTTGGGCCACCTGGCCTCGCAGTGGCAGGCGGATACCCCTTCAAAGGTGGACTTTAAAGGAGTCTTTAAGTTAATGACATTAAGCCGTTAATAGTAAAACAATAATAATAAGGAGTAAAGGAGTAATAGTTATGTCTAAACAAAACTTTATTGTAATTGGGATTACGTTGTTTTTAGCATTGTTCATTATTAATTCTAATGCTTTTGCAATAAGCCCGGAAACCGAACAACTGCTGAAGCTGCTGGAAAAGAAAAATATTATCACCGACAAAGAAGCTGCTGACATGAGGCAGGAAATGGAATTTTCTTCGCAAACCGGAGACAAGGAAGCCTATGAAACAAAACTTGCAGGTTTGCTTGGGAACTGGGCTGATAAAATACATCCCAGCGCTTGCATAGAAGTCGAGGCTTCTTATGAAGACAACAATTTTCATGATCCATCCGTAAGAGACACAGACACAAGTGATCTTGTTCTTGCAACAGTCGAAATCGGCTTTGATGTTGATATTGCAAAGCATGTTAAAGCAAGTCTTTTCTTTTTATATGAAGAAGCCGATACAGAATTTGATGTGGACCAAGGAATCATCACGATCGACGGAGCGGATGTAGTGCCTCTTCATGTTGATTTAGGAAAAATGTATGTCCCATTTGGAAGGTTTGAAAGCCATTTTATTAGAGATCCTCTTACCCTGGAACTTGGAGAAACAAACGAAAGTGCCGCTGTTGGAGGTTTCAGGAATGACTGGCTTGAGCTTTCCCTTGGTGTCTTCAACGGAGATGTTGATGAAACAGGAAAAGGAAGTTCTAACCACATAGATGATTACCTGGCAAGTGCGGTTTTTACTCTTCCTGAAAAAACAGTGCCAAACCTGGATTTAACTGCCGGAATATCCGGTATATCCAACATTGCCGACAGCGACGCTCTCCAGGAAGAGGCAACTGCAACGATCAAAAATCATATCGGCGGTTTCAATACATTCATAGTTGCTTCCCTTCTGGATAAATATTTCTTCAATGCAGAATATCTGGGAGCCATTGATGATTTTGAAGCAAACGAGTTAAGTTTTGACGGAGGAAAATCTTACAGGCCGGAAGCCTGGACTATTGAGCTTGCATGTGGTGTTACCGACAGTCTAAATCTTGCTGTTTGTTATGAGGGAAGTAATGATTGCGGTGATTTTCTGCCCAAAAAACAATTCGGCGGTGTCGTCAGTTATGATCTGTTTGAAAACACATCTGTTGCTCTTGAATACTTATACGGCAAATTTGAAAATAAAGACACAAGACATCTGATGACTACACAGCTTGCAATAGAATTCTAGGCATCCTTCATAACAACCTAAAAGTAGTTTACACTTTTAAGGGTAAGATACCTCAAAAAATATGATTTGTGCGCATAGCTGTTAGCCGTTAGCTTTTAGCTTAACAGTCCGTTTTTATACAAAAGTTTTGCCTAATAGCTAACGGCTGACAGCTAATGGCTGGCATCCGTCAATGTTGAAGAAGTGTAAACTACAAATATAAAAAAACACCCAAGCAGTTAACTGAACATTTAATCTCTTTTCTCAATTTTAGAGGTTTTCGTACAGGCACTAATTAAAAACAATTAGGAGGACTAAAAGAGGCTATGAGTGTAAAAAACAAGATAGGATTGACAATGAAAACAACAATGCTCTTAACTGGTTGTCTTGTCTGCTTTCTATGTATAGGCAGTGGGCTTGTGCAGGCAGCCGCGTCTTTTTCCTTTTTAGTAATCGGAGACACCCGCACGGAACCCTTTTTACCTGGAGGCCAGGAGCAAAAAGTAAAGATATTGCAAGTTCTCCAAGAACGTTTTCAGTCGAGTAGCAAGGACACGGAACTAACTTTTGATGCTCTTGGAGAAGAACTAGTCAGTGTAAAGATCGTTGAAAGTGGTTACATCAGAACAATGAAATACAAAAATGGTTGGCCGCAATTAATTGTGCTGACAGACCAGGAAGGCCAAAAAAATCGGGTTGTCATGCGTTCCAGCGGACGCAACTGGGTAAATGACCGGATTATTGCCGAGATGCGAAAAGGAGCGGCAAATATTGAAAATGGCGCTTCATTTATTGTACATGGCGGTGACATTCCGCTTTTTGGCTTCCAGGGTAAGTCCCTGGCTAACAACCCATATTATCAGCTTTTTGACACAGAACTTTTGATGCGGCTGCCTATAAAGCCGAATGTCCCAGCTCTGCCGGGTAATCTTTTTTCCGCGGTGGGTAATCATGCAAGTTGGGTTGACAGCGAAATAATCGGCTTTCGATCAACCTCGCCATGGCTGAAACAATTTGGCTTTAGCGCCCAAAATCGCATCTACACTTTTGTCCATAATAATTGTAGTTTTATATTCTTGGATAGCGGCGGATGGAGTCCTGAGGGGACCGCTTGGTCAAGTAACTATCCAAAATTTAAAGAGCAGATGGCCTATTTGACGGATCAACTTGAGGTCGCCAAGGCCAATCGCAGGGATCATGTCTTTGTTGTTTACCACAAACCTTCCTTTAACCAGATCGGCCATGATCCGCTGCCAGAAGATCAAAATCCCCATGAATACCTTAAAAAATACGCTAAGGAGTTGAGCATATTTGTCTTTAACAGTCACGTTCATACCACTGAACGTTATCTGGTGGAAGGCATTAACTATCAGGTAATGGGCGGCGGCGGCGCCCCTCAAAAATTCACAAACAGCAAAAATCCTTCCCCGCAAAAGGAGCTTTACTGGCAGGATGGCCACAGATTTGAAGAGTATAACTACCTCAAAATAGAGGTTGATGGTTCACGGATAAACGGCACAATCTATCGTTTTCGCCCACTTGAAACCTTAAAACCTTTCACTACCGAAGTAGTATTTCAAAAGTAGATCAGTACACGTTCAGCAGCACACCATCCGGAGTCTACGCTCGGAGCGAGCCTGCGAGACTTCGACGGGGTTCGTTCAGATTCAACCATAATTATTGTCTTTAATCTTGACCAGTTTTCTTTTCCCTGCAGCCAGTCAATTTCAGAAACATTAGTATATTTTCTGGTTTCTATACGTCCATGTCCGGGCTTCGGGTTCATTAGTTTATAAGTTGACAGGGCGCTTGAACTATGGTGTCGAGCCTTTACGTTGTGGGCGAAGTCTGATACGAATCGTTAAGAAACAGACAAATGCAGCGAAACGTCCTATCGGAGTAAGGATGGCGGCATGTAAAGAAGGAAGTGCAGATTTGTTTTTTTATTATTTTTTATGCAACCGTCTTGTTGGGAGGTCATGGTTCCTCGTCATCAGTCATATACTCCCACATTTCATTTTTATGCAACCGGATGGGATCTGCGTTCCTTCGGATGAACTCGTCCACATCCATGCCGTTGATGGTTGGCGGTCGCTTGACTCGCTTCTGCTTCCCATTGATGAAGATGGTCATGTATTCTTTCTGCCGGCGAACTGTGTAGCTTATTTTGACTGAATGTCTTTGTCTTTTCTGCAAAAGTGTAAGCGCCGATCAATTTCAGCTTTCACCTTGGCGCTTAAGCTGTTTCTTTGATTCAGGTGTGAACCGACATTGATGTATCCTGGCTGGATACCGGAACTGTTGCCGGAGCGGGTTGCAGAAAGGATAGCCCTCTCAAAAAGCTGTTTTAACTCTTTGGTTGTCATGATACCTTCTTTGTCTAATTTTTTACGGGTTAGCAAATGCCAGGCCTCCTTGAACCGGGTGTACTTGCTTTTACCAGGCCCTGCCTCGGGTAAAAGGTAAACTCTGTATTTTGGCATGGCATGCCGCGGAATAATGTAATGGATACTTTCTCCGTTGTTTCTGCAAACGCAAATGATAAAGTCAAAATCCGGGCTTGCTCCAGCAGTTGTATTGGTGATGCGGAAATATCGCTTCTTTCCGATCATGAGAGGCGTTGAGGCGCACTTGAGAAGAAGCTTGTAACCGTTCGTCAAAATTTCATACGGATGTTCCCGAGTTCTGAGATGTGGGGTTAAGCCCATGGACTCCATTTTTGTTTTGACCTTTATCAATAGCTCGAGACGTTTGGATTTCTTCCTGTTAGCAAGCATTTTGCGTTTTCTTAGTTTTATCTTGCTTTGGAAGGCTTCAGTATAGGGGTATCCATAGACCTTTTTATATACCTGCCGGGCGTATTCTCTGGAAAACCCGAAATGTCTGGCCACGCCAGCCAGGCTATTGTCCGGATTCTCTATGATTTTTTTAAATTTCTTCACAGCGCCCGCACCGTAAGTCCGTTCAAACTGTCTTAGAAATCCAGCAGCCTTCTTTATTTCAAAGGTTTTTTTCAACTTTCCGATGAATGACCCATTTACATTTAAAATGCAGGCCAGCTCGTAATTGTAAAGGTTTTCCACCTCTACTTTTTGTTTGATAAATTTATATAGTTCCATATTAAATTGCTCTTTTACATAAGTTTCCAGTTGTATCGTCGTCATCTTAAACCTCACATTTTTCAGTTTATATAGATTTTCTGGTGCGTATCTCTGACCTTCACTCAGCGGACGGTTAACATTATCAATTTGTCCCCGCATTTTTTAATGCCTGTGAAATAGAGCTCGAACTGGAGCTGGGAAGCATCTGGACGGGTTTGCAATATTTTTTACATAGCTTCTTGACGCATAAACAGGCATTGTGGCTATTGCAGTTGACCGGGCACAAAACCATGTCCGAGCGCCTGACCAGTCCCTCCAGGCCATGCTTCCCCCAACCATCATGATATTCAAAGACAGCGCCTTTTTTTTCGATTGCCCGGCGGTAAAATGTCTTGATTTTGGTTATTCCGCCTACAATAAGAATGCGTTTTCCGCAAAGATCGAACAATGGACAATCCTCTGCTCCCGATGTTTGTTTTCGCACCGGTCTCAGTTTACGATTACGCCTGTCTTTGCGGGCTTGAATGTTAGTAACTTGCATTGATATTCCTCCCTTTCAATATTTCTGAAACAAAAAAAGGCATGATAAAAAGCGGAAAACAGTAAGACATTCTTTTACTTTTTTAATTCTAATAGTTCGGCCACTAAGGCACAAAGACACCAAGATTATAATATAATTCTCTTGATGCTGTTTTTAATAAGAGGCACGTTAAAATTGATAAGAAAACCAAATGGTTTAATAAGTGTTATTTCATGGTTTCATACAAACAAAATAATTAGATTAAACAAAATATGTTAGATATATCTAATCTAACATAGGGAAAAATCTTGTCAAGGTTTTTTTGATGGTTTTGTAAAAAACTTTTAATTCATCCTCATCCCTAAACAGCAACGGCAGGAGCGAGGATTTAATTGAATGGCTTCTGGAAAGGATGGATTGTCCGTCAAAGCCCAGAAAGCAAATGACTTTTTTGCGAGAGCAGCGTTTTCCTAATTGCTCTTATTGTTTTGCTGACTGCTGACCACTTGCTTCCTAAAAAAGTCAATCACTTCACTCAACTGGTCAGCCGTAGATACTTGCAACTCTACTCCGGCATCAGCGAAAACGTATGCCGGCCTTTTTTGATGATCTTTTCTTTTGTTTTTTGAAATAGTGGTTAATCGCTTCTCGTATCGTTTGGATGACTAATTTGGCGCAGTGCTGTCCTTCGTTGGGCAGGCCGTTCAGTGAACAGATAATATCTTCGTGCATCAAATCATATGCTTCATCCAATGTTTTGCCTTCGGCCAGTTCAGCGCCTACGGAAGCGCATGCGGCGCTGTTGGGACATCCATTGGTGAGATAGCGCGCCTGCTCGATTCGCTCGTTTTTTAGCTTGAAATATATCTCAATGGTATCACCACATGGTCCTGTAACCTTGGCAAAGGTGTCGGCATCTGGAATGGCACCCCGATTTTTTGGTCTGAGCCACCGTTCAATAATCTCAGTACCAATGGCCTCGTGCTCACCATGTCCCTTGCGGTGCTGAAAAAAAGCTTCCACAAACTTTAAAACTTTTGGTGCATCTTCCTTGGGAGCGTTTAGCTTTTTCGCATCCTCCAAGATATCGGCAACTGTTTTGCCCTCCTTTAAGGCGGCAATGGTTAACAGGAGTGCGAGAGGTCTGATCCCCTTTGGTCCATGAATGTAAACGGGATACTTCTCCTCATCAAAAACCGTCTGATAAAACATACTTAATTTGTCTTCCGACAATCCGTCGCCCTTAACGGGCAGATGGATATAGCGAACCCCCATACTCTGGACAAGCCGTGGCTCGTCGGGGTTACTAATCTCTTCCCCTGTTCTCAAATCAACGACGGTCTTAAAGCCTTTTTGAGCCAGATCTTTAATGCCGGCGTCATCGGGGATACCCCCAACAAATATGTTTTTATTAAATTCAATAAAAAACATATATTAGTCTCTGTTTTGCCGATAGTCCAATCATAGGAGTGAATCCTGTTATTTCCCGCAACATCGCTTAAGGCTAGGATGCGGCACTTCCGGCCATGCCGGCTTTTAAAGCTTTCAGTTTTTCAATGGTAAATTCGGTTACCTTTCGTTCTTTGTTGAAATAACGTATCATACGCTCTATAAACGCTTGCTGCTCAGCAGAGGTATCATAGTATTCTAAAAGTTTACGGGTCTTTTCGAGATTCTCCTCTACCTGCTCTGGAATTTTTTCACTATCATGTCGCACTGCGTCCTCAGGACAAACATCATGGCACTTTGCACAACGAATGCATGACTCTTCGTCGATCTGAGCCTTGTTCATTTCATTGAGCGTGATCGCCTCTACTGGACATTCATCCATACAAATGCCGCAGCCATTGCACATCTCCTGATTAACCCATGGCATTTTTCAGCCTCCTTTTTTTGTGTCAACTATCAGAAAGTAAGCACAGCTTCCAAAGCGGGCTTCTACCTGATCATCTAAATTTGGTTCTGTTGCTGTATGTTTGCGGAGCAGGGTAGCCGCTACCCTGCTCCGCCTAACCGTTCCGCTATTAGCACCTCATTCCTTTTTTGTTTTGGCCTCTATCTTCTCAATACGCTTTTTGATTCCATTGAGCGTATATTCGAGGTCTTCAGCCTGATCCTTGAGCACATTAAGTTCCTCCTCCTTGTTAAGACTCTGGCCGACTGGCTCCCCATAGGGCATTCCGTTTTTCAAAAAACTGTTAACCCCTTGTCATTGTGGTGCCGCACTTCGGACAAGTTATCTGGTTGCAGGGTTGTCCGCGAACATGCGAAACTTTGTGTCCACATTTCGGACAGACACACTCTCCCTCCGGCCCTGCGGCAAATGGGCCACCCATTCTTCCACCGCCGCCTCTACCTTGAGGCGGTCCTGTTCCATTACTCCGTGGCATTTCTATCACCTCCTTTACATCTTTTTCCCACCATAGACGCTGCCCCTGAAACGATGTTTCCTTCTCCAATCCTTCCTGTCACCAGGCCGACAACCTGGAAGACAGAAGAGCGAATCTGCCAGCCGACCGGTCAAGTATGCATTCAGCACATCATTTACGGTACCGCTGACGAACGGAATGATTTCAATTCCATGACTCGCCACGATCCTGGCGAGGCGACGAGAGATTGCTCCGCAAATCAGCATCTCCACACCAAAGCGTGACAACTTGTTGGCCCGAAAAATCGGAGGCCCCTCCTCAAGAGGGTGCTCGCTTCGACCGATCTCGTTACTACCATCTAACTCCACCAAAAGGATATGATGCGCAAAGTCAAAGACAGTTGAAACTTGGTCAGACCATACCGGAATTGCCACTATCATTGTTATTTCCTTTAAATAATTGTTTTTAATTAAACCTCGGGCTCTGCCCGAGCGACCCTAAAAGGTTTGACCGTTCCGGCGAGAATATTGAACGGCAGAGTAAAGCGTTTTTTGAACATCGAACATCGAACGTTGAACATCGAACGTTGAACATCGAATGATGAAATCGCTTCGCTCCGTCAGTTTATAAATTGGCAGAATACCTTATTCAAAATTCGACGTTGGACGTTCGATGTTCGATGTTCATAGTCTTTTAGCTTGATAGCTACGTCCTGAATATTGGATTGTAATCTGTAGCAATTGCGATGCTTTTAGACCCCTTCGAGGGGTCTTCATCAAACCACGTCCTATGGGCGTGGTAGGTGATTTGTAAGCGTTCACGGAACATTGAAATTGGAAATTTGGCCTTTTATCAAAGTCGTGCCAGACCATATC
Source organism: Deltaproteobacteria bacterium (assembly GCA_030262895.1). Taxonomy (GTDB): domain Bacteria; phylum Desulfobacterota; class Desulfobacteria; order Desulfobacterales; family ETH-SRB1; genus B13-G4. The sequence goes on along the minus strand of JAJSZW010000056.1, from coordinate 11,062 downwards.
TGATAACTCTTCTGCCGGTTTGTAGACATCCAACTCGTAAACTCGTTTCATCTCTCCCCAATTTCTACTTTCCAATTTCAAGTTTCAAGCCGTGAACGGTTACAAGATATGAAATGAATTATCTGAATTTATAGCGCAGCAATTCTCGTGCCACGCCGATAGCGAAGCGAGTCTCTAATTATAAATCGTTTAGAATCATTAGGTTATATAACAGGGGTGTGGCAGAATAGGTGGGATTGAGTAGCATAATTGCTACCCTTTATGAGCTGCCAGGTAGCACAATTGCACCAGTGAAAGATTGGGGAACGAGAGAAATCATCAGGATTGTTTGCCGGAAGGGGGAATTTCAAGTCCCAGAGACTTGATCTTTCGGAAGAGTGTAGTCTTGTGTATACCCAGTTGACGGGCCGTCTTCAAGCGGTTCCAGTTGTTGCGCCGCAAAGCGTTCATCAGGAAGGCGGCCTCCATTTGTTTGAAGGTCATAAATCCTGCCTGCCTGGGATATTCCACACAGGCCATACCACATAATGGTTCAGGGAGATGCTTTGATTCAATCTCCCTTGAAGAACAGAGCACAAGAGCCCGCTCAATAATATTCTCCAACTCACGCACGTTACCCGGATAGCTATGAGACATCAGACAGGTGAGCGCCTCGTCGGTGATACCCGTCACCTCTTTGCCCTGTATGCGGTTCATGCGTGCTATGAGGTGGTCGACAAGAAGCGGGATATCTTCCATGCGCTCTCGAAGAGGTGGGAGATCAATTCGCACCACGTTGATTCGGTAGAAGAGGTCCTCGCGGAATTTGCTTTCCCCAACCAAAACTGTCAGGTTCTTGTTCGTTGCAGCGACAACCCGCACATCAGCCTTGACTGATTGAACAGAACCTAATGGTTCGTAGACCCGCTCCTGCAAAAAGCGTAACAGGCGGATCTGCAAGGCATCTGAGATATCACCGATCTCATCAAGGAAAAGAGTTCCGCCCTCAGCAAGGGTAACACGGCCGGGCTTGTCCCTTTTGGCATCGGTAAAAGCACCTGCCTTGTAACCAAAAAGCTCTGATTCCAAAAGCGTATCCGGAAGTGCCCCGCAATTGACAGCGACAAAAGGCCTTCTCCTGCGAGGACTCAACTTGTGAACAGCCCGGGCAACAAGCTCCTTACCCGTTCCGCTCTCACCCTGGATTAACACAGTGCTTCTACTGTCAGCAACCTGGGGGATGATATCGAAGATCTCACGCATACGGTGGCTGCGACTAATGATATCCTCAAAGGAGTAGTCGCGCTCAATTTCCTTTCGAAGCTGTTCGATCATCGAAAGGTCGCGAAAGGTCTCCACTCCTCCTATAATCTGACCGCCGTTGTTCTTCAAAATAGCGGTGGAGATGCTGATGGGATGACGATTTCCATCAGCATCAAGAATCGTCACTCCTTTGCCCACAATTGGTTTCCCGGTGCGGATGGTCTCCCGAAGGGCACAGCTCCCTTCGCAGATATTCGCTCGCAGGATATCCTTACACGGCTGACCAAGCGCTTCTTCTATAGAGATTCCGGTTATCGTCTCAGCCGCCTTGTTAAAGGATGTAATGCGCCAATACCGATCCACGGTAAAGACGCCCTCGGTGATCGAGTCAAGGATTATGTCCCGTTCCTGGTTGCGCATATTATTAATATATATCTTTAAACGGGCTGTTGTTCAAATAATAATTTTAGTTCGTTCCTATTAAAATGGGAGGGAACCAAAAAGAAATTATTGTAATTATCAGATTCAGGATGTAGTTTTCAAAAAATGGCTTCAAAAAACATTATTACTATGAGAAAACAGCACCGAAGCTTAACTGCGTGCCAAAATTTAAGTCTGACACAGAAATTGGAAAAATTAGCCGTTTTTGTTCAGGCATTATTTAGCTTTGTTTTTGACGCGATAATAAATAATAGGTATTTTTATATTTTTTATAATTTGATTATATGTAAGTTTAAGGGAGAAAAATTATGCCGTTATTTGATTTTCTTTGTCTGGACTGCGGGAAATCCAGTGAACTCCTTATTACCGGTTCAGAGGATCAACCGAAGTGCCATTCATGCGGAAGTTCTAATCTGAAAAAATTACTTGCAGCTCATTCATCGATTTCCGGGAGTTCACATCACAGTATTCCTGGACATGGAGATACTTCTTGTTGCGGATCTACTCCAAGCGAAGCCGGCTGCGCTGGGCCCGGCAGTTGTTGTGGAATCAAGCCGTAAAAAATGAGTTCCTATCAGAAAGAACAGACAGATGCTTTATCCATGGTGCATCAATATCTTGCAGGTCTTTTTCCTGCTGAAAGACGTGAGCTTGAATCTTTAGTTGCTGATTATCTTTTGTTTCGAAAAGATATAGATATTTTTCTGTCCGAACATTTTGGTGAGATATGCACTCAAAACTGCTATCAAAAAAATATCAGCGCCTGTTGTTCACGTGAAGGCATCATTACTTTTTTTGCTGATGTGGTTATAAATGTTCTGGTTTCTCAAAAAAATGAGATTGAAGTACTGTTGAAAGTTCTTCAAAGACCGAATAATGGTTATAAATGCATCTATCTTGGGGAGAATGGTTGTCTGTGGCGGGTTAAGCCGATTGTCTGCGAAATGTTTCTCTGCGAGCCTGCAAAGAAAAAGGTGTTTATAGAAAAACCGTGGGTCCGGGATAAATGGGATGAATTTAATAAGCGTAAAAAAATGTTCACCTGGCCGGATCGTCCGGTTCTTTTTGATGTTCTTGAAAAATATTTTATGGATGCAGGATATTCTTCATCCCTTATGTATATGCACAACAGCCCCGGGCTTTTACGTGTGAAAAGAGAGCAGGGATCAAAAGTCAGGGACATAAGCGCTATCTTAAACAACTAATTTAGTAAAAATGCGAATGTCGAATTATGAAGGTTTCTTACTCTTTTGTTTTACAAGATCAAAGGTATTACCTTCCTTCGACATTCATCATTCCTTGTTCGACATTCGATATTCTAAAAACATCCCAAATACTATCTCGAAGCTCAACTTAGGTTTAAGCATTTGCAGCATCTTTAGTCTTAAAAGCCTTAAACAAAGACTCATCCATTGCAGCTTCATAGCCTGTCAACTGAGCAACAACCACATTATTCAGATCGAGAAATGTAAAGTCTGCTTTCAATTTGCGTTTGGTAACTTCCCTTACTTCGAGTAATGCCGTAACTCCCTCTGAGGGGAATTTATTTCTATACTGTCTGTAAGAGGCGCTGTAGGTTGGAAGTGAAACAACCCCCATCTCTTCAAAACACCATATGATTGCCATCTGAAATGCGGAATCCAGAACAAGAGGATCTCCTATCCATTTACTCCTTAAAGGTTCTTTCATCCATTTAACAGGCGAAGGCGCTGAAGAAATACGCGCCAATATGCCTTTTGAAGAACAACTGATTATTCCTTTTATGCCCCTGAGCGCAACACCATGAAAGAGTATTTTATCGTAAACTTCATCCATACTTCTGAAATAAGCTTTAGAACCCATATAAGCGGATATATCAAGAATGGGCGGCTGTGAAAATTTATCTGTTAAAATAGCTTTTGCCCTTGTATGAATTACCTCAATGCCGTTTTTTATTCCATCTCTGATTTCAACATCGACTTCAAAAATAGAACCTTTTTTCCTTGCCTTACCTGTCATGAGGCGAATCAGTTTTTTATTATGTTCAAGCTTGATTCCATTTAAGATTCTGATGTCGTCAAGGCCATATAGAAAAAGTCCTGGATTATTATGAAGAGCGCCATGCCCGAGCCATTCAGCCATAAGCGCAAAAGGCACAACCGGACTGCCGTCTAAGACATGAGATTCAAGAACAGGGCATTCCTCAACATCTATTTCACGTTTAAAGGTAAGAGATAGTTTTTCTTCAGCAGGAATTATATTTGCACCGATAACTATCTCTGCGGGATGGTTTTTGTCGCCCATCATTTCATAAAGCATACACATTGAGCCGGCATCCCTGGGGATCAGTTCAATTTTATTCTTTTTAAATTCCCGTTTCAGTGATGGGGTTACCATGCCGCCATCCCATGGCCCCCAGTTTATTGAGACTACTCTGCAATCCGGGCGTAATAATGATTCTTTCCGTGCTATTTTGTTTAAAACCTCATTGGCCATTGCGTAATCGACCTGTCCTCTGTTTCCAATTCGTGCAGCAATAGATGAAAAAAGTACAAGATATCTTAAATTATCATTCTTTGTTGATTCAAGTAGAGTAAAAAGACCTTTTACTTTGGTATCAAAAACCCGCTCAAATTGATTAATTGTTTTATCTTTTATCAAACGATCATCCAGCACGCCCGCTCCGTGAATAATACCTTTTATAGGGCCGTGAGCGGATCTGACATCATCTAAAACCCGGTTAAGCTGTTCAGGCTTGCGAATATCTGCCGAAAAGTAGAATGCAGATGTCCCATTTTGTCTGAGTTTTTCCAGGTTTCTTGAAATTTCACGATTTGCCATGTGTTTCTTGTAGGCTTTTTCCAACATGATTGGTGAGGCATTTTGATTGCCGAGTTCATTTTCTAAAATAGCCTTTTTTATAATTGCCTCGTCATCTAAAGTTCCAAGCCACTTTGGTTCGGGTGAAGAAGAGGGTTCGGGTGATCTTCCGAGGAGAATCAAAGTTGAATCAGTATGTTTTGCAAGAGCTTGAACAGTAGAAGCAGTTATCCCCCTTGCTCCACCTGTAACAACAACAACGTCTCCATGGTTGAGGTCGAGCTGGATTTTTTGTGCTGGTTGATAAGGTGATGACTCGAGCTTTAGTGTAAATCGTGATCCAAAAGGTAAGTTTTTATCAAGACCGATTTCAACTGGTCCTGAAGGGTCCGGGTTTACAAGTTCAGCAACAACAGCCTTTGCAATGTCTTTATTATCTTTCCAGTCCGGAACAATATCTATTGCGCGGCAGCAGACACTCTCCCATTCTATGGAAGCAGTTTTGGCAAGTGCGGCAAGCCCTCCTGTAACAGCGTTGGCAATGCCTTTCCCTTTAAAACCAAAAGCACCGTCCAGGCGGGTTATTGTTGCAAATATTGCTCCTTTTTTTGCCGCAGAATCAATCAGGTCGGAAGCCAAATGATTTGTAAGGATAAAAGCATCTTTTAATATTTTGTCATTTTTTTGTTCTTCAGTAGAAAAATCGTTTGCCGCGTTTGTCGGCAGTATTATAAGCCCGGCTGCTTTAGGCAGATCTTTCTTATTCATTAACGCTTCTTTAGAAATGTGCACGGCATCTATATTTTGTGATTTTAATTCTTCAGTAATAGCTTCTGATAGACCGCTGTTATCATCAGTAACAAAGATTTTTCTGCCTTGTGGAATATCTAACCTGTCTCCTAGTTTATAAGGTTTTTCAACAATTGATATAACTCTTCTGCTAATGTCGGAAATATTTATTTCCGGCAATTCATTTTCAGCAGCACGCTTTGGAGATGCAATCGTATTTATCGGCGTATTTATTGTACTGGTTTGAGGCTCGTTATTTAAGGAAGCACCAGCCAGGTATTCAGCGATCTGGCGGAGAGTTTTCAGGCTTCCCATTATTTCGGGAGAAACAGATTGTATATTGGTCAGTTTTTCTTCAAGAGAAGAGAAGATTTCTACTCTTTTAATTGAGTCAATGCCCAGGTCGGATTCTATATCCATATCAAGCCCGAGCATTTCCTTTGGGTATCCGGTAAGATAACTTACTGTCTCCAGCAGGTTGTTTTCGATTTCATGAATATTATCCTGCGAAGGGCTGTTTTTATTTTCAGGGCTTTTATTTTCCGGTTCAATTTCTGTTTTATTATGAATTTGGCTATAAGAGGTTTCTTCATGTACATTTTGCTCTCTTAATGAATTTATAACTATCTCTTCTTCGACCTTAAAACCCATTGAAGCTTCAGCAAGACGCTGGGTATTTGCCATCATATTCTGCAAAGTGCGGCTTGATTCGGTTTGGGCTTCCAAAAACTTTTTATGTATTTCAGCAGTCTGCAACTGGAGAGTCTGCATTGATTCCAAGCCTTGCTTAACTACCTGTAAAGCATTTATAATTAAGTCAGGTTTTTTATTATTATAAAATAGCGAAGCGACATCATTATTCGACGTTCGATGTTGGACGTTCGATGTTGGACGTTCATCTTTTAATTTGTTTTTATCCATAGTATATTTTTTTCCGGTATCAGTAATACCCTTATCGTGCTCGACAGATATCAGGCTTGAGGGTGGAGTGTTGTCGGGTTTGTTTTTTACCCGTTTAACCGGGGCTTCAGAATGACTTTCTTTGTTTTCTGTTTTCCGGCTTTTATAGTTTGCTCCTGAAATAGGAATGCTCATAAGCTGCTTTCTTGATTCTGAAACAGGTCTTTCCCATTTATTCAGTTCAACCCGCTGACCTATAGAGGCAATATGGCAAAGAGTTCTTGCAAGATCAGCCAATCCGAATTGTTTCCCTGATGAACAATCTAAAGGAATGGCTTGAAATTTACGGTCGTTTAATATTGATTTTACAAGTCCTGTAAGAACTGATTTGGGCCCTATTTCTATAAATGTGCGAACTCCCATTTCAAATAGATTTTCAACATTGCTGACAAAATCAACAGGAGATATCAGGTGATCGCCAAGCAGTTTTTTTACATGTTCAGAATCATAAGGATATGCTCCGCCGGTTGTATTAGACAACACCGGTATTTCCGAAGGAGAAATTTTGATCTTTTTTAATGTTTTTTTGAAAGGTTTTCGGGCGGTTTTAACTAAACTGCTGTGAAAAGCAGCGGCCACGGGGAGCTTTATTGCTTTTAATCCTTCCTTTTTACATATTTTTACAGCGTGGTTTATTGCTTCAATTGAGCCGGATAGAACGCCTTGATTAGGGCTGTTCTTGTTTGCAAGAATGACATCTGAACCTACTTCTATAACCAGATTCGCAAGTTTTTCAAGACTTGCCTTTACAGCCAGCATGTCGCCGTTTTTTTGATCTTTATTTTGGCCTGCCGCCGCCATTGAATCGCCCCTTGAAATTGAAAGAAGGAAAAATGTGTTTATATCTATCCAGCCTGCTGAACAAAGGGCTGTCAACTCACCGTAGCTATGTCCGCATGTTGCGTCAGGTTTTATGCCGAATTCCTTAAGGATATTGTGCATTGCCAGGCTAACGGCGCCAATTGCCGGCTGAGCAATGTCGGTTCTTCTTAAAGCTTCATCCTGCTCTTTCTTTTCTGTTTTTGTTTGGGCCGGACAGGGATAGATAAAATCACTTAGCCGTTCAGAATTATTATATTTTTCATTGGCTTTTTCAAGGATGTTAAATGCCTCCGGGAATGTGCAAACTAAATCGCGGCCCATTCCTACATATTGGCTCCCCTGGCCTGGAAAGATAAATGCGATTTTACCGGGTTTTTCAGGGCCCCCATAAAATATATTCTTTAAATTCCTGTTGTTTTCTTTAGCATTATTTTGCCGGTTTGATTCAATTGAATCCGATGCTTCGCTGAGAAGTCCTGAAAAATCATCAGACGGATTTCCTGAGGAATTAGATGGTCTTTCAAGAACTAAAAGAAATCTGAATTGATCATCCGGTGAAAATTCTTTTCTGGTTTTTGCTGCTTTAATTGCGAGTTCTTTATATGAGATTCCTTTATTAATGGAGTTTTTTAACTCGCGGAATTGATTTTCGATTTCTTTTTTGGTGGAAGCTGATAAAGATATGATTTCAATTGAACCATCCCAGAAAATTTCATTTTTATTTTGATTGTATTCTTCAAGTACAATATGGAAATTACTTCCGCCAAATCCAAATGCGCTGACCCCGGACCTGCGCGGGTGTTCCTTTTTAGAAAACCATGGCCTTGACTCAGTATTTATGTAAAATGGTGTATCACTAATACCCAATTTTGGATCAGGCTCGTCGGCTTTTAATGTGGGTGGTAATACTTTGTTATAAAGAGCAAGCGTGGCTTTGATCAGCCCTGCGGTTCCTGCAGCAGCTTTTGTATGACCAATCATGGATTTTACCGAGCCTAATGCGCATGTATTTATTTTTTTGAATGACTCTTTCTGGGATGACCCTTTTTGGGATGATTGGGCGAACAGGCGTTTAAGTGCACTGAACTCAACATTATCTCCGACACGAGTGCCTGTACCATGTGCTTCTACAAGCTCAACAGAAGCCGGATCAGTATCTGATGACTCATAAGCAATGCGAAGGGCCTCTAACTGTCCTTCCGGTCTGGGGGCATATATGCTTTGTGCTTTCCCATCGCTTGATGAACCAATACCTCTTATAGCGGCATAAATTCTATCGCCGTCTCTTTCAGCATCTTCAAGCCTTTTAAGAACCAGTAATCCTATTCCTTCCCCCAGAACAGTTCCGTCAGCATCTTTAGAAAAAGGTCTTGAATCTCCGGTCGCTGAAAGAATGAATGTCTTGGAAAAGCACATGTGCATGAAAATATCGTTTAAAGTATCCAGACCACCGGTGACTACCATGTCTGACCGCCCTGATGAAAGTTCGAGGAGGGCGAGATAAATAGCTCCCATCGAGCTGGCGCAGGCTGCATCGACAACACAGTTTGTGCCTCCTATGTCAAGACGGTTGCATATTCTTCCTGCAATAACATTTCCTAACAGACCTGGAAAAGAATTCTCCTGCCATGATACATATGAGTCGGATATTTTTTTAATAACTTCTTCTGCTTTATCAGGTTCAATCCCTGAATTGTGAAGAGCTTTTCGCCAGATTGGATGCCCCAGCCTGGCACCCAGCGGAATGGTAAGTTCCTGAGTTCCTGTTGCGCCGAGTATTACGCTTGTCCTGCTATGGCTGAAGTCGGCATTTTGTCCATAGCCTGCATTTTCAAGCGCCGTCTTAGCTGCAAGCAGGCCCAGGATCTGGGAGGTATCAGTTGCTTCAAGAGAAGAAGGAAGCATACCGAATTCAGTAGGATCAAAAGGAACAGCCGAAAGGAATCCCCCTCTTTTACAGTAAATATGGTCTGGTTTTTTTGGATCCTTATCAAAGTAATCGTCAGGAGACCAGTGGGTTTTCGGGATATCAGAAATGCCGTCTTCACCCTTAAAAATTAAACGCCAGTATTCATGCAACCCTGATGCTTTTGGAAAAAAACATCCCATGCCAATAATAGCGGTGTGAATATTCTTAATTGATTTTTTATTATTAGTACCCAATTGTTATACCTTTAGTTGTAACGGTTTACAGTTTCCGGTTCACAGTTAACGGTTACCTTTCTTTCGTTAACCTTCTACTAACTCAAAACTCAAAACTTTGAACCTCTGAACCTTGAACCCAAAACCGCTATCCGTTATGTTTAAGTAGTTCCAAAATTTCTGAAAGCTTCATTGGAGATATTTGGCCGACATTATTCGGCAGCGCAATTTTCTGGCTGCGAAGCCAGTTTGCGCGCGTTGCAACAGCAGCTCCAAAAAGGAGGTTCATTGCAACTGTTACTGTTTCCCTGTTTTCATACTTTTCAAGGAAAGAACCCTTTGCCCATTCATTAAAAGCGCCTATGGCCGGACCACACCATATTTGATAATCGATTTTTCTTGAAAGATCGCCTGTTATTGCCCAGTTTGAACTGCGGCCAAGGTATGAACGGAATATCAGAGCCATCTTGTGCTTTGGATCTTTTTCAGCCCGGATTATCTGGTCTGGATCATTTTCAACAAAAAACTTCTTTGTATTTTCCCATTCATCCTTTAAACTGCATTGGAAAAAATCTTTTTCCAGCATTTTTTTTTGAATCTCAGGTATATTTGCAAGTCTGTCATATCTACAGTAAAAATCGTACAATTTTGCAGCGCGAAACGGAAACATTGTACCGCGTTTTAATACCTGAACTTTTACACCCATTTCAAACATATCTGCTGCAGGAGCCATTGTTACGTCCGCCTGTCTGGCCTCTGCGAGCATTTGACGAACAGCTTCCGATGTGCCGGCTTCAACACAGGCCTGGTTGATAGTGCCGGTTAAAATATAGGCGGCTCCCATTGAAAAGGCTGCTGCTGCTGCTGAGGGTGTAGCAATTCCACCGCCGAGTCCCACACAAAGAGGTTTTTTATACTTATATTTTTCAGCAAGCTCATCACGGAGCGCAATTATTGTCGGCAATAGAGAAAGAGCCGGCCTGTTATCGGTGTGTCCTCCTGAATCCGCTTCAGCAGTCATATCATCTGCAACCGGTATCGACCTTGCAAGAGTTGCTTCCTCTCTTGTAATCATATTTTTGTCGACAAGTTGATAAAGTATTTTATCAGGCGGCGGTGAAAAAAACTTTCCGGCAACTTCGATCCTCGATACTTTTGCAATAATTTTATTCGGACATACTATATTATCATTGGAATCACGATGGATTCCTTTTACACGGAAATAAACGAGCGGAAGTGTAAGCTCAAGATAAGCCGATGCACTTATAAGTTTTATGCCCTGTTTTAAATAAAGATTTACAATAGCTGATTCAAGATCCGGATTGTTGGGACTGTTTATAAGGTTAAACCCAAAGGGATAGTTATTCATATTATTTTGAAGTCTATCGATAGCAGACTCTATTTCATCAAGGGAAAGGCCTGCCGCTCCAAAAAAACCCATCATTCCGGCGCGTCCTGTTTTTTCAACCATTTCAACTGATGTAATGCCGTTAGCCATTGCTCCTGCAATATATGCATAACGAAGATTATGTGCCTTTTTGAAGTATGGATCACCAAGGTCTTCCGGATGGAGTGGGGGAGCATATGCATATAAAGGAAGGTGGTTATTATTTGATTCTAATTTATTTCCTATAGTTATAGTACCATCCTGGGAGACGGCAATTCCCCCGTCTATACCTATCAAAAATACAGGATTAGTTACTTTTAATATTGAGTCCTTTATGGCATTATCGCCGACTTTTGGCTCAGTGTTCCCTTTTGTCCACCAGCCGGATATTATTTTGTCAGTGTAGGAAGATTGCATTATTTATTAGATAGATTCCAAGCAATTGGAAGATAAAAGTTAACTACAAAAATTAGAATAATT
>JAJSZW010000055.1 GCA_030262895.1 Deltaproteobacteria bacterium | reverse complement strand
CCGCAGGTGCTGATAAGCATCATCAAGCACAATAACGTCCGGCTTAAAACTGTTTAAAGCCGTCATGCCTGCATTAAACCGGTTTTTACCTACAACAACAGGTATGCTTTTCAGCCGGTTGGCCATCATAAACGGTTCATCACCTGATTCGTCAGGTTTCATGAAGATTGTTTTTCCGTCACTGACAATTCCTCCGGTTTTTTCCGCAAGCCCTTTATATCCCCTGCTGATTACTACTACCTTGTAACCTAAACGTTTTACCAGCTCAGCAACATGAATAGTCATTGGAGTCTTGCCTGTGCCTCCGACTGTAATATTTCCAATTGATATTACTATACAGGGAAGTTTTTTTGACCTTAATACACCTCTATCATAAAAAGCTTCTCTGGTTTTAACAGCGCCGCCGTAAATAAGGGAAAGCATGAATAATAAAGACTCGAAAGAAATAAGACCGGCTTTCCTTTTACTGGTCATAATGCTTTCGATTTTTTTTAAAATATTGTTCATAAGTTATATATTTAGTGCCTGAACGAAAAGCTATTAAATCGATTTGTTGGGTTTCGCCTTGATAAATTAAGTTCTTCCAAGTGATTGATTTTTGTAGGTTGGGTTGAGGCACGAAACCCAACAAAATTGAGGGGCTCAACCCAACCTACAAGAAATCGAGGTTTCCGTTCAGACACTATTTGGACCTCTTTCCTACTCAACTATAGGTCTTCGCAGATGAACTGATACTGAATCTTTCTTTGCAATTGTTTCGCATAATGCCTTAAGCCCAAAAGTTGAATCCAACAGCACAACTTTTGAAATGTATCAACTCATCTGCGAAGATCTATATTTGACGATATCTGTATATTTTTCAATTCTTCAATTGGCTTTCTATAACTTTTAAAGTTTTTTCAACAGCCCCCTTATTGGCGTTAAAGACTCTAAATGCTTTTTCTCCCATATTCCGGGCTTTATCGCTATCACTGAGAATATCAGCTATTGTTTCGTAAAGACTGTTTGCATTTTCCACCTGGACAGCTCCGCCTGAATCCACAAGCATTTGCGATATATGTGCAAAATCGCTCATATGTTGTCCAAATATTATTGGTTTAGAAAATGCAGCAGGTTCAAGCGGATTGTGGCCGCTTAAATCTACAAGGCTTCCGCCGACAAAAGCCACATCCGCAATTGCATAAAGCCTCTTTAGAATTCCTATAACATCAACAACAATCACATCAAATTTTTCATCTTTATCTATATTTTCGAAGTTTTTCATAAGAATTGAAAGAAATCCGGCGGATTTGCATAATTTGAGTACAGACCTTGCACGTTCCGGATTCCTCGGGACAACAACAAGAACAGTATCGGCAAAGTCTTTTCTGATCCTTGAAAAAGCATCAATAAGTATTGATTCTTCGCCTTTGTGAGTACTTCCGGCCATTAAAATTTTTTTAACCGGCTGATAAATATGCATAGATTGTTTTAATAGTTCAATTTCTTTTTCTGAAACAGGATCATATGGCTGGTCAAATTTAATGTTTCCTGTTGTTGATATCATGCTTGAAGGGATACCATGAAGCATGAAGCGCCCGGCATCTTCAATGGACTGGGTGCATATTTTTGCAAAAGACAAAAATAATTTATTAAAAATAAATGAAAAACGTTTATATCCCTTAAATGACCGTTTAGAAAGCCTGGCATTGATCAGGATAACCGGCACATGGCGTTTTTTCATCTCAAATAGAAAATTTGGCCAGATATCCGACTCAACTATAATAACTATGGCTGGATCTATTTTCCCGGTAATATATTTTACAGAAAACAGTAGATCAAAAGGAAAGAAAAATATTGAATCCACATTTTTTTTAAAAAGCTTATTCGCAATTTCAAAGCCTGTTTTGGTTGAAGCTGAGAAAACGATTCTTTTATCTTTGAAACGTTCCTTCAATTTCATGACAAGAGGAACAGAAGAGAAAACTTCTCCAACAGATAGCGCATGTATCCATATCGGCTTGTCCCTTTTGAATAATATGTTTTCTGGGAGCCTCTTTACCCCCAGTCTTTGCAGAAATGTTTTTCGCCTTTTTTCAGACAAAAGAATAATCGGAATTATCAGGGGAATGCCGACGGTGATTCCTATTGTAAGTATAATATTATACAGAGTGATCATTCATAAACCCAAAAGTAACAGTTTACGGTTCACGGTTCACGGTTTACAGTTAACGGTTTTACGTTTTGATCAACCGTGAACCTGAGTAGTTACATCAGTCGGCGTTGAGTAAAATAACTATCCCGGAGCATATGAAAATCAGGTTTGCAGACCAGGCAGCAACCAGAGGGGAAAGCATTTCTCCATATCCAAGCGACACACAAAAACTATGAAGAATCCAGTAAAGAAACGCAACGCCTATACCGCATGCCACATTAACAGGCAGTCCTTCCTTGATTTTTCTTTTAAAAGCTATTCCAGCTCCTATTATGCATACAATTAAACAGACAAGGGGAAAAGCAATCTTGGCATAAAGATCCACCCTGTAAATTGTGGCCTCGTATCCTTCAGCCTCAACCTTTTTGATATAGTTGAAAAGTTCGTTAAAGCTCATTTCTTCAGACTTTTTAATTATCCTCTTTAAATCCTCAGGCAGGAAATCCAGGTTTTCAACTTTTTCTTCATGTAATTCTATCCTGTACTGATTGTTTGCCTGGTTTAAATTTTGCTCAATAATTTCATAAAAGAACCATTGTCCGTCTTTGAATAAGCCTTTTTTTGCATCAATCCTTCTTACAAGCCTGAAGTCTTCATCAAAAGCATTAATGCTTATTCCAAAAATAGCTTTTTCTGCAGGGTTGTAATAAGTTATGTGTGTTATTAAGCGGTCGCCCTTGATCCAGATATTTTTTTCCTTAGAGATAACAGCTGATTCTTTTTTTACCTCTTTCAGCCATATTTCATTTGCCCTTTCCATAGTTATCGGCACTATTACCTCTGAAATGAAAAAGAGCAATAAACTGAGTATAAGGCCAATTATAAAAATCGGCTTTAAAAGGTAATAGATACTTACACCACTGCTTTTAAGAGCAATCAGCTCATTATTTTTAGTCATCAGCCCAAAGACAATTATAACTGACAGCAGAATACAAACAGGTATTATCTGGGCGATTATAAAGGGAATTTTGAAGATAAGAAAGACAAGGATTCTTGAAAAAGGGAGCCCGGCTTCCATAAAGTTATCAATCTTTTCAAAAAAATCAACTGATAGATATATGCTTATGACCGCAGCCAGTACAAAAAACAGGCATTTGAAAATTTCTCCAGTCAGGTATTTATGAATAATAGACATAAAGCAATTGTAAGTAGGGGCGATCCTTGTGATCGCCCTGATTAGGGCGAATACAAGATTCGCCCCTACATGAAAAATGGAAATTCTATACTATCAAGTTAAGGTGTGCGCCTCCGGCGTTGCCGATTAAACAAATTAAGAAACGAATCAATAATTACAGGACGGTCATTAGCCGTTCTTACAAATAGATAAAGCCCTATTCCTCCGATTACAATATTCGGCATCCACATTCCTATTAACGGTGGATAAACACCAGCCTCGCCGAAAACCCATCCTGCGGACAGCATCAAATAGTAAAGCAGAAAAAAAATCAGGCCGAACCCTAAGCCAAATGCCCGCTTTGCTGATTTTGACCGTACTCCCAATGGAACGCCAAGAAGACCAAGAGCAAAACAGGCAAAAGGAATTGAGAATTTTCTGTGAAATTCTATAAGTGCGGCATAGTATTTTGCATCTTTATTAACAGTATCTTTTAAATACTTGTTCAGTTCAGCTATGCTCATTTCCTTTTCATCTTTTCGCTCTTTTTTTGTCGTGACGGATTTTTTCAAATCAAGATTTATGTCATAAGTATCAAAAGTTATCGAATGAACTGTTTTGTTCTCAATATCAACCTGATTAATTGTTCCATTGTGCAGCCGCAGGTGAAAAAGGAGTTTGTCCGGTTCGCTGTATATTTCTCCTCTTGGAGCTACAATTGTACTTATAATGTTTCTTGTTCTTTGATCTTCAATAAAAATATCCATTAGAGCCTTATTCTTTAAGTCGATTTTATTCATATAAAGCATAACGCCTTCAAAATTATCATTGAAAGTTCTTTCTTTCATTCCAATATTGACATTGGATAAAGCTACTTCATATGTCAATTTTTTAAAAGACAGCCTTCCCCATGACAGTCCATATATAGTCATAAAACCTGTAAGCATGCATCCTATAAGGCAGAAAAGAAGTACAGGAGGAAGAAGTTTGTAAATGCTCACGCCTCCGGCTTTAAGGGCAACAATTTCGTTGTCGCTCGATAGACGGAAGAAGGTCAGCAGAACAGTTGTCATAACAGACATGGGGATTACAAACTCGAGAAAGTGCGGCATTGAATATATAAGCAGCAACATAACATCAAACAGGCTGATCCTGTAATTTACGATCATATTTGTAATATCGAGAATCTTTGTCAGCAGAAAAATAAAGTTGAAAAACAAAAGATTGATGACAAAAGGAGGGATCATCTCTTTGAAAATATATTTATATATAATAGAGTTGATTTTCATAAACAACTCGTATCGTGAGATTGCCGGTTAGACCACATTCTTGTCGTTGCTAAACTGCGATTGATAGAGTTTGTAATATTCTTTCTTGAGAGAAATCAGCTCTTCATGTTTTCCCTCTTCCACAATCTTGCCTTTAATTATAACAACTATTCTGTTTGCATAGCCAATTGTTGAAAGCCTGTGGGCAATAACAAAGGTAGTTCTTCCCTTCATAAGATTTTCAAGAGCTTTCTGGACAAGCATTTCAGATTCGGTATCCAGAGAAGAAGTCGCTTCATCAAGCATTAATATCGGAGCGTCCTTTAAAAGAGCGCGTGCTATGCATATACGCTGCTTTTCTCCGCCTGAAAGACGACTTCCAAGTTCTCCGATTTTTGTGTCAAATTTGTCAGGAAAACTCTGGATAAAATCATATCCATATGCAGCTTTTGCAGCTCTTTCTATATCTTCATTCAAGGCATTTCGATTGCCATAAGCTATATTATTCCTGATAGTATCATTAAAAAGTATGGGCTCCTGTGTAACCATTGCTATCTGTTTTCGGAGAGAAGAAATTGAAGTTTGCCTGATATCAGTGCCGTCTATAAGGACAGCTCCTTTGCTTACGTCATAGAATCTGGGTATAAGATTAACAAGAGAGGTTTTTCCTCCTCCGCTCATTCCAACCAGCGCCAGAATTTCTCCGGGCCGTACATCCAGGTTAATATTTTTTAATACCATTTGATCATCGTATTTAAAGAAGACATTGCGGAAAATTACCCTGTGGGACCCGGATTTTATTGCAACAGGATTTTTTTGCTCTATTATATCAGATTCCTTCTCAAGGATATCATAGATTCTGTCAGTGGCGGCAAGACCTTGCTGTACTACATTGTTAAGCTTGCTCAGTTTTTTTACCGGGCCGTAAAGCATCAGGACGGCACCCATGAAAGAGAAAAAGGTTCCGGGTGAAGAGGTACCTGCAATAACTTGGGAACCACCATACCATATAACAAATGCAATCCCAATGCCTCCAAGGAATTCCATTATCGGTGAAGAAAGCGCCTTGGCTGCAACAGCTTTCAGCTCAAGTTTGAAAAGATTGAGTGTTTCTTTAAAGAAACGATGCTTTTCATATTCCTCCATTCCGAATGCTTTAACTATCTTATTTCCTGCAAATGTTTCGTGAAGAAAAGAAGTCAGCTCGGCCATGGATTCCTGAGTTCCGGTGGTTACTTTGCGAACACGCCTCCCCAGCCACACAATAGGGAAGAACGCAACAGGTAATACTATAAAAGCAAACAATGCCATCTTCCAGTCTCTGTAAAATATTACTGTTGTTAAGCCAATTATGGTAAAGCAGTCTCTCAGGGACCCTGTAACAGCAGTTGAAACCATGGTCTTTATGATATTAACGTCATTGGTAATGCGGGAGATCAGAACACCTGTTTTTTCTTTGTGAAAAAAGGAGAGCGGAAGATCCTGAATTTTGCCGTAGAGACTGTTTCTAAGTCGCCTTATTATATCCTGCCCTACATAATTCATAAGATATTCCTGGCCGTACATTGCACTGCCGAGCGAAAAGTATATAATGATAACGGCAAAAGGAATAAGCTTAAGCATAGCTATATCTTTGTTGATAAATATATCATCAACTACAGGTTTTATCAGAAATGGTATAGCTGAATTTGCAGCAGCCATTACAAGCATGCATAACATCGCCAGAAAAAGCTTAAACCAACTGTCTTTTATAAGCGAGAGCAACTGCTTGTGTCTGTCTTTTATAATTATGCGTTTTGATTTTTGTTTCATGATCAACTGTTACTGTTTACGCTATCTTATGATTAAAACAACCGTCAGCCTCCAGGGTAAGACGGTTCAGTTCTTTTTCAAGGAGATTCCGGTATCTCATCAAGTCGTCTTTGCCGGCATCTTTGGGAACATAGAATGGTTTGCCATAGATACCCAGACATTTTGTAAAAGGATACGGAAGAATAAAGCGATCCCAGCTTGCAAAAACCTTGATTTTCTTTGCGCTGTAGCTGAAAGGCAAAATAGGGTATCCGGTTTCTCTTGCCAGAATGATTATTCCTAATTTTACTTTGAATTTTGGCCCCTGGGGTCCATCCGGTATAATTAAGCCGGGTCTTTGTTTTTCTTTAATATTCTTAATCAGCCCTGATAATGCTTTAATCCCGCCTCTTGTTGTTGAACCACGAAAAGCTTCATGTCCTTGTCTCTTAAGTATCCTTGCCACAAATTCACCATCTTCTGAACCGCTTACCATAGCGGTTCCAGCCAATCCCCTGCACAGATAGTTCAAAAGCAGAAGCCTTGAGTGCCATGCTGCATAGATGAATTTTTTTGAGTTAAAAATTGGCCTTACTTTCTCAAATCCTCTCAATTCTATCTTCATTGTATAAAATAGAATATCAATTAAAAACTTGCCAAAAATACCGACAAGTTGCCATTTGATTTCAGCGAATTTATTTTTCTGCTTTATTCTTTTAATATTTTTTCTCCATCATACTTAGAGCTATTTCCGCTACCCGCTCTGATGCACCCGATCCGCCCAGCATGTCTCTTATTTCAAAAAGCTTTTTCCTCAGCTTTTGCAGCCCTTTTGCGTCTTTTAACATATTAAATGCAGTATTAGCTATATTTTCCGGGGATGCTTCATCCTGTAATAATTCCGGGACAATATTTTTTCCTGCAATAAGGTTTACAAGACCGAAATTTTTAACCTCTACCATTAATTTGCCCAGCCGGTAGCTTACAGGAGATAACTTGTAAATTATTACTGTCGGGGTGCAGGAAATCGCTGCTTCTAATGTAACAGTACCGGAAGCAGCCACAACTATCTTGCACATTTTAAAGACCTTTTTAACATCTCCTGTCGCTATCTGGTAATTACATATTCCTTTATGCTTTTTTAATATTTCTTCAACGTGTTTTGTTTCAACAGAGGGAGCTGTGGAAATTATGAATTTTATGTTCTTGAGCCTGCTTTGTAAAATCTTGGCGGCATCAAGCATTACTGGAAGATGTCTTATAACCTCTCTGTCACGGGAACCCGGCAGAAGGCCTATAACCGGCATTTCATGATTTTCATTTCCAACTGTTTCCAAAGTGTCTGACTGACGGAGATCATTTTGAGTATAATTGTCCAGCAAGGGGTGCCCTACAAATGTTACCGGTACTTTGTGTTTTTTGTAAAAGTCTTCCTCAAAGGGCAGGATAACAGCAATATGATCCACAAGTTTTCGAATTATTTTGACGCGGCCCGGTCTCCATGCCCAAACCTGAGGACTGATATAATATAAAACAGGTATATTGAGCTTTTTAGCGGCTGCTGCAATTTTAAGGTTAAAATCAGGGAAATCTATTAATATAACAAGGTCCGGCTTAATACTTTTTAAGTGTCTTTTAACATTGGCAATCGCCTTAAAAAGATTTGGTATTTTGGAAAACACCTCGGTTATCCCGACAACAGACAGCTCGGATGCATCAACCAGGATCTCAACTCCCGCATCCCTGAGAGCTTGTCCTCCGATACCTGAGAAATATATCTTATTGTTTTTATTACATATAGCCCTTACAAGCTTTGACCCGTGAAGATCGCCGGAAGCTTCACCGGCTATAATCATAATATGTTTCGGTTTCATATAATAATTTAAATTTTATTCAAGATTGGTAAGCGTTCACGGAACATTGAAATTAGAAATTGGAAATTGGAAATTGGAAATTTGGCCTTCATGCTTTTGTACTGTTCTTCCCAATTTCCAATTTCAAGTTTCAAGCCGTAAACGGCTACCAAGATTGTTTATGCAGGTTTTAGACTACAGAAGGCTTCCGTTAGACTTGCTGATCTGATTCATAATGCTTAAAGCTGTCTTTAAAGCATCGCGTCCCATTAGTCCCGTAACTTCAGGGATATTACGATTTTGTACCGATTTTACAAAGGATTTAAGCTCATCTTCCAGGGCGTCACTTTTTGTAAAGCAAAGCTGTTTTATTTCCATGCCCGGGATAAGGCTGTTTGAACTTTTTTCGTTCTGTCTGATCACAGTTATTTCATGATTTGCAAAATCAACAGAAACATATGCATCTTTTTGGAACAGCCTGATTTTCCTTTCATTTTTTGTTGAAATTCTGCTTGCCGTAACATTTGCGACACATCCATTTTCAAATTCCAAACGAGCATTTGCTATATCAACATGTTTTGAGATTACAGGTATGCCTGCTGCATGAATGCTTTTTATGCTATACCTGACAAAGTTCAGAATTATATCTATATCATGAATCATGAGGTCCAGAATTACGCTGACATCGGTGCATCTTTCTTTATATATGCTCAAGCGATGTGATTCTATAAACCTTGGATTTTTAACAATATCCTGCAAGGCAACAACAGCAGGATTGAACCTTTCAAGATGCCCGACCTGTATAATAAGGCCCTTTGTTTCTGCAATTTTAATCAGTTCGTCAGCTTCTTCAAGGGTTGTTGTTATCGGCTTTTCGATAAGAACATCAATGCCATTTTCAAGAAAATTTTTACTGACGGTAAAGTGGACAGGCGTGGGAACGACTATACTAACAGCATCGACTTTCCCGAACAGATCTTTGTAGTTTGTATATGCGGATATACCAAAATTTGCCGCTGTGTTTTCGGCTTTTTCTTTTTCTATATCAACAACGCCGACAAGTTCAACTTCATCCATTCCTGCATACTTTTCAGCATGAAATTTACCAAGATAACCCGTACCTATTACACCCACACGAAGTTTTTTCATTTATTGTTCCGTTTTTTTCTTTGTAACAATTTAGCTCTTTGAAACAAGACAGACAAGTATGAGCTTCAGGTATAATAAATACATTCAAAACAGGAAACTGTTTGAGTGTATTAGAGATCGTTTAGAAAGAATCCAGTATAAAAGCCATCTTCCCCCGGCTTTTTGCTCAATTGCCACAATTTCTTTATAGTTTATGCCGATTCTTTCTTTACGATATCTTATGCACGAGTTTTTCATGGTATGAATGTATTATACCTGAAGCGGATATATTTCAAAGCGCTAAAATGTTACTTCAATTCTTTAATCTTTATTGTTTATAGCAACGATAGCAATCCCAAACTTGTCTGCCATAGCTATCATTTCTTCTCTGTCAAAAACCACGGCCTTTCCTGCTTCAATAGCCAGAGCCTTTGCGCCTGCTTCATGCATGGTCCTGATTGTCTGCGCGCCGATAGCGGGCATATCAAACCTGACATCCTGAGTTGGTTTGCAAACCTTAACAACTACAGCGGTTCCATTGCCAAGTTCTCCGCCTCTTTTTATTGTGGCATCAGTTCCGTCAATAGCCTCTACTGCAAGGACTGATCCGCCTCCCACAACAACGCATTGGCCTATATCAAGCCGTCCAATCTCCTTTGCATATTTCCAACCCAGGTCAATATCTGCTTTTTCCGACTTGGTTGGCTTTCGTTTTGTCCAGCATCCTTCCTGGGCCAAGATGTCGGGGAGTAAGAATGTTGAAGCCCTTATTTTGATGCCCTCTTTTTCAAGGGTTCTGGCAAAGGCACTCAAAATTCCATCATCATGTGTATGTATCATGCCGGCAAAAAGCGAGATGGCTTTCATATCCGGTTTTAAATCTTTTAAGTCCGAAAATATACTTGTCTTACGAATGGCGCCCATCATGACGGCTTCGCTTATATCGTGCTTTTTAAAAAAATTGATGAGACGCTTTAGCTGCCCCAGATGCATCCATTCTATTTCATCAACATGGTCTTCCAGACTCTTGTCAGCCTCATTCAAAAAAGCTGCAGCATAAACAGAAAATCCTTTTGATTTTGCTTTTTTTGAAAAAATTATGGGGAACTGGCCGCTCCCCGCAATTAAACCTATACGCATAAATTAATCCCTAATCCCTGGCCCCTGAACCCTGTTTACCTTGTTATTCCTCGCTGAGATGATTTAATAAAATCTATAAAGTAAACTACTTCAGGAATCTGTTCCACTTCAGCCTTTACTCTCTCTACAGCCTCGTTTATTGTAAGGCCTATTCGAAAAATAATTCTGTAAGCTTTTTTTAATAATTTGAGTTTGTTTTGAGAAAAGCCACTTCGCTTCAGACCCACACTGTTTAAGCCGTGAAGTATGGCTCTGTCACCTGCTGCAATAACATAGGGCGGTATGTCTTTTACAACAGCGGATTTTCCTCCCACAAAAGCATAGTCACCTATTCTTACGAACTGGTGAATAGCTACAAGTCCTCCAATGGTTGCATAATCGCCAATTGTAATATGTCCTCCAAGTGTTGCATTGTTTGACATAACGACTTTTCGGCCGATTTTGCAGTCATGGGCGATGTGAGTATAAGCCATCAGGAAATTTTCCTCGCCGACTTCAGTTATGCCGCCGCCGAATCCTGTTCCTCTGTGAATTGTAACAAACTCGCGTATAATTGTTTTACGCCCGATGTTGACATAGGTTTTTTCGCCTTCAAACTTTAATGACTGTGGAGCAGCGCCAATCGCTGCATACTGGAATATATGACATTCCGGCCCAATGGTAACATAAGGTTCAATCACTACAAGGGGACCTATTATTGTTCCAGCTCCGATAGAAACATTTTCTCCAACAATCGAATACGGACCGACTTCTACGGTGGAGTCCAGTTCAGCCTTGGGATCTATAATTGCGGTTGGATGTATCATACTTTTTCTCCAATAGTGGCCATAAATTCAGCTTCAGCAACGACTTTTTCGTCTACAAATGCGGTACCTGACATTTTAATTGCCTTTGCTCGCTGTTTTAGTATTTTGATTTCAAGCAAAAGCTGGTCGCCCGGTAAAACAGGCTTTCTGAATTTGACTTTGTCAATTCCCATAAAATATATAAGAGCCCCATGCTTTTCCTCTGGCAAGGATTTAAAAACCAGTACGCCGCCCGCCTGAGCCATAGCCTCTATTATAAGTACGCCCGGCATAATAGGAGAGCCCGGAAAATGCCCCTGGAAAAACGGTTCATTTATGCTGACATTTTTGAGGGCGACAACCTTTTCATCAGTTACAAGCTCAAGTATTCGATCAACCAAAAGAAATGGATAGCGGTGAGGCAGCAAGCTCATTATTTTCTGAATATCATAATTATTCTTCATTATCTTTCTCCTGTCGCGTAGTCGTTCACGGTTAACAGTTTACAGTTCACGGTTAAAATGCTTCAGTCATTGCATAGCTCATTGAAAAAACTGTTAACACTTAACTAAGTTTCTCCTCAATTTTATTTAATTTCTTTTCAATTTCAGATAGTTTTTTGCTGAGTTCGGGAAGCATAGGTATAATTCTCTGCACACGCAGCCATAATCTGTGGGGCATTGCAGGTGCTCCGGATACGATCTGGTTATCCGGGACAGACTTTGCAACACCGGCAGTAGGACCGACAGTGACATTGTCACCAACGGTTAGGTGTCCCGATATTGCCGCTTGTCCTGCAATTGTTACATGTTTGCCTATAATTACGCTTCCTGCAATTGCGACCTGCGCTACGAGCAAAGTGTTTTCGCCCACAGTAACATTGTGGGCAATCTGAACGAGATTATCAGTCTTAACGCCCCGGCGAATCCAGGTCTTGCCAAAAGTTGCCCTGTCTATTGTATTGCATGCTCCAATTTCAACATCATCATCTATCTGAACTATACCTGTTTGAGGGATTTTATAATATTTTTCTCCGTCAGGAGCGAAACCATAGCCATCGCTTCCTATTACCGATCCGGCATGAATTATAACTCTGTTCCCGATCCTGCATCTTTCAAGTACAGTCACATTCGGATATATTAATACATCATCTCCAATAAGTACATCATCTCCAATAACTACGTTAGGATGCAGGATAACATTTTTCCCAAGCACAACATTATTGCCGATCGCAACAAAAGGAGCGATGGAAACATTTTCTCCATATACAAAATTATTGCCGATATAGGCATTTGAACATATTCCATCAATACTATTATAATAGTCCGGTCTGGAAGACGGATGAAAAAGAGCCATTGTTTTTGCAAAAGAAACACGAGGATTATCTACTATTAAAATATTTTTTGAGGACTCTTCAAAGCCTGATGGAACAATAACAGCGCCGGCATTCGTATCATCTATTCTTTTTAATAATTTTTTATTATCAGCAAATGTTATATGGTCAGCAGTCGCCTCATTAAAGGGGGCCACGCCGGTAATAATTTTTTCAGAATTGCCCTTAAAACCGCCTCCGACAACTTCGGCTATCTTTGCAAGAGATATTTTCATAATCAGATACCCATTATGTAAGCGTTCACGGAACGTTGAAATCACCGACCACGCCCATAGGACGTGGTTTGATGAAGACCCCACGAAGGGGTCTAAAGGCATCGCAATTGCTGCAGATTACAATCCAATATTCAGGACGTAGCTATCAAGCTAAAAGACTATGAACATCGAACGTCCAACGTCGAATTTTGAATAAGGTATTCTGTCAATTTATAAACTGGCGGAGCGAAGCGATTTCATCATTCGATGTTCAACGTTCGATGTTGGATGTTCGATGTTCAAAAAAACGCTTTACTCTGCCGTTCAATATTCTCGCCGGAACGGTCAAACCTTTTAGGGTCGCTCGGGCGGAGCCCGATGTTTAATTAAAAACAATTAGAAATTGGAAATTTGGCATTCATGCTTTTGTACTGTTCCTCCCAATTTCCAATTTCTACTTTCCAATTTCAAGCCGTGAACGGCTACCCCATTATTTTGTTCTCGTGGCTTACTTTTTGTCTTTTTTAGCCTGCCGTGCAACCTTCTCATTATATAGCGGAATCAGTTTGTCTGTCATATCTATTACAGTAGGTGAATACAAAATGCCGGCTTCCCGTTTTTCAAGAATAAGGAGATATCCTTCTTTTTTTCCCATTTCCTCAATAAGTTCAAAAAGATCTTTTTTTATACGATTGACAAGCCTGTTGTTTAAAACCTTGAATTCTTCTTTAAATTTTTTTTCAAGCGATTTAAAATCATTAATCTTAATCCTGAATTCACGTTCTTTTTCTTCGCGCATTTCTTTGCTCATAACCAGGACTTCGCGCTCAAGTCTCTTTTTTAATTCTTCCAATTCGGTTCCTTTTTCCTTGAGATCAGCCTCCATCTTTTCTCCCCGGCTTTTGATTTCTGTCTGTGCGGATTTGCCGGCACTTGATACCTCGAGAATTCTCTGAAAATCAACCACTCCAATCTTGGCAACATCTGCACCATATGAAACAGTAAGTGAAAACAAAAATAAGATTGCTGTAGCAGAAGCTATTTTTACGGTTTGCATTTTATCCCCCCGTTTTAAAAATTCCTGAAATTATATATTATTTGCATCTAAAAGGCTGCTCCCATTGTAAAATCCCAGCGACCGCCAGTATCCTCTCCCTCTTCAGGATCCAGTATATATCCATTTTCAAGGCGGATAGGACCTATGGGAGAATACCATCTAAAACCGAATCCGGCGCTTTGTCGCATATCACCCAGTTTTATGCCTCCAGCAGACTCATATACGTTGCCGGTATCATAAAATATAACACCGACGATTCCTGCTTTTTCGATTAGAGGAAATACAAATTCGATGTTAAACTGGATATATGTTTCTCCTCCGATCTCAGCGCCATCTTCATCTGTAACATGAATATCCTGCCAGTCAAATCCGCGCATTGAATTCATGCCGCCAAGATAGAAGCGTTCGTAATCCGGGAGTTTTCTTCCGGAACTTTCTTTTACATAGCCAATTTCACCATGCAGAAAGCCAACAGTCTCCCAGAACATAGGTATATACCAGCCTGTTTCCGCCAAATATTTTGTAAAGCCGATATCACCGCCGATACCCGCATATTCCATACTTATACTGTGATTCTGGCCTTCCGTTGGATTAAAAATCCTGTCCCTCGAATCGTAACGCAGTATGGTGGATATACTGCTTAAAACATTTTCGCCTTCCATTTCCCTGATATTTTTTGAAGCGTCCGCATCAATATTGGAAATGTCGCCGATCTCATATTTATATGATAAGTAGAGCCTTGTAAAATCATAGATCGGATAGCCAAACCTCACACCACCGCCTGTACTGTTCTTATCGTATGACTCGTAATCTCTATCCCAGTTGTAAAGATCAAAACCGGCTGATAATGGAATATCAAAAAGCCATGGTTCTGTAAAACTTAAGGTGTATCTGTTTGTTCTTCCGCCGATTTCCCCTTTCAGCTTTAGAATCTGGCCCCGTCCGAAAAGATTCCTCTGGGATATGGACGCCATGAGAAACATATTTTCAACGCTGCTGTAACCGCCCCCAAAACTAAAAGTGCCGGTCGGCTTTTCAGAAACATCGATTTTCAATATCATCCTGTCATCTGAGCTTCCCTTTATTGTATTAACCTTAATGTCCTCGAAGAAGTCAAGCCGGTAGAGATTACGCATCCCTCTTTTTAATCGACGTCCGCTGAAAAGTTCCTCCTCATAAACCTTAAGTTCGCGGCGTATGACTTTATCCCTTGTTTTTGTGTTTCCGGCAATAATAATTTTTTCAAAATAGACCTGTTTGCCTTTTTTAATGACATAAATGATGTTTACCAAAAGTTGATCAAAATCTTTGTCAATACGTGGCGTTATTTCCGCGTATGCATATCCTTCGTCAGAGTATATATCCGTGAGGGCAAGCACATCATTTCGAACAACTTCACGGTTAAAAAACTCTTCTTTTTTTATCTTAAGTTTTTTGGCTAATTCTTCTTTTGACAGAACTATGTCTCCTTCGATATCAACCCTTCCAACCTTGAACCGTGGTCCTTCATCTATTTTTATCGTAATATATATCCACTTGTCCTTATATTCGATCTGCGGCTCTCCAATCCTGACGTGTATGTATCCGTTATTATTATAAAAGGCCGAAAGCCTGGCAGTGTCCTGATTAAGATCTTCTATATTCAGCTCTCCGGATGAAGTCAGCCACGAAAAAAAACCCTTTTCCGACGTTCTCATCAAACTCTTGAGTTTGTCACTGTCAAATGCATTGTTCCCTTCAAATATTATTTTTTTTATTTGAACTTTTTCGCCTTCCTCAATGATAAATTCAAGGTCTGCCTGATTGTGTTCAAGTTGCTTTAAATCGTAATCCACTTTAATATTATGATAGTTCTTTTCCTTGTACAGCTCTTCTATCCGTTTGATATTACTGTTTATCTTAAATATATTTAATATTGAGCCCGTCCTGATGTTTAAATACTCCTTTATTTCTTCATCTTCATAAACTTTGTTGCCTTTAATGTTGATTACCCTGATAGTCGGTTTTTCTTTGACTTTGAATATAATTATTTTTCCTTCAGGTTTATCATTAGACTCAATCCTGATGTTTTCAAAATAACCCATTGAATATACAGACTTTAAGTCCTCTGAAATCTTTTTGGCATTGAAGATGTCACCCTGTTTTGTTTTTATGTATTTTTTTATGGCATCAGTTTCTATACGTTTATTTCCTTCAACGAGCACTGCGGCAATTTTTTCTTGCTTGAAAATTCTAAGACCAAGGTTTTCTGAAAGTTTTTTTACGCTTCCGAACAAATTTTCTACGCCTTTTCCTTCAACAAATAAAATGTTTGGCGGCTCATTATTAAAAGATTCCAGCATTTTTGCGTCTATGCTGAATTTTTGTCCCAGCCAGGTCAGGCTTCCCCAGACAACATAATCAGCTCCGCTCTTAATGCCGAGATTTCTCATTCCGGCTACGCTTTTTGGCTTATTTTCCAATGAGAAATCCGGGATGCTGTCGATTTCTATTACAATAGCGCCGTTCTGTTTAAAATGGTTTTTTAATACCCCCGGGATTTCAGTTTTAAGATATGACAGGTCTTGTTGTGAGTGGATTTCAAAAGGCAGCACTAAGACTCGAACTGTTTCCAGAGAATATACTCCGGCCGGAAGCAATAAAATTATTGCCATTAGAAGCAGGTTTAAATATTTTTGCATATAGAATACTTATCTCGTTTTCACAAGTTTTCCGTCAATAATGGTCAGGCTCTGCGACATGCATGATGCAAGCTCCAGGTTGTGTGTTACCACAACCAGTGCCATCCGAAGTTCTTGATTCAGCTCCAAAAGAAGTTCGTGAACCTGTTCGCTGTTTTTTTTGTCAAGATTACCGGTAGGCTCATCGGCGAGGAGAATGGCGGGTCTGAGGATTAAGGCCCTTGCCAGGGCAACCCTCTGCTGTTCGCCCCCTGATAGTTTTCCTACCCTGTAAAAAAGCCTGTCTCTTAATCCAACCCTTACCAGTATTTCCTCCGCGGCCTTACTGGAACTATCCTTGCTGAGACCCTTGATAAGCGCGGGCATCATTGTATTTTCAATAGCACTGAACTCCGGCAAAAGATGATGAAACTGGAAAACAAAGCCGACAAATTGGTTGCGGAATTGAGCTAATTT
Source organism: Deltaproteobacteria bacterium (assembly GCA_030262895.1). GTDB lineage: Bacteria > Desulfobacterota > Desulfobacteria > Desulfobacterales > ETH-SRB1 > B13-G4. Next base: position 6,002 of record JAJSZW010000055.1, on the reverse strand, counting down.
ATCATTGTCAAAGAGAAAAACATCATCTCCTTTAAAATAAAGATTTCCGCTGGCAGGCCGGTCAAGAGTGCCGAGTATATGTAGAAGAGTCGACTTTCCAATTCCGGATGCACCAACAACAGCTATTGTTTCACCAATATCCAGATTAAAGTATAAATCTTTCAGGATTTCGATACTGGTGCCGGCATTGTTGAAACTTATACAGATGTCTCTGGCGGCTATTAAATGATCTGAAACAGAATCGCTGTTAACCATATCGGATTGCCTCAACAGGATCAAGTTTGGATGCCTGTCTTGCGGGATAGAGTGTTGCTAAAAAACTGATTGCCATTGCCGCAGAGGCTATAATAACAACATCTAAAAGCTCAAGCTTTACGGGAAGGGTTGTAATATAGTATACATCGCCTGGAAGTTCGATGAACTGGTAATACTTTAGCACTGTACACAGAATAAATCCCAGGCACACTCCAAGAATGGTTCCTATAGATCCTATTACTATACCTTTAAAGACAAAAATTTTCCTGATACTTTTATTTGTGGCGCCCATGGCTTTTAAGATAGCAATGTCCTTGGTCTTTTCCATAACCATCATGATGAGCGTGCTGGCAATGTTAAAGGCCGCAACAAGAACAATAAGTGCCAGAATGATAAACATAACCGTTTTTTCCAGCTTGAGTGCTGAAAACAGGTTTTGATTCATCTGCATCCAGTCCCTTGCCCAGTACTGAAAGCCAAGTTTTTTGACTATCCTGCCCGCAATATTTCTGGCATTGTAAATGTTGTTAACACGGACTTCAATTCCGTTTACGGAATCTCCCATGCGCAAAATTTTCTGGGCATCTTTTATGTGCATGTAAGCCAGTGATCTGTCATATTCATACATGCCTGACTCGAATAAGCCTGCCACCTTAAACCGTTTCATCGTCGGTATGTGCCCTATGGGAGAAATCATTCCCCTCGGCGATATCAGATGGACAGGGTCGCCCTGCATTACTCCTAAATTTTTAGCAAGTTCTTTGCCTAAAATTATAGACGGCATGGCGATAGATGTACTTTTTCTTTGATCCGTTTCTTTAAGATTTTTCAGGGAAACCTTGTCGAGATTTTTTATAACTCTGTCCGCTGAATCAGGATCTATTCCTCTTAAAACAGCGCCTGATAGCGATAATGATGAACGAAGTATAACCTGGGAATTAATAAAAGGAGTGGCTGCTTCAACTCCGTCGGTATTTTCCACATGTTCCAGAATGTTGCGATAGTCGGAAAAAGGGCCGTTATGGCGCATAATGACTATATGCGACTCCACTCCAAGTATGCGTGATTTAAGGTCGTATTCAAAGCCGGTCATGACGGCAATTACTACAATCAGGGCCATAACGCCAACTGTAACGCCCGCTATGGAAAGAACGGTGATCAGCGAAATAAAGGCTTGTTTTTGTTTAGTCCTGAGATAGCGACTTCCTATGAAAAATTCAAAAGACATAATAAATAATTAAATTAGCGCCCTTCGGGCGAACTTTTAGGCTGTAATTATATTGTTTTTTCGTAGGGGCAAATCTTGTGATCGCCCTGATTAGGGCGAACACAAGATTCGCCCCTACTATAAATTTAACCTTTTGACTTCATATGTGGAAAAAGAACAACTTCACGGATAGAGGCAGAATCTGTAAGGAGCATAGCAACTCTGTCTATTCCTATTCCCTCGCCTGCAGCCGGTGGCATACCGTATTCAAGCGCTTCTATGTAGTCTTCATCCATGAAGTGCGCTTCCTCATCACCCGCCTCTCTGTCTTCAACCTGCTGGAGGAACCGATTTTTTTGATCCTCAGGATCATTGATCTCCGAAAATCCATTGGCAATTTCATGTCCTGCAATGAAAAGTTCAAACCTGTCTGTAAGTTCGCTATTTTTTTCGTTTTTTCTGGAAAGGGGAGAAATTTCTACAGGATATCCTGTTATGAATGTCGGCTGTATTAATTTTGGTTCCACCAGAACATCGAACAGCTTTGATATTACCTTTCCGAGATACTTGGTTTTTGTAATTTTGATTGACTTTGAAGAGGCAAATTCAAGGAGTTTTTCTTTATCTTTTAAAAGGCCGGGATCTATGCCTCCAATTGTCTCCAAAGCATATGTAAGGGTCATCCTGTTCCACTTGCCTCCTAAATCAATGGTGTTATTCTGGTAGGTTATCTCTGTTGACCCTGTAACCTCCCTGGCCATGTAACCGAACATTTCTTCTGTCAGATTCATAAGGTCATTGTGGGTTGCATATGCCTGATAGAACTCCAGCATTGTAAATTCAGGATTATGCTTGGTTGAAATCCCTTCATTCCTGAAATTTCTGTTTATCTCGAAAATCCTTTCAAAACCACCCACAACAAGTCGTTTTAAATACAGCTCAGGGGCAATGCGCAGAAAAAGATCCATACCAAGTGCATTATGGTGAGTTATAAATGGTGTAGCCTCTGCCCCGCCCGGGATAGGCTGCATCATAGGAGTTTCTACCTCAAGAAAATCCCTGTCAAGGAAAAATGTACGTACAGCCTGAATTATCCGGCTTCTTTTTATAAATATTTCACGCACATTCGAATTCATAATTAAATCAAGATAGCGCCGACGATAGCGCTTTTCAGGATCTTTAAGGCCGTGAAATTTTTCCGGAAGAGGCCTTATTGCCTTTGTGATAAGCTTCAGCTCATCGGCCATAAGTGTCCACTCGCCGGTTCTGGTTTTGAAAACGCCTCCTCTTAGGCCCACAAAATCACCGATATCCAGCTTTTTAAAAATATCGTAAGCCTGATCACCTATTTTATCTTTTCTGATATATGCCTGGAACTGTCCTGTTCTATCCCTGAACCTGATAAAAGATGCCTTTCCAAAACGATTAATTGCCATCATTCGGCCTGCAACAATAAAAACAGCATCTTCTTTAATCGAATGCTGTGACTCTTCTATGGCATCTCTCAAATCCTTAACAGTATGCGAAACAATAAAATCATTCGGAAACAGATTGATATCATTGTCTTTTAACTCAGATAGTTTTTTCCTTCGTTTCTCAATTGTGTCGCTTGTTTTATCCATTTCCACTCAATGTCCGTTTTAAAATATAGATTTTCAGATAATTATATTATAACCCCTGCCTGCCGCAGGCAAGTTGGTGCCTTTGTGGCTGAATTATTACAAAAAAAAGTTAAGCCGAATTTATTAACCAATTTATAACTATATGTCAAGATTAAGTAGGGGCACGATGCATCGTGCCCCTACTCATCATCCTACTATAGAGGCCATCTTGAATATGGGCAGATACATTGCGATGACAAGGCCTCCAATGGTAACGCCCAGAAAAACCAGCATAAACGGCTCTATCATTGCTGTCATGTTTTCAACTGCCTGATCGACTTCTTCGTCATAAAAATCAGCAATTTTTGACAGCATTTGATCCAGGGCGCCGGTTGATTCGCCGACCGCGATCATCTGGCATACCATCGAAGGAAAGACTCCGCTTTCAGAAAGCGGGTCAGCCATTGTACGACCTTCCTCTATATCGGAACGTACGTTGTATATGGCTTTTTCAATTGTTTTGTTCCCGGCTGTTTTTGCTACTATATCGAGTGCGTTCAGAATTGCTACTCCGCTGGTAAGCATAGTGCTCATGGTTCGTGTGAACTTGGCTACGGCGACCTTGCGTATCAGTGTTCCAAATACCGGCAGCTTGAGCGATAAGTCATCTAAAAGAATTCTTCCTTTTTTAGTATTATAATATTTTTTTAAGACAATTATTGTTAAACCGGAACATCCTATTATATACAGTATATTATTTTTTACAAAATCACTCATAGCAACAACAATCTGAGTAGGAAGGGGCAGACTGCCTCCCATGCCTTCAAACATTTCTTTAAATACGGGAATAACAAATACCATTATTATGGCAATTACGACTATAGCTATTATAATCGTTATGAGCGGATATATCATTGCGCCTTTCACCTGGCTTTTAAGCTTTGCCGCCTTTTCCATGTAATGCGACAGTCTTCTCAGAATAGTATCAAGTATACCGCCTGCTTCGCCGGCGGCAATCATGTTTACGAAGAGATTGTCAAATTGTTTGGGATACTTTTTTAAAGCTTCAGCAAGGGTTTCGCCACCTTCCACCGAATCCTTTATACTTTTCAATATATCTTTAAATGTTTTGTTTTCCTGCTGGGAATAGAGTATTTCAAGACACTGAATTATTGGAAGGCCCGCGTCGATCATAGTGGAAAACTGCCTGCAAAAAATTATTACATCAGCTTGTTTAACTTTAGGTTGAAGAAAGGAAATGTTCTCAAAGAGATCTTTTGGTTTTTGCTTGATCTTGGTTGGAGTTATCCTGAGTCTGGTAAGATTGGCTTTTACAGTCGCTTCATCAGGGGCATCCATCTCCCCTTTCTTAATCTCATTTCTTCTATTTTTCCCTTTCCACTGAAAAACCGGCATAATCAACCTCTCCTTATTGTAACGGTTCACGGTTATAGTTCACAGTTATATGTTTTGATCAGCCGTCAACCGTGTAAAAGTCACCTCTCGGCATATTTTTTTTTATGATTAACCCCTTTTCAATAAGAGCGTCAAGATGCCTGTATATTTCTTCAAGGTTACTATCCGAAATTCTTGAAATATCTTCAGCCGTACATGGTCTTCTTTTTATGATGGATAGAAGATAGTTGCAGTCATCTTTATTAAAAACACCATCATTTGGCCTTGAGTCAAGATGCTTTATTACATTTGCCCCATTTAAATATGATGCCGCATCTAATAAGTCTTTTTGGGAAACGGGCTTAACCCAGCTTTCAGCTCCAGGTCTGTCAAGCGTATTTAATTGAATTTTGTCAGGATAAATCAAGCTTAAAGTCTTTTTTATTCTATTAAGCTCATCCCTGTTATCATTTATTTCAGGCACAAGAAAGACTTCCATCCAGAGTTGTTTTGCAAATTCCTTTCTTAAAGAAACCAGGCCTTCGATTACTCTATGGAGTTCAAGTTCCGGATGTGGTCTGTTAATTTTTTTGAAGTTTTCTTCTGAAGCAGCATCAAGAGACGCTATTACTATATCAACACCAGTGATTCGTTTTCTAATGTCCGGCTGAAAAAAAAGTGTGCTGTTTGTAAGCAGGGCGATCTTGTATTTTGGATAATCTTTTTTTATAAAATTTACAATCTCTTTGATTCCTATGTGAAGTGTGGGTTCGCCGGAACCTGAAAAGGTTATAAAATCCAATTTGGGATTGCTGGATAAAAAGTCTTTCAGTTCTTCCTGCAGCGGTTCTACTGGTATATATTCCTTGCACTTCATGGTAAGATTTGTAGTTCTTCCGCACTCACAATAAACGCAATTGAGCGTGCATGTCTTGTGAGGCATAAGATCAATGCCCAGAGATAAACCAAGCCGCCGTGAGGGAACCGGTCCGAAAATATATTTGTAGTGCAGATGTTTTTTGTAAGCCATTTACTGTAACTACTCAGGTTTACGGTTTACGGTTCACGGCTGGTTGCATCAAAACGTTCAATTTTCATCGCTCTCTAACCTTGAACCGTGAACCCTTGAACTGTGAACCTGATTAATTACCATATTATAAATTAAATAACAACAGCTCTAATCTGGAGTGATGAAAATCATGTTTTTTTCGGCATCCTTCATTTCATACGCGACAGTGACTGCCATCGCTGTCGGTGAGTTTGGTTATCCAAACTTGATAAACTTATTTTAGTGGCGTACATATACAAAATATTTTATACGTCATTATATTTGGAGATGCTATATGAATTCTAAATTAACATTACGGCTTGATGAAGATTTAATTCAAAGTGCAAAGTCATATTCAGCTAAAACCGGTAAATCTGTTTCTAAAATTGTTGCTGATTATTTTGCGCTCATTGACAAGAAGTTATCAGCCATCCAAAGCTCTAACTACATACTGGTGTGTGACAGCAAGGGTCGGCGCGTTTTTTTCTTTTGCGTT
>JAJSZW010000054.1 GCA_030262895.1 Deltaproteobacteria bacterium | reverse complement strand
CAAGGAGAGTATTTATTAGCGTTAAATGTAAATCCAGACGTTTTTGTTAATCCAAGAGCAGGATAATTGATCCAAAACAAATTGTTTTGTTTAAAAAGTATAGCTTAAAAACTAGAGAATAAATGTAATTTGGGATGTTGAAAGTGAGTCTCAAGGCTGGATGCAGCCAATAAAATCACATCCTTTCATCTTGATTTTTCAGGGGAGATACGATAGAAAAAAAAAGCAATTTCAAAGGGATACATCTCTTTGGAGCTTTCGTCAGGCCATCAACTCAGACCCGCCAAAGTCAGTAAGTTGATTCCTTTTTCTGCCGTTAATTCCCTCTTAAAAAACCTGTCAAGTAGATTTAATGCTAAAATAAATAGCATATACTCATTTTTAATGCAAGAAAAAAATGGTATTATGGTATAACTTTGTGCAAAAAAATAAAGGAGCACTTATGGGCTTTGATGACAGATTAGAAAGAATACGAAAAAAAAGAAAGTTGACTTTTAATGAACTTGCACAGATGATAAATGTTCATTCTACCCAGTTACGGAGATATGAAAAAGGGGAATCTCAGCCAACACTTGACGTCCTAAGAAAGTTGGCTATCGCCTTAAATGTTCCTGGAGACATGCTACTTTTTGATGAGGAAGAGCGAGAGCCACCCGAGGACTTCTTGCTTCAGTTTGAGGCTATTTCTAAATTCGGTCTCGAGGAAAAGAAGATCATTAAAGAAGTTCTTGATGGCTTAATTCTTAAACATGAAGCTAAACGATGGGCCTCGGCTTCATAGTTTGGTTTCATATTTGCAGAGATTGGAGTTTTATTATGTATGAACGTATATTGATCGATCCAAAAATTTGTCACGGTCAGGCATGTATCAAAGACACAAGGATTCCTGTCCATCAAATAATTCGGATGCTTGCCAATGGGGATAAAATTGAAGAACTTCTTGAAGATTATCCATCACTGAAAACAGAAGACATATATGCCTGTCTGGATTATGCAGCATCTCTTGCTGAAGAACAGATAACGCCTATTGCAAATGCCGTATGAAAATTTTTGTAGATGAGAATATACCGTTAATTACCGTAAAAGAGCTGTGTGAGCGAGGATTTGATGTTATTGATATTCGCGGCACTAATGACCAAGGGATAACAGATGAAGATCTATGGCAGAAAGTCCAAAATGAAAAGTGCCTTTTGATTACAACCGACAAAGGTTTCTCAAGTCATCGTGATGAAGTACACTACGGAATTCTGATTATCCGCCTCAAACAGCCGACCAGGTTAAAAATTCATCAACGCGTTATGCAGTCAATAAAAAAATATTCAGAAAAAGAATGGTCCGGACTCATGGTTGTTATGCGTGATGCTGTCCAAAGCAGATGGAGGTCTCGCCACAAATAATTAAAATAATGAAGCCGCTTGTCTGTCTTAAAGCCCTGACTGTCATGCTGCCTGCATCTTCTTACATAATCTGAACTTAATTATCAGACTCTTTTCTATCTTATTTTTCAAAGGAATAAGAATCAGTGATAGTTCAGATTATGTAATCAGATCGCAACCACCACGCCAGGCAGGATCATGCTGAAGGATCGGGGCGGTTTTTATAAAAACAAAACGTCGGTTTGAAGAAGAAAAGGTCTTCATCAAACCGACGTCATTTAAGCATTTGCAGTTGCTATTCAAGACGTGACCATTCCCTTCCCGGTTGCGGATCGGCTGTAATCTGTTTTTATGCCCGCAACCGATCTTTATTTTAATTCCCCACCCACCCGGTTTTGTGCAGACTCGAAGAACGGGGCTGGCGGGATTTGTGACGGGCTGCATATTGAAGCCTTATCGGACGGCATTTTACAGTCCTGCCGGAGGCAATAAAATAGACAAAATTCTGTCCGATAAGGACCCAATATGTAGCAGTGCATCAAATCATGACAGCCCCTCGGTGCCACTTACCAAGTGCTCACCTGCTCATAGTTTTACAACATTTACGACCCAATAAGGATTGGAGCATTTTTATAGCAATTAAAAAAGAAAAGGCAGTAACGCTATACCCGCTACTACCTTGTGTTTATGATAGTTTTTTACTTAATTACGAGTATCTCAAATCTTTGCCTCAAGGGTCAATAGTAGACCTGTCCCCAACTTGCCCCTATTTGATTTGAAACCTTTATTGAAGCCTCTTTGTTGTTTTTATTTTCCCTATTTTTATTAATAGAAACATACAAATAAAAAAACTAGGTACAAAACTATAAAGATAAATTGAACCTAAACTTTTTATTATAATTGCATCGGTTATAAAAAAGCATAAGACTATTATCGGCAATATTATAGAGAAAAATGCGAACATCAAGGGAAGTAAAATCCTCCATACACTATCCAAAAGTTTTATCCATAGATTCCCACTCTTCTTTTTTAAAACCATGTATTCTTTGAATTTACCAACATAAATAAGGGTTAAACTAATAATTAAGCCCATGGATATACCAATAACGCATATAGTAATATTTAACATATTGCAGTTTTCTTATTTATTAACAGAATAGTTCAACCCCATTGAACTTCCACCAGATAATGAACCGCTCATAAGGGCAGCATCAGCTGCTTTCGCTCCACCTTTTATCATAGCAGTGCCAGTTCCGCCGCCGACAGCACCGGCAAGGACACTAATCACAACAGATGTTGTATCTATATTACCGCACGGAGATGAAAGATATTGTGATGCAATATCAGTCGTAGCTCCAATGCTGGCACCAATTATAGAATTTGCAATAAGGGAAGTACCAAAAGACAATCCGGCAAGTGATCCAACAGCAGCTCCTGTTAATGCACCTTTCAAGACATCCCCACCAGTAAACAGTGCGTTAGCAGCGCCAACACCTGCACCTATTGCAGCACCAACTCCAGCAGCACCTAAATTAACAAACAACCCTTCCGGATCGATAAAGTTAACCGGATCATTCAGGCAATACCCATAAAGATCAGTATCCCCTCCGGCAAAGCCTATAGGATCCTTTGCGGTCCATCTGCCTGTATTCGGGTCATAGTCTCTGCAGCCGAAACGGACGAGGCCAGAGTCTCTGTCGTGCAGGCCTCCTGCAAAACCGAAGGGGATTTCAAATAACGGATTCGTGTCTTGGATTATATTGCCGAATGAATCGTAATTTATTCTTTTTAGCACATTTGCTGCTGTGTCTGCAACAATTTTCAACGAACCTGCCTGGTCGTATGTGAGGTAATAGATAGAGCCGTCTTTTGTCATGGCAACGGGCATCCGGCCATCTGCATACTCGAACCGCATGATGAGGTTGTCGCTGCCGTCAAAGATCGCAAGGAGCCTGGTCAGGTCCTGCCAGAGATATTTCTCGGTTGTCACGTCATTGACTTTCTTTGCTATCCTCCTTCCCAATGGGTCATGTACATAATCGATGAGCGTGCCATCCGGCAGGGCCACTCCGAGAAGTTCCCCGCGGGATGAGTAGTCAAAGCTTGTGACATCCGCCCCCTCGGTCCTGGTGGTAAGAAAGCCGTCTGCATTGTACTCGTAGCTGGTGCTGCCGGCGATGAGCAGACAGTCCTCATCGGAATAGACATAGTCTCTTTGCGAAATACCCTTCAGGCCGTTGTTTTCATAGATCCGGGTTCCAACAGGATCATATGCGTATTCTTCGATCACGGCTCCATCTCTGGTCACGGTAAGAAGCCGTCCCATAGCGTCGTAGGTGTTGACGTAATCGGATGCGACCCCTTCAACGGTTTCGGTCCTGGCCGTAATCCTGCCTGCATTGTCACGGGTCAGATTACAGGAGATGAGGGTTGTGCCGTTTATGGAAAATGCCTGATCTTTAACCTCTCCATAGCCGTTGAAGCTGCGAGTCATGTTCAGGGCTCCACCGGTGACGACCTCGGGCAGGCCGTTTTGGGCATTGTGAAAGATGGTAAAGTTGCCGGCGCCGGTTAAAAGGCCGTCATTATCATAGGTGTAGATGTGGGTCTTGCCGGCATAGGAAAAACTGTTCATATTGAAATCGTTGTTGTAGGTGTAACCGAGCGATTGGCTGAGAGCGCCGCTTAAGTTCTCTGAGGTGACAAGCTTCCCATCGTATTCGTAACTTATTGTATCCGTTCCATTGGTAATTGATCCCACCTTTGTGCTGCAAAGATATGTGAGATTGATGTTTCCTTCCGGTGTTTGTATCTGCGTGAGTCTGGTCTTGTCATAAACGTTGTTGATCTGCTTTCCTGAAGGAAAGTTTGTCTGGATCAGACGCCTGTCTTTGTCGTACACATAGCTGTAACTACCGCTCAGAGGTGTCCGGTATGAGTTTTTGAGATTGACCATGTTGTAGCCAAAGCCGTGATTGATGTCCGATGGATTGGTGATCAGAGTCATGTTGCCGTTTTGGTCGTACGTAAAGCCCACAGTTGTGCTATCCGGCCGGTTGATCGCGGTCATTCGGCCCACAGCATCGTAGGTGTATATGGTAGTCTGATTTTCAGGATCGGTGATGGATTCAAGGAATCCCTGCGCATTATAGGCAAACGTAGTCGCCCTGGTATTGGCGCTTATGGACGTTAACCGCCCTCTGGCATCATACCCATAGCTTGTTTCATAAAGGCCAGGGAAGGTCATGCTTTTGGTCAAAAGGGTATCAGGGTCGTACAGCGTGGTCAGAGCCCTGCCTTCAGGGGAGGTGACGGTCTTTTGGGATAGGATGATATCGTGTGAAAGGGTGGTTGTGTTGCCATTAACAGTCACTGTTTCGGTGATCAGGTCAGGGATATCGTCTGCGTTCGTATCCTGATAGGTCTTTTCTCTAAGCGTAACTTTCTCCAAGGCTGAAGGCGTGCTTTCAGTTATTTCCTTAAGATATTTGAACTTGTATTCCGAATCGATCCCATATTCAAAGGAAAGTTCCATGCCGCAGGACAAAGACTTGGTTGTGGTCAGGCCGTCGGCCGATTGAGTAAACAGGGTCTCTGCTCCTGTGGGATCGGTGATGGTGGATGTGTACTTGCCTGTGCCTGTGGAATAGGTATGGTCGAGATATGAGGTAAGGTTGCCTTCACCGGTTTTCACTTCTGTCAGAATATCGCCGTTTTTATACGCAGTCCTGGCATAATTCCAGTGGCCTCCCTGCTCATTAAAAAGATTAGTCACACGTCCGTTTGTGCCGAAGCCATGCTCAAACCGGTTGCCTTCAGGCTCTGTTTCAGCCGTCATCAGGCCATCCGCGGTGTATTCAAAGCTGTAATTGCTTCCGTCCGGATACGCAATGCTGGTTAAGTGGTTGCCGGCATCTATGGTGAGCGTGGTGGTGATACCGTCCGGAGACACAATGGAACTCAGCACACCCCCATAATAGTTTATAGTGGTCTGGCTGCCGAATTGGTCAGTGATGGACACAAGGTTATCATCCTGGTCATAGCCGAATTCATACAGGGTTATGCCGGTATCAAGGTCAATGGCGCTTTTATGAAAGCCGGCGCTGCTCATGATATGACCCAGGCCGTTCTCCTCGGCAAAGGGGATGTCGCCTTCGATCATGGCACCGGCAAACACAGAAGGAGTGCCCACCTTGCGGATGTGGTGACTCCCGTGATCTGCGATAAAGATATTGCCCGCAGCATCCACGGCAACGCCAGTAGGCCAGTAAAACTGTGCCTCGGCGGCCGGACCCCCGTCGCCGCTGGAGCCATATGCTCCTGTTCCTGCCATGGGGGTGATGATACCACTTGCATCCACCTTGCGGATGCGGTGATTGCAGAAATCTGCGATAAAAATACTGCCCGCAGCATCCACGGCAACGTCATAAGGACGTTTAAACTGTGCCTCGGCGGCCGGACCACCGTCGCCGCTGGAGCCCCAGTTTCCTGTTCCTGCCACGGTAGTGATAATACCGCTTACATCTACCTTGCGGATGCGGTTATTATGACTATCTGCGATGAAGATACTGCCCACAGCATCCACGGCAACGTCATAAGGATAGTAAAGCTGTGCATCGGTGGCCGGACCACCGTCGCCGCTGGAGCCATAAGTTCCTGTTCCGGCCACGGTAGTGATGATACCGCTTGCATCCACCTTGCGGATGCGGTTATTATTACTATCTGCGATGAAGATATTGCCCACAGCATCGACGGCAATGCCCCTAGGCCAGTCAAGCTGTGCCTCGGTAGCCGGACCACCGTCGCCGCCGGAGCCCCAGTTTCCTGTTCCTACCACGGTAGTGATGATACCGCTTGCATCCACCTTGCGGATGCGGTTATTCCTGAGATCTGAGATAAAGATACTGCCCGCGGCATCCACGGCAACGCCATAAGGCAAGGCAAGCTGTGCATCGGTGGCCGGACCACCGTCGCCGCTGGACCCCCAGTTTCCTGTTCCTGCCACGGTAGTGATGATACCGCTTGCATCCACCTTGCGAATGCGGTGATTCCCGGAATCTGCGATGAAAATACTGCCCGCGGCATCCACGACAACGCCATAAGGTTGGTCAAGCTGTGCATCGGTGGACGGACCACCGTCGCCGCTGTAGCCCCAGTTTCCTGTTCCGGCCACGGTATCGATAATGATAGCATTATTCGTACTTACTGTGCCGTCTCCCTTGTAAAGCCTGGAGATATTCGCAGGGCTCAGGTGATGGTGAGAAGAGAGGGTCCATCCCTCGGCAAGGACACCCTTGCCCATGGAATCAATAACAACCTCGCTGCGCTTCCAGGAGGTTACCTCCTGCCGAGCGCGAACGTCGGTTGCTTCGTCTCCTGCCTGCCCAAATGCCTGCTGAAAATCTGCCGGGATGTAATAGACAGCATCATACACAAAGCCCATGCTGATGTGCGCAGTCGTCGTACCATCGACCGGTCTCCCAAGGTAATCAAGCCCGTCCCAGATAAACTCCGCCTTCTGATTGGGCAAAGGGTCCAGGTCATGTTCCAGGGTTCGGCCGGCCACCTCGACCTTGACGATAATTCTCTTAAGGCTTTCCGGAAAGGTCTCTCCACTGGCCGGCACGGTTATGACGCTCTTGTAGCCTTCCACACGGTTGCCGGCATAGTGAAGGGTCATATTGGTGCCGGGGATCGGGATGTCCTCGTGGAAGATGCGGCTTCTGTCCTCAACAAAAGAGCTTGTGTAGCTTTTGCAGGACTTGTCTTCATCCTGCTGCTGGCCCGCATCAGGTTCGCCTTCCGGGTTCGGGGGGGTGGCATCATCCGGCGGGCCATAGGGCCAATTGCAGTCCCAAGGGCTGAAGTGGGTGACAGGCACTCGCCAGAAGGTAGACCCCGGGGCATATCTTTCGGGATCATCAAGTCCCGTCACCTCATCACTGAAGGAACCATTTTTGTTGAGGTCATCGGGCAGATCGTCGCCATTCGCATCCAGGGCATCCACAATGCCATCGGTGTCTGTATCGAGGAGTTTAACCACAACGCCGTTTTCCGATGGCACCCATACGCCTCTGTCACGATCATAGTAGCCCACGGGGACAAAACTCCCTACATCAAAATCAAGAAAATTATCGACCCAGGTGATGACAGGTTTGTCAAACCTCACTCTCTGGGCGCCATCCACGCTGAGTTCCACGCAGTAGGTATACGCAGAATTTGGGGGAAGTATTGCCGGCATAGAATCAGGCGTGGTAAACTCGGTTGCCCGGGTGGTGATGGTGACAAGTTCCTGAATATCATTCCCCTGTTCATCTATTAGATATGCCCGGTTGTCCCCGGTAAAGACCATTGTGCAGGAGCGGTTGCCAAATGCGTCACTCACCTTTGTGCTTTGGTGAGCAACTATCGTGTTCGGGTTTCCGTCAAAGCTGACGGTGCTGGCTGCCGGGTCTTCAGCGATCATTTGAATCGTCTCTGCAATGGCAACGTCATTCCAGGGGACATAGACCTGCCGCTGGGCAGTGATCAGGCTCTCTTTTTGGTAGACAACCGTGATAGTTCCTCCACCTTCTACTGGAATAGAAAACCGGCCTTCAGCATTTGTTTCGGCAGTGCCATACTCGGGGTGGCCGTGGATGGTGAGAGAAACATCTGATATGGGAGAACCTGTCAGGTCGTGAACCAGGCCGGTTATCACAGAAAACCGCTTGGGATCGTATGATTCAAGGGTGGCATCAGGCGGGATCAGATCCTCATATTGTTCGCCAAAGGAGCCTCCCGGTTGGGGCTCTGGATTGCCCATCACAGAGACCACGGCCTGAGCGCTTGCGGAGCCGCCAACACCGATAACAGAGATGGTATATGTGGTGGTATGGTCGGGATAAACAGTGATCGACCCGTTTACAGGCACAACACCGATATCGTTGTCAATGTGAGCGCTCCGGCCATTGGTTGAGCTCCAGGACAGGGTGGATGATCCATCTTGTTCAATAGTTGTCGGTGCGGCGCTGATGCTTACAGGGGAGGGATCGTTCACATTGACGGTAACACTGCCTGTGGCTGTCCCCCCCGGACCTGCAACCCTGATTGTGTAACTCGTGGTCGCCGCAGGTGAAACCGTTGTCGAGCCGTTTACGGAAACAGCGCCGATCCCATTATCTATGACAGCGGAATCCGCATGGGCCGAACTCCAGGAGAGAAGAACCGTCTCACCGGCCATAATACTTGTTTGATCTGCAGAAATACTTGCACCCGGAGCAGGATGGATCACCGTGACTGTGGTGCTTGCAATGGCCGTGCCTCCGGGCCCCGTGGCCGTGATCGTATATGTGGTGGTCTGAGCCGGCGAAAGCGCGATCGATCCATTTGCCGCCACACTGCCGACCCCTGGTTTAATGTCACAGAAATCAGCACCTGTAGAACTCCAGGAAAGGGTTGTCGATTCACCAAGCTGGATAGTTTCAGGATCAGCGGCAACAGAGAGGCTCGGAGGCCCTGCCTCTGGGGTTGCGTTATCGTTCTCCCAGCAGGACGCGAGGATGAAGAGGCTTGTGAATAAAAGAAAACTGATCAAAACACGTTTTTTTATGATATTGCCTTCCTTTCCGCATCAAGATCTTGGCACATTTCTTCGCAAAAAATCGCTCAACATAGGGCTTGGTCAAAAATAAGTTGGTAGAATTTGCGCCCAAAAATGCCAAGTTATTTTTGACCGAGCCCTTAAGTATTACAAAAACTTTTCTATTTTGGATTTTTCCCTGAGTTTTTGTATGTATGTTTTGACTTCCTTATTTGTTTTTTCCTGTTTCAAATGCTGAGCAAGGTCTTTTTTTACATTTTCATAAGCAATTGTCTTTTCAGGCTTTTTATCTATAACTTTGATGATATGATATCCAAACTGAGTTTCTACAATATCGCTTACCTCTTCAGTTTTTAATGCAAAGGCTGCATCTTCAAAAGATTTTACCATTTGACCTCGCTGGAAGTAGCCCAAATCTCCGCCCTTGTTTTTACTGGGGCCTTCTGAAAATTCTTTAGCAAGTGTAGCAAAATCTTCGCCTTTATTAAGTTTTTGTTTAATCTTTTTGATTTTTTCTTTTGCTTCAGATTTTTTCATTTCATCCGCGCCCGGCTCAACTTTTATCAAAATATGACTCGCTTTTATCTGTTCGGGCTGTTTGAAGAGGTCGGGATTGGTATCATAAAAGACCTTGCTTTCTTTATCTGAAATTTTAATCTTATCAGCAATCTGAGTTTCAATAAGCTTCTGTATTGCAATGCCCTTCTTGATTTTTAGTTTAAAGGCACTTTCAGATAAATTCAGCTCGCTTAAAAAGTTTTTAAATTCAGTGTCATTTGAGAACTTTTGTTTTAAAAGTTTCATTTGAGAATCGACTGCCTCTTTTTCAACTTTAATTACGTTATTCCGGCTCTCTTGAAACAGGAGTTCGAGGTTGATCAGGTTATCAAGAATTTCATTTTTGATACCTTCAAGCTGTTCCGGTGAAATTTTTTGTCCCTGCTGTGAAATCCTTTGTTTTATCGGGCTTAGCTCTCTATTAAATTCTTCACCGGTAATAACAGTTCCATTAACTATAGCTACTTTATCTATCGAAGGCTCATTTTTTTCAGCCTGGACGGTTAAAGCGGACAGGGATAAAGACAGCGCCACTATAATTGCATAAATAAATCTTCCCGCAGAAAGATTTCTGACATAAATCTTCATTGACATAACATTATTCTCCTTTTAGAACTTTTAGAAACAGGGGCAGAAACAATATCCGGAATACGTGTGAAAAGGAAGGATTGATCAGCGGGCGGGGCACGAAAACGCGAAAATGTCTGTCCGATTCTCTTAAATTATTTAAAAAATTAAATTAATAAATACAAATTATTAAGTTTGCAAGAAAAAATTTTAATTTCTAAAATTTTTTGTTAATTTTTAGTAGAGAAGGGAGTTCTTAATGTCGCGCGCGAAAAAGGGTGCGATTATCACCGCCATTTTGATTTCGCTATATGGAGTCTTTGGCTTCCTGATTGCGCCGTATATTCTCAAGTCCAGCCTGATATCAGGCATAGCCGAGCAGCTTGGCCGAAACGCTACAGTGAATGAAGTCAAGGTGAATCCTTTTGTGCTTTCGGTAACGGTGAGGGGCTTTGAAATGAGTGAGCCAGATGGCGAGCGATTCGTTGGCTTCGAAGAACTGTATGTCAATTTCCAGCTTTCCTCGATTTTCCGGCGAGCATATACCTTTGACGAGATTCGTATGATCGCACCCGATGGACGGGTGAAAGTCTTACCTGATAGTAGCCTGAATTTTTCAGACATCCTTGCCTCATCGGATCCAGCGGAGGCTCCTCCGGATAAAAACAATGAGTTGCCGCCTATTCTAATCTTCCGGCTGCAGATCGAGAAAGGACATCTCGCGTTTAGCGATCTTGCCCGACCCACTCCGTTTGAGACGGACTTTTTTCCGATAGAAATTACGTTGAATGACTTCAGTACCCGTAAGAATAGCAAGAGTCTGTATGCATTTACTGCAACCACAGAAGAGGGCGAGGTCGTGAGTTGGGAAGGCAACATCTCGGTCAATCCGCTTCGATCGCAGGGGCGTTTTGTACTAACCGGCATCAAGACGCGTACACTATGGAAATACGTGCAGGATCAGGTGCGTTTCGAAATAACCAGTGGATCGATCGACTTGGCTGCCCGGTATGATATGGATGCCGGCAAAGAGGCTTTACATTTTGAAGTGATTGATGGCGAGTTCAAACTGAATGAGTTCAGGCTGGCTGAAAAAGGTATTGATGACACGCTTATTTCAGTGCCTTGCTTTTCCGTCAAGGAGGTTCACATAGACCTCAGCAATAAAAAGGCTATATGTGCTTCCGTTAACTCCAACAATGCTTTCTTTAAGAGCGGGCAAGACAGATCAAGGATCACCTGATCCGAAAAGGAGAAATCCCGAACGAACGAGTGTTTATGGTTGAGGTTAAGCTCGACCACGCTTCGGATGCTGATACGATACGCACCAATCTCACACTGTCAGGCATTTAGGGAAGCGGCCCTTGTAGTCAGTTTTTTTATTGAAATTCCAAGCTAAAATATGGTATTTTTTCTTGAATTTGTTAAGTTCTTATAGTATTATAATATTTTAACTACCGATAATCTTTGTAAATATTAGAAAGGAATTGATATGGGTAAACCAAATAGACAATCCTTGATTTTTAAAGGTGTTTATGAATTTGAAGATCCCGGTGGAACATTGATTGCTGCAAGAGTCCCTGCAAATGGGACTGCTGATTTATTCTCAGGAACATGTATAGTTATTCGTCCCAACCAGCAGGCAGTATTGATTTATAAAGGTGAGTTTGCTGATGTAATGAAGCAAGGAACTCATAGAATCAAAACTGAAAACTTTCCAATTATTACACGAATTGCAAACTGGTCTTTTGGTTTTCAAAGCCCTCTTAGAGCTGAATTATGGTTTTTTATGTTAAATGTCTTTATTGGAAGGAGATGGGGCACAACCGCACCTGTTATTTATAATTTCCCAGATTATCAAAATGTTCCCATTCGTGCATATGGTCTTTTCAATATAAAGGTGGTTAATCCTCCGAAACTTTATAATAACCTGATAGGAAGTAATGTTCTTTTTGATATTACGGACTTAGAGGAATTTGTTCAAGGACAATTGCTCGAATTATTGCCTCAGGCTTTATCTGTTATTAAGACACTAGGTGATTTAAATCATGCCCAAGATGATGTTTCAAATGTGCTTCAAGAAAAAATTAATCCAATATTAAATAATTATGGTTTAACAATTTTGGACCTACAAGTTCTTTCGTTGGTTCCTTCTAAAGAGATTTTAAATGCCTTAGACTCCAAGGCAGCGATGAACATTGTAGGCAATAAGCAGGAATATCTTTTATATAAAGCGGCTAATAGTTTAATTGAAAATCAATCTTCAGGGGCAAATACTTCTAATGATCCGATGCAGCTTATGCTTGGATTAATGCTTGGGAAAAATTTAATGGCATCGGACTTTAGAGAAAAAGAGATGCGTTATTTAGATGAATCAATGACCAATGACGTTAAAGCAGTAAATCCTAAAGGTAAAAAGTTTTGTTCTAATTGTGGTGGAGGTATTAGACAAAAAGATAAATTCTGTTCGTCATGTGGAAGGAGGGTGACTTAATGGGTTTTGATGTAATATGTTCGAGTTGTGGAGCGCCTTCTTCGCCATCAGTAGGCGTTTGTCCATTTTGTAAAAGTGTTATGACGCATAAAAAAAGCAAAGATACACCGACGATAACTAAGATTCGCGAAATATTTGATGCCGGGAATATTGAAAAATCGCTTTTCATAGTGCAGCAAGCAGAGAAGGCAAAGCCAAAGTTATTAAAAAATGCTGCATTTATTTTGTTATATGTCCAAATTTTGATTGAATCAGATGGACCTTCAAGCAAGATGAGGTCGATATTGACACGGTCTTATTTAAATGATGTTGAGAATGCTCAGCTTTCTGAATATAGAGAGATAATTGAAGCAAAAAATAATTTATCTCATGGAATGAAAGATATTGGAGAACAAGCTCTTATAAATATCATTCGACGCTCCCCGAAGAATGCGCATGCATTGTTCATATTAGGAAGTCATTTATGTTGGATAGAGAATGAGTATGCAAGAGCCATTCAATTATTAGAAAGATGTGTTGTTCAACGGCCAAATTGGTTAAAAGCAAATGGCTGCCTTGCCGCATTATATTCAAAGACAGATAATGAGGTCTTAGCTCAAAAATATATTAGAAAATGTATTGCCCTTTCAAAAGATGCAGGAACAAAAGAATATTTTAAGAGTTTAGTATCTTGAAGAAATGTTGGAAAAAATGAAAATTAAAAGAAACTTTTGACCTTTGAAACAATCATAGCCCTGTCGCTTCTCTAAATGACCTATGGCAAGGATAAACGCAACTTTCTGAAAGGATCGGTGTCAAAGGATGATTGCAACACTTTTTATAGCCGTGCCCCATAGATCCAAGTAACGGTAGCTGCTATCATGGAAAAGTTGACGTGATTGATCACTGCATGGGCATTACGGGTCTGGCTCTTGCTACTGCCAATCTCCTGTTTGATCTCCTTGAAACCGAATTCTATTTTCCACCTCGCACCATAGTACTCGATGATCTGTTCAATGGACAGTTCCAGGTTAGTAGAAAAGAGAGCAATCCATTGGGTTTTACGAAAGACCCAGATTACCCTGACAGGGCATTTGAGCGTCTTGAGCATGACCATATTTGTAGTAGCCGGCACCTCGCGGTAATGCCCATAGAGAAATACGCGATGGCATAATGAGCATGATTAAATCTTTATCAATCACATGAATACAATTTGTAAGACGGATAGTTGCTTAGAACGGCAAGGGGATCGGGAATATTGCAAAAATAATTTAAATGAGTCGTATTGAATTCTCATTAACAAGGAAGGTTAAACAATGGCAAAATCTTTAGGAACAAGGCTGAAGGAAAAAGGGTTAATCTCCATCAAAGATCTTCATAAGGCGCTCGAAAGGCAACGCATGTACGGTGGACGGATTGGTTATAATCTTGTTGTCCTTGATCTTATATCAGAGTCGGACCTTGCAAGTTTTTTTCAATTTTCCCCTACTGTACCCGCTAATATTGAGGAAACCAAATTGGACATCAATTTCATCTCCGACTTGTTATTAAAACATGCCCTTTTCCTAAAAAGCTTTACCGTTCAAAAGTTAGCGGAAAAGGCAAAATTAACCCAAACTGTAATCACCCAATGCGCTAACAGTTTGCGTCACGATAGGATGATAGAAATTACAAAAAGTGACACATCGTTTTCATTGAGCAATTACGAGTTCAGGATCACCGATTCGGGTATTAACCGTGCGATAAATTTAATGGAGGAAAGCCACTACATCGGCCCTGCTCCCGTTGTACTAGATGATTACAGATACGCAGTTGAAATACAGACCGTCAGAAGCATCGAAGTTAAACAAGACAGTATTAAAAAAGAATTTTCAAATATCGTTTTCAGTGAAAACAAGTTGCGTACTTTCGGCGCTGCAATCAATTCTGGAAAACCGATATTTTTATACGGCCCTCCCGGAAATGGTAAAACAACCATTGCAGAAGCCATTGGAAATTCACTTCGAGGGGAAATTTACGTTCCCTACTCAGTGTTGGTGGGCGGACAAATTGTCACTGTTTATGACCAGGTTAATCATCATTTGGTTGATAAAGATACCGCATCAGACGATTATGATAGGCGATGGGTTCGAGTTAAAAGGCCGATCATTTCAGCAGGTGGTGAATTGACGCTTAAGGCACTTGATCTAGAATTTAATCCCAATTCCAAATACTATGATGCCCCATTGCAGATGAAGGCGAATAATGGTCTTTTCATAATTGATGATTTTGGCAGACAGTTAATAGATCCACGAACTATTCTTAATCGGTGGATCGTTCCATTGGATCGCAGGCTGGACTTCTTGACCCTTCACACCGGAATGAAGTTTGAAATCCCCTTTGATCAGTTGGTCGTCTTTGCCACAAACATTGAACCGAAAAAATTGGCCGATGAAGCATTTTTAAGACGATTGCCATACAAACTCAAAATCGACTATCCAAATATTAAAGAATATGAAAATATATTCCGTAAAGTATGTGATTCTAATGGATTGAAATTTGATAGCGAAATTTTTGATTACCTTATGGCTAAATATAATGAATCGAACATTAAACCCATTGGATGCCATCCGAGAGACTTGATCGATCAGATAATCGATCAAGCTAATTATGTGGGAAAACCGCCCTCCATTACTAAAAATGTGATTGATTTGGCCTGGGGAAACTATTTCGTTGATAGTTAGGTATTTGCTTATCCTTTCTGTTTAGAAGTTATTTGAGTACAATAGCACAGGCTAATAAATTTCCATTAAAAGCCGCCTCAAAATTGTTTATGCTATTTTCGTCGGATATATAATTTATGGAAGATGCATCTATTCCGGAAAATTTAAAAGTGCCTAAAATCCTAAATCCTCATTTATCAAAACGATCTTAATTCTTCCCTTTGGAAACGATTTCTCGGTTATTGTCCAGGTATTACAGATACGATCAGGGCTTTTGCAGTCCTCGCAACAAGAAGTCCTGGCGCAGGGTGTCTTCTTGTCCAACCGCATGGTATTAACCGGAGCTGCATAATTTTTAATACGAAACATAGCTTCCTCTAAATCTGGAACAATTTTGTTACGTCCCAAGAGAATTACAACATATTTGGGCCCGAAACTAATAGCTGATACACGGTTCCCATACATATCAAGGTTGACAAGACTGCCTGTTTCGGTGACTGCATTAGTCCCGGTAATAAAGAGGTCAACGAGAAGTGCTTTTCTTCGAAGTTTATTTTTTTCTTCATCAGAAAGATTTTTATCATAAACGTCTAGAACTTCCAGGTCCTGATTATTCTTGATATCATCATAAAGCCCTGTATCAGTGAACGTTAAGGAGCCTCCCCATGAAACACTCTTTGCACCTGTTTTGGGAAGAATTTCTTTCTGCACAATTGCTTTTGCCTCAGAGGAGTTATTTACAAGAAAAACCTCAAAGTTATTTTCTTCCAAAGATTTCTTAAGATCTTCGAGGCGGAGCTTCCAATAGTTTTCGATAGGTTTGTCCATGTGTCCCTCCTGTTTATACCTGAAATTATCGTAAGTACTCAGGTCTTTAGACTGAAGGCTATAGGCTGAAGGAAGCAGATGATTCCTTCAGCCTAGCCAACCTGAGTAGGTACAAATTATCATATAATAATATAATTAGAATCGCAAGCATTCAAAATGAAATTATCAATATATAACTAATGGATTTTATAGGCAATGCCCTTTAACCCGACTGATATTTCTTTAAAATTTAATCGCATAAATAACTGTTGCATAAATAACTTGATTTTAATTTAAAATAGGTTATTACCAATATAATCAATAAAAGTCTGTCTTAACTTGCGTGCCGGTTTCGTTCTGAGGGAAAGATTCATTTGTCAAAAAGTGGCCACCTGAAGTTTGGAACCATGAGAATTTTTTGAAAGGAAGGGGGAAGCCACTATGGCTAATGGTATCGTTAAATGGTTCAATGAAAAAAAGGGCTTTGGCTTCATCGCACAAGAAGATGGTGAGGATGTATTCGTCCATTATACAGGGATCAAAGAGAAAGGCTTTAAATCACTTAAAGAGGGCGATCGTGTTACCTTCGACATAGAAGAAGGGGAAAAAGGGCCTGCAGCAATTAATGTTACTGTAGTTTAATTGTAACAACTCAGGTGTTTAGACTGAAGGCTATAGACTGAAGAAAACAGATGATTCCTGAGTGTTATTCTTTATGTTTAGGACAAAATTTCCGGCCGTTTTAAGAAAATATTGGCTTCTGGGAGTCTTTTCCATAAAAGTCTTCAGCCTAACCAGCCTGAGTAGTTACTTAAAATATATTGAAGGTTTCTTCCGCGGCAGTATAGAATTATGCATTAAAGCATCATGTAAATCCGCCTCTGAATCTTCATCAAGCCACCAGTACCAGTAGGCACTGCTCTCATTGCCGTATTTGGAAAGCACGGTATCAGGAGTTCCGAACTTGTTCCAGTACAGAAGTCTGGTATAATCTATATTCCACAGAAGCACATATGGAAAAGCATTATATATTATTTTATCCATCTCACGGTATATTTCATTACGTTTTTTTATATCAAAAATTCTTTTTTGCTTTTCAATCAGCCCGTCTACCCTGGCGTTTTTAAAACCTGTAATATTATTTCCGCCTTTTCTATCAGCCTCCCTTGAAGACCACATGCTCTCAGGATCTTTAAAAATACCGGAACTCCAGGCAGCCCACGTCATCTGAAAATTATACTCATCCATATCTCTTGCCCAGGCAGCCCAGTCTTTTTTGTCAATGACAAGTTCCATTCCTGCATTTTTGAGATCTTCAGAGTAAATTGCCAAAAATTTTTCTGAAGAAGAACTTCTTGTTAAAAACTTAAAAGAAAATCTTTGTCCTTTTTTTTCAAGAAAACCATTAACCGGATTTACCACCCAGCCCGCCTGCCTGAGAAGATTCAGAGCTTCTTTTCCGTTCACCTCAATAAGCTCGTTAGTACACGAATTTTCTTTTGTATAAAGGTCTTCAAAATAGGATTTGTGGAGAAAATACTGATCGTACATCAAAAGACTGTTCATTTTTCTCCTGTCAAGAAGAAGCGCCATGGCCTTGCGTACTCTTAAATCATCAAAAGGCGGCTTCCTCATATTCATTGCAAATCCCTGGAATCCAACAGGGTTATAATTATAAATTTTCTGCTTTACTATCCGGTTTTTTAAAAAACTATCTCCTTTTGTCTCATTTATCCATATCCTGGAAGTATATACAGGATAAATATCAATCATGCCTTTTTTAAACGCCTCAAATGCATTTTCTCTCTCAGTAAAAAACTTGAATCTAATAGTTTGAAAGTTTCCGACCCCACGAGACCTTTTGAATTTTCCGTGCCACCAGTTCTCACGTCTCTCTAAAGTTATAAAAACTCCTTCATTTATCCCTCCGAGTCTATATGGCCCTGAAACCACTGGAAATTCAAAATTAATCTTGTTAAAATCCTTCCCTTCAAACGCGTGTTTACATAAAATATGAAAACCGCCAACAGCGCCAAGGTTTTTCCAGTGAACATCTTTAGCTGCAAAACGTATGGTATATTTATCTATTACAACTGGTGAATCAAAACGTTCCATATCTACTTTATGCGGTCCCGTGAGGTTCCTGGGATCCATTATTGCTTCATAAGTCCACTTGACATCATAAGCTGTTATCGACCGGCCATCACTCCACCTTGCCTTTTTATCAATATAAAAGGTAAAAGTCTTTTTATCATCCGCTATCACCCATTTCTCAGCCAGCCCTGGTTCATATTCCAGGGTAACAGGATTAATTGATAATAATGTCTCGTATAAAGCTCCAAAGATTTCTGCAGATAGAACATTATTGTCGATGTAATAATTCAGGCTTTTCGGATACTGGCCTGCAAAAATTGAAATCTCTCCTCCAGTCACAGCATCCTGGCTTGCTATAGGATCCGGCCTGTCCGTCCATCCCTTTTTTGGAAACATCTCATCTGCAAAGGCAGATGTAACTGTAGCTGTCAAAAATAGAAGAATAAAAAACAGTTTTTTTATCATTACCCTCTCATATCCTCTGACTACTAAAAGATAAACGTCCAACATCGAACATTGAACATCGAATTTTGAATAAGGTATTCTGCCAATTTATAAACTTGCGGAGCGAAGCGATTTCATTATTCGATGTTGGACGTTGGACGTTCGATGTTTATCTCTTCTTTCATCTTTTTCCGTTCAACGTTCATCAAACACTTTTTAAAACATCTATCATAGTAAAAACCGTTCCCTTCACGCCATCTCTTACCTTCTTATCCAGATATGAAATAGCGTCAAGTGTTCCTTTTGCATAAACATCCCTGCCGTTGACATTGTGCGAAAAAACAAAGCGCACAGTATTATCACTTGAAACAAGTGTATAAGTATGCCATCCGTGCCCTCCAAGATATTCTTCTGGAATACCCCATATATTCTTTTGTACTTCGGGATCACGTTCTTTTTTAATATCATCTTTAGAAAAAGGTGTTCCTAAATCATTAAAATATCCGATCATGGCCTTGGCTGTTCCACTGGTATCTGCTTTTCCTTTCTGGTGACTTTCCTTGATTTCAAGGGAATACCCTTTAAAAAGATCCGGAAATGTTTTTGCAGCGTATCCCATCATTGCCTGAAATCCGACGATCTGCTTTGCCATATTTTGCGCTATTACTGCCGGAATGGATGATGAACAAACAGTATCTTCAAGGAATTTCCTGTCGCCACCGGTTGTGCCCATCACAAAGGGAAGGTTGTGCTTGCAGTAAAACCCGGCGTTTCTGTTTACAGATGAAGGATGAGTATAGTCCACACTGATAAAATAACTTTCTTTTTCTTTTATCTCAGCAATTGCTTTTTCAGATTCTTGCGGATGAATAAGACTGATGACCGTTGAATCTAAAGTATATTCCGCTTCTGTAATTTCGGGTCCGGTAAGCGCATATGGTATAAGTTTAAACATACTATCGTTCATGACATGTTTTGCCACATTCACTGCCATATTGCCGGGAATTCCGTTTACCATTACTTTTATTCGCTCCATTTAACACCTCCAATTATTATTTCCACAAAACCATAATAGTAATAGTTCAGCCACAAAGGCACTAAGACACTAAAAATTATAGTATAATTAACTGCTCATTGGATGTATCGTGTATTCTGCATCCAGTATTGTAAATATGGTTTAAAATTCATATCCATTCTTTGTGTCTCTGTGCCTTAGTGGCTGAACTTACCATAATTTCTTCTACAACTGCTTTTATGCCCGGAAATTCCGCATCTTCAAAAGTTGAAAGATTATATTTCAAAGTTTTTACTGCTGCGGGGATATATTGTTCAAAATAAGATTTACCACTTATGCGTATCAAATTACCAAATGCACCAAGTATCTGCAGATTTCTTGTCAGGGAACAATACCTGAAGCAATAGCGGAACTGCTCCTCATTAATCTGAAGAAATTTTGCAAACCCCTTAATGCAGTAATCAACCAGTTGAGCCCGCAGTTGATAAGGCAAATCCACATATGGATCAATAAGCAAGGATGCAAGATCATACTGAACAGGGCCAATGCGTCCGCCCTGAAAATCTATAATATAAAACTTATTATCTTTAAACATAATATTTCTGGATTGCAGGTCTCTATGCATAAAACCATTAACTGGAAATTTAAGTGTTTTCTCAGCAAGTAATTCAAATTCATCTTTAAAATCTTCAAAGGAATAATCTATGCCAAGATAACCTCTTAAAAATGCATCAACAAAGTATCGGCATTCCTTTTCAAGTATAAGATCTTTGCTGTAATATGGAGTTTGATATGTCCAGGATATATCAAAACCTTCTGCCCCTGAAGTTGACATATTTATAAGAACATCAATAACTCTTTTATAATATAAAGCAACTTTCTCCGGGTCCTTAGTATTTAGGATTAGTTTCTGAAGTTTTACATCGCCCAGATCTTCCAGAAAAACCAGACCAGAAAAATTATCGTAAAGATGTATTTTAGGCACAGGTATTCCCCAGTCATAAAGATGGCGACCGATCGCTATAAATGAGTCCACCTCGGATGTTGCGTTTTGTGCTCTGATGCCGTGATCAACCATAATAAGTTCCTGTAATGGAACTTCACTTTGTTCACCATAAGCTTCCGAATATACCTTGCCAGGCAAATGCTGCTCTGCTATTACCCTGTACCATTGCCTGCCTGATCCATCCCCTTTGATTCTATCGCGTCTTATGTTTTTAAAAGTAAAATCCGGCCACGCCTGTTTGAATGCCTCGGGTGCTAATTTATCTATAACAGCTTCTCTGTAACTTTTTGGTGTTCCAATATCTTTCCAGTAATGTTTTTGTACAATAAAAGCTTTCAGCCGCTGGCCTGAAAATATTAATTCTCTATAAGCATCAATTATGCTGGAAAATAAACCATCCGGAATAAAATCCAAAATTTTCGGATCAAGAACCTGTATCCCTGTAAAAGCAAGCTTTCTCTCATAACCGATGTTCTCACTGCTTTTCTCTTCATAAAAGCCTCTAATGAAGTCTTCCTTGCTGATTAATACATTGTTGAATTCTTTGTAATCATGGAAAACAAGGGTGGCGGTATGTTTATGATTAAGATGAAAATCATAAACATACCGAAGGTCTATATCTGTAAGAATATCGCTGTTTATAACCATAAATGGTTGTTCATCCCAGAAATCCGCAACATTCTTTATAGCTCCTCCTGTACCGAGGAGCAGAGGTTCATAACGGGTAAAAACAGGGATGGAATATTTCCGGCTGGACAGGAAAGAATCTATTTTTTTATACAAGTGATGGGTATTAATAATTATGGCTTCGCAGCCCGCATTCTGCAGGCTGCGAATAATGATATCCAAAAGAGGACGTCCTGCAACAGGGAATAAAGGCTTTGGTGTATTTGCAGTAAAAGGGCGAAGCCGCTTACCAAGACCCGCGGCAAGTATCATTGCTTTCATCGCAGCACTTTAGATTGAATATTGGAGGAATAAATTTTCAATTTTATGACCACTGACCTCCGACCCCTGATCCCTAATCCCTGCCCCCTGCTATTACGGTAGATAACTCATATATCTTTTTATAGTATCAGCATAGAGTTCAATTTTATCATGGTCATCTGAACTTTTTACTCCATGAGAAATAAAATAATCTACAGCATTCTGAAAATTGATTTTGGAAAGAGCTTCTTTCCTTTCAATTTCCTTTCTTTTATACATTCGATTTCCTATTGACTGGACTTTTTTCAGGCGGTCGTTGGTATTAATAAATTCTTTTGGATACCGCGTGAAAAAGTTTAATACAATAAAATATGATTCAAAATAGGTTTTAAGAAAACTGGAAAAAAGTTTAAGCTTTCTATAACCTGCGGATGTAATGTTGTATGTATCAGGCAAAGTTGAATGAGGCATTAGAATGGCATCATCAATAAATATTTTGATGGTTTTACGAACAAAATAATCCGGTGTCTTATCAACGTCATAAGAAAATTCATTTTTAAAAAATTCCTGAAGAAAGGTATAGCCTGAAACAATATCGGATGTTGAGAATTGAAAAGCGTCTTTTTCCAGGATTGCCAAAGCAGTAAAAGCCGCCGGGATAAAAAAGGAA
Organism: Deltaproteobacteria bacterium; assembly: GCA_030262895.1. Taxonomy (GTDB): domain Bacteria; phylum Desulfobacterota; class Desulfobacteria; order Desulfobacterales; family ETH-SRB1; genus B13-G4. Next base: position 1,030 of record JAJSZW010000054.1, on the reverse strand, counting down.
ATACAATTATTCTTGTAATATTCTAAAACCGGTCTTTTGCTTTCATTAACTTTAAATATAACATCAGAGGATTGGCTTTTCTTATCTTTCTTTGGAATTTTTTCTATAAATTTCCTATGGGTGTAGTGTTCCAGGGCTCTTTCGAAAGCTCTGGACTGATCAAGCACAAGAGTATCAGCCATCTTGGCATTTTTTGAAAACAGGTGGGTCATATATATTTCCATTTCAGATATCAGATAATTATAAGTAAAACTTTTTTTGGGGCAGTTAAGAATAACGCTTGCAACAAGAGCATATGGAGTTACAAGTGAGACATTATCTATTGCATTTATGATTCTATGTCCCAGATTACGGATAAAAACATTCTGCTCTTTTGACGACATATCCTGAATTTTAGAACCATATTCTGATAAAAGCTCCTTTAACGACATAGGTTCATGGAACTTAATGTAAATTCTTCCATATCTTTTCTTTAGCAGTCTTCCTGCCTTTATTACTTGAAGGAGGCTCTCAGGCTCTTTTTGACCTCCCTTAATTTCACTTAGATAAGCACTTTCCTCCAGCACCCTGTCATATCCAATAAATATTGGTACAAATATCATATCCTCACAGGATTCGTTTTTATAAGCATTTAGAAGCATGGATAGTAATCCAAGTTTGGGCATGATTAACTTGCCGGTTCGGCTTCTGCCCCCTTCTATGAACATTTCGATATTGAAACCTTCCTCAAGAAGCTTGTTTATATATTCCGCAAAAACTTTTGAATAAAGTACAGCCCCCCTGAAAGTTCTTCTTATGAAAAAAGCACCGCCGCGTCTGAATAATGGCCCAAGGGGCCAGAAAGAAAGATTTTTTCCCGCAGCGACATGGGGACATGGCATATTATTATTATATAATATATACGATAAAATCAGATAATCTATATGGCTTTTATGGCAAGGCACCAGAATTAACGGCCCTTTTTTAGACATGTTTTTTACTCTGTTAAGCACATCATTATTGACCGTTACACCTTCAAACATGGTGTTTA